>JAUYIZ010000205.1 GCA_030688615.1 Desulfobacterales bacterium | reverse complement strand
TGATCTTGCAAAAACTATCTCATTTATGGATGGGCACTAGTTAATATTCTGGCCCTGAGGACCAAGATTTCTTTGCTTGATTAAACATGTAAGCATCTACACTTTCCCCGGTGGTAAGTCAATGGGCGCATATTGAATTCTTGACAAACCAGAAGGATAAGTGTAGTAGCTACTTGGGTTTGGATTAAAAAAATAAAAAATCCAATAAAAATGGAGGTGCAACATGATTCCGGAAATTAAGAAAATACTCTATGCAACAGATTTATCGGAAAATTCCCGCCTGGCCTTTTCCTATGCCGCCAGCATTGCCAACCGTTTCGGGGCCGGGGTCACCATCCTTTACGTGATGGAGGCCTTATCCAGCAATGCCGCGGCGCAGATAACCGCCTACATCGGTGATGAAGAGTGGGCGGCCATCAAGAAAAGAAACCAACAGGAAGTCATCGAAACCCTCAAAACCCGCCTGGAAGCTTTTTGCGCTGAAGCCGGCGGCGAACTGCCGGAATGCCCGTTTATCACGGAAAAAACCCTGGTGGAAGTGGGCCACCCTTCCACCGTTATTCTCGAGCACGCTCACAAGGATGATTTCGACCTGGTGGTGATGGGAACCCACGGACATTCCGCCCTGGTGGACGTAATGATGGGGGGCACGGCAAGACGCGTCTTGCGCCGATGCAAAAAGCCGGTTTTAACCGTGCGTCTCCCCAAGGAGTAATCCTATTTACGATTGTATTCAAACATTCAATGAACTTCCAACCAAGCAAATCCCCTCAGGGGATAACAAAAGCCTGGTCCTCAGGGCCAGGATATTTACTTCGTTTGGCAGCTGCCGGGGCGGCCGTGGCCATCCTTTTGTTCGGGACGTCCTGCTCAACCCTGCCCCTGCCCCTGCCCGTCGGCAAGCGGCCGCCTCTGCCCGTGACGGACGTTGAAAAACAGCTCCGGGCGGAAATCCATCTCTGGCAAGACGTCCCCCACCGCCTGGGGGGAATGAACCGGCAAGGGATCGACTGTTCCGCCCTTGTCATGCAGATCTACCGGAATGTTTTCAAAATCCAGCTTCCCCGCACCACGGAAGGTCAGGTACAAACCGGCGCCCCGGTATCCAGAGACCGGCTTCGGGCCGGAGACCTTGTTTTCTTCCATTCATTTTTCAGCGGAAATCATGTCGGAATTTATTTAAATAACGGCGACTTTGCTCATGTATCTAAAAGCAGGGGCATAATTATTTCAAACATCGCGGCGCCCCACTGGAGCCGCATATACTGGCAAGCGCGGCGGATAACGCCTTTGATGTAGAGAATATTTTTTCGAACCTGCTCAAAAGGAGGCAAGGATCATGGTAACACCACGGGAAACCCGCACCGGCGTGCCCTGGGACGGGCGCACGGCCTATGAGAAATGGGTTGAGGACGACCTCGGATTCAAACTTCACCGGGGTTACGCGGTCGGTCCCCTGTGCGGCTATCCGGTGGCATACTGGAAGGACCGGAATATCTCCGTGGCGTTTTTCGACCTCATCGGCGCGGAATCCCTGGCCGGAATGTATGTGGCAGAAATCGCTCCGGGGCAGAGCAGCCATGCTGCCCGGCAGCTTGCCGACGAAGTCATCTACGTCATATCCGGCTCCGGCAGCACCACCGTGGACACGGCCAGGGGGCGCATCAGCTTCGAGTGGGGCCCCCGCAGCCTTTTCGCTGTTCCCCTGAATCATCCCTATCAGCTGTTCAACGGTTCCGGAATCGAACCGGTCCGTTTTATCAGCGTCAACACCCTTCCCATCGTTTACAACCTGTTCCGGGACCCGGACTTCGTGTTCGGTTCGACACATGATTTCAAGCGCATCGATCCGGAGGCAAATCCGTCCGATTCCATCCTTTATGTGCCGGACAAGGATCACGGCCGCACGGCGGTCAATCTTCACGAAACCACTTTTGTGCCGGACATTCTGAGTGTACCGCGCTCTTCTTTTCGCGAGCGGGGCAAGGGAAACAACACGGTCTATTTTGAACTTGCCAACAGCGTACTTTCCGTGCACGTGGCCGAGCATCCCGGCCTGCGGTTTTTCAATCCGCACCGTCACGGCCCGTCGGCCTTCGTGTTCAATCTCTCAGGGTCCGGTTATTCGCTGATGTGGCTGGAAGGGGGCGCGATGGAGCGCTATGATTGGCCTGAAAACGATATCGGGGTCATCGTGCCGCCGAACATGTGGTGGCACGGTCATTTCGGCACCAGTCCCGCAAGTATTCAGCTGGCCATCAAACTGCGCAGCCGCAAGCTGCCCATCAACCATCTGTACGACAAAAGCCACAAGCACATTTCCGAAGGGGGAACGGTGCTTCACTACACAGACCTGGACAGGGACCTGAGAAAAGGGATCTGGGATACGTATGTGGCCGAGTGCGCCAAGAACGGTCATGAGGTGGAAAATCCGGATTAGACGCTCTGGCGCGGCGCTTTACTGCTACGAGCTGCTCATTGTCCATCCACAGCGTATGCCGGTTTGGGTCAGGTCAGGGATAGATGGCTCTGCCATGGCGTTTTGGGTCTGAAATTACAAATTCCAAATAATAAATGACCCAAACCTTCCAGGACGAGACATCGTTTGGATTTTCGAATTTTGGTCATTGGAAATTGTTTGGTATTTGTAATTTGATATTTGCAACTTCAATCATACAATGAACTTCCAACCCAGCAAATCCCTCTGGGGATAATCAAAGCCCGGTCCTCAGGGCCAGGATATTTACTACTTGGCTCCCTGATCTATAGGCTCCAGCCGCAGATCGACACCATTTTTCTCCAGCTCCCGGTAATACTCCTCCCGGACGGACGGGGCTTCCTTGTCATAGCGCAGCTTATAGGCATAACCGTGGGGGTTGTTGCTCCGGGCCGCGCCCACAGGGTCGTAATCCCCCTTGCTGGTGGATGTGGCCGGGCTTGCCGTCCAGCCCTTGAAGGCCAGCTGCCTGAAGGGACCCTTGCCCGTGTTAAAGTGCTGGTGGTATTCATTGAGCCGGGGCGAGACAACGCCGTAAGGTTTGATGGGGACTTTACGGTGACGGGCGGGATTGTTCTCGTCCCCGGGATTGAACAGCAGCTCATACCCCTGGCCATCGATGACGATCACGTGCGCCCCGGCGCCATGGCGGTGGGCGGTCACGTAGGTGCCCTCCCCCACTTCCAGCACGTGGATCTGGGAATCGGTATTGCCCATGTGCAAACGCATGATGGACGTGCGCGTGCCCTTCTCCCCCCAGGCATCCAGCGTGAGCTTGCGGATGTCCGGAATAAAGTTTGTCTCGGACAGCCGCAGGTTCCAGTGCCTGTCTTTCACGTGGTAGTCTTCCATGGCATAACTGTACCTGTCCCGGAAGACAAAGGGGTTGTTGAAAATAAAATCGAAATTATGGTACTGATTGATGGCCTGGGCCATGCTGGTGCCGAAGAAAAAGCGGCACGGTTTGTCTCCGGAGCTGTTGAACTCCTGGTGCCAGGCATTCAGGGGAATCGCCAGCAGCGCTCCTTCTGCCCATTCGATGGTTTTTCTGGGCTCTCCTTCCTGCCATATCATGGTGGCGCCCGTGCCGCTCATGACGTACATGACCGATTCGTACATGTGTTTTTCGGGCGCAAGCTCGCCTTTGGGTGGAATTTCCACGACCTGAAGATTGACGATCTCCTGATCCCCCAGGCGGGTGTATGCGGCTTTGCCCCCCCGGCGCTCCCATTCCGCCAGCGGCAAAGTGGCCAGATTCTCCAGATAGCTCTCCTCATACAGCGGCAGGCCCTCTTGCTGAACAAATTTCCGGTAGTGGCTGCCTACCCACCATTCTTCAAATGTTTGCGGTGTTTCAGACACGTTCAGTTCCTCCCTTCGGTTGTTTTTAAGGAATACGGCAGTCTTTACTATGACCGGGAAAAAAGATCAACCTGGAATCGCATTTTCTTGCAGGATTAAATTCCGGCATCATATTGACAGGCTCACATCAAAGATGGTAAGTGTTGAATCAGGATCAACGACCGACTTAACTTTCAAAGGAGGTTTACCATGCAAAGTAGCGACTGTAGATGGATACATGGAATTTTCATGCTGGCCCTGGTTCTGGGTCTGACAGCCGGCTCCCCGCCGGTTGCCCGGGCGGAAAACCCGGAACAATTCTACAAGGGAAAGACCATCGACTGGGTCGTTTCCTCGGGCAGGGCCGGCGATACGACTGATTTTATAACCCGCATAATTTCGCCATATCTGGCCGAATTTACCGGGGCAAACGTAAAAGTGGAAAATATGGGCTCGTCCAAAGGGATCAACCACGTTTACACCAAAACCAAGCCGGACGGGCTCACGCTGGTCACCAAAGCCACCACCGCGGCCATGGCAAACTACGTGCTCAAAGCGCCCGGCGTGCGCTATGACATCGAAAAGTACAGCTACATCGCCGATGTGCTTCCCGATTTCGGCGCATTCGTTTTATCGCCCAAGTCCAAGTACAAAAACATCGAGGAGCTCCGCAAGGCCACCGGCCTGAAAGCCGGCGCCACCACGGTGAAAGGCCGCGGAGCCACCGGAGCGGCCGTAATGTTTGAGATCTTGGGGCTCAACGGCAAGGTCATCACGGGGTACCAGGGCAAGAAGGGTGCGACCCTGGCACTGGCCCGCGGTGAAGTGGATACAAGTTTCGGCTCGGACGCCACCGCGGTCGAGCTGATGAAGTCAGGCAATGGGGTTCCCCTTTTTATCGCTGCGGACCAGAGAAGCGCTCTGCTTCCGGATCTGCCCACCCTGGCAGAACTCGGGGTAAAAATCCCGGCGCACCTGGAAGACGCCTTTAATTTTGTCGGCGTCAGCGGCAAGATGGTGGCGGCCACCCCGGGCACACCTGCCGACCGGATCGCCTACCTGCGCGGCATATTCCAAAAAATCAGCCAAATCAAGAAATTTCAGGACGAGGTAAAAAACTGGGCCGGCGCCTGGCTGGGCTTTATCCCCGGAGAAAAACTGCATCAGTACATGATCAAAATGAAATCAAATAAGGATCTGGCAAAGCAGATCGATGACATAATGGTAAAATATACGGCCGTCAAATAGGGCCGCCGAACGCGATGCTATAACCGTCACCGACTTTGAAGCTCCCTGCGCCAAGCTGCGGGGAAGGCGCTCGCGGTTCAAAGGGGGATTTAAATGTTTGAGGCCTTTGTGCAGGGACTGCTGAACTACGGAGACCTGAACGCGTTGGGATTTTTATTTCTGGGAACGTGCATCGGCATTATCATCGGATTTCTTCCGGCGGTCGGCGGCCTGGTGGCCATGGCGCTGCTGCTGCCCACGGTGTTCGGCATGGAGCGGGTGGCCGGCATTTCCATGCTGCTGGCCATTTCCGCGGTCAGCAGCACCGGCGGTTCCATTACGGCGATTTTAATGAATATCCCCGGGACCGGACCCAGCATCGCCACCCTCCTGGACGGCTTTCCCATGACCAAAAAAGGCGAAGCCGGGCGGGCGTTCGGGGCCCTGCTGGGAAGTGCCACCGCAGGCGGCGTGCTGGGGGTCTGCATCGCCCTGGTCATGATTCCCATTGTCCGGCCGGTCATTTTGAGTTTTGGCAGTCCGGAAATGTTTTTTCTGATCGTCATGGGAGTCTCCTTCATGGCGATATTGTCGAAAGGTTCGGTGCTGAAGGGCCTGCTTTCAGGGATGTTGGGACTGTTTATCGCCCTGGTCGGGTACCAGGACAGCACCGGGGTCGAGCGGTTTACCTTCGGCAACGAATTCCTGCTGGACGGGCTGAACCTTGTGCCGGTGGTGATGGGCCTTTTTGCCGGCGTCGAACTGCTGGACCTGGCCGTATCCGGGGTGCCCATTTTGCCGATGGAAAAGGTTCGTGCCGGAAAAGACCTGCGGCGGCAAATATGGGATGGTGTTAAAGACGTGTTCCGCCACCGCTTTCTCTGGTTCCGAAGCTGTGTGCTGGGCTATATCATCGGACTGATCCCGGGCATCGGCGGCGACACCGCCGTCTTCGTGGCCTACGGCCAGGCCAAGCAAACTTCCCGCAACCCGGAAAGATTCGGCACCGGCATCGTTGAAGGCGTCATCGCCCCGGAAAGCGCCAGCAACGCCAAAGAGGGCGGCGCACTGTTGACCACCCTGGCCCTGGGGGTGCCTGGCAGCGCTTCCATGGCGCTGCTGCTCGGCGCGCTGCTGCTCCAGGGCGTGATCCCGGGGCCGGAAATGCTCAGAAACGAACTGGAACTGACGTTTACGCTGCTCTGGGGCCTGGCGCTGGCCAACATCATCGGCGGCATCCTGTGCTACCTGCTGGCCGGGTATCTTAACCTGACATTTATCGTCACCATCGCTCCCCGCTATCTCATCCCGGCAATTCTCTCGCTGGTATTTGTGGGCGCCTATGTTTACGATAAAAATGTGGAAGATATCCTGATCACGCTGATCTTTACCGGTTTCGGGATGCTGATGAAAAAATTCGGTTACAACCGGCCGGCGCTGCTGCTGGGGTTCATCCTGGGCGGGTACTTCGAGGCTTATTTCTGGCTCTCCTACCAGACGGGGGGCATGTTTTTTTTCCTGACGCCCGGTTCTCTGATTATCATAGGGGTGATTGTCATTTCTTATTTAATTGATCCTGTGCGGCAGGTCATCGACCACCGGCGGGCAAAAAGGGCATGACCATGAAAGCGGAAACCTATTTTCTGATGGCGATACTGATCGCTATGGCGGCGGCCATGGCCGTCATCATGAATTTTTCGTTCTGGCAGGCCAAACTGGCCCCCATGACCGTTACGGGGATTATGGTGATTCTCGGCGCGTTTCAGTTAAAAAGGGAAATCAGCACGGCCAGGTCCGCTGACCCCGCTGCCGCACCCGGGGAGGGGAAGGCCCAACCAAACCTGCGAATTTACCTGATCGAGGGGGCCTGGATGGCCGGCTTTGTGGCGGCGGTATATCTGTTCGGCCTGCTGGCGGCCATTCTTTTCTTCGGCATTGCTTACATGAAAACACACGGCGCATCCCTGCCCATGTCCATTCTGGTGACGGCATTGATCGTTCTTTTCTCCTACGCGGTGTTTTCCTACATTTTGGATGTCCGCTTTTATCCCGGGCTCATTTCAGACACGTTTTTAGGGTAGCCCCGGAAAAGACATGAAAAAGCCGAACCCGGAATATATCGAACGCATCAAAGAGATGACCAACACCTGCCCCTATTTTATTTTGCTTTCCATGCATCTGCGGGATATCGGCCTGGGATCGTCCCTGCTCGAACTGGACATCAGCCGGAAGCATCTGCAGCCGTTCGGGGTCATTCATGGCGGCGTATTTGCTTCCATCATTGATGCAACCGCTTTTTGGGCTGTTTTTTTCGCCATCCAAGATCAAAACGCCGGCCTCACTTCGGTGGACCTTAAATTAAACTACCTGGCTCCCATCGAAACCGGCAGAATCATTGCCGAAGGCCGCCAGATCAAGGTCGGCAAGGCGATCGCCTATGCCGAGGCCCGGGTATCTGACGAAGCGGGAAAACTTCTGGCCCACGGCACATCGACACTGATGATTCTGCCCGGAAAAGGATTTGTGACAGATCCGCCCCTTCCCCCCAAATTCATCGAGGGCCCCGGTCCGGAATCCCGGTGACTTTGCCGCGACGCACGGCCGCACCGCCGACAATTTCCTGCAGGCCGCTGCAGGAAGATGGCAGCTGCCTGCAGCAAGCTGCGGGGGATGCGCGCGCGGTTGCGGTTCAAAAAGGCGTTGACTTTTTTTTCGTATCAACGGTATGTTGACCACGTTTTTGACAGATACCGGGCCCGGGGGGACGATAATTTTAACATGACGTACAACTAAAGGAGACAAAAGTTATGGAGCGTGTACGAACCAGAGACCGCGAAGCCATTCAGAACTCAACCTATGAACAGGGCGTGAAGTATTATCAGGCCTGGGTGGACCGCCAGAAAAGCGGCAAACTGCTCATTCGCTTTGATGATCTGGAATACCAACAATCCCGGCAGGGGTTTTTAAAATTTTACCTCTCCCCCGTGATCCACGATACCGCTTTGAACACCTGGGCGGTCTTCGAGCACCTCATCAAGCGCCAGAGCGGACGTCACCAGCATCAGGGCGGAATCATCATCTACGTCATCGAAGGCGAAGGCGCCACGGAAGTGGACGGGCAGATATTGGACTGGACGGCGGGCGATTTGCTCCTGCTGCCCATCCAGCCGGGCGGTGTTACGCATCAGCACTGGAACAAAGACCCTTCCAAGGGCTGCCGCTGGATCGCTTTTCGCGACCTTTTGATTTCCCCTTATATCGCCAATTCCATCGACCAGATCAGTGAAACCCCCGACAACGCCGGGGACGCCACCACCCAGAGCAGCGGCAAACACGTCACCACCGGCTGGAAAGCCTCGGTCGGCGGCGAACAGGTTTCCCTGATCACCCATCCCGACCAGCTCGCAACGGAGAATATGTATGACAAGCTGATTCAACTGCGGGATATTCAGCTGGCCCGGCAGAAACAGGCGACGTGGATGATCCGGGGCAATGAGCTGCCCTGGGAACTCAACGCCCATGGGAAGATGCAGTGGTATCTGCACCCGTGCATCGCCTACAGCGCGGTTCAGACGCACGTATTTTACCGCCAGGAGATTGCGGTTGGAAGCCGCAGCGGCCTGCAGCGCCATGGCGGCGACATTATCTTTAAAATTCTGGAGGGAGAAGGCTATACGGAGGTGGACGGCGTCCGTTACGAATGGAAGAAATTTGATGTCATGACCCTGCCCCTGCTCCGGGATGGGGTGGTCTTTCGTCACGTGAACACCGGCGCCGTGCCGGTGCTGTTCCTGGGGATGGAACGCAATTTAGTGCATACGGTGGGGGTGGCGCGTCACGCCGGATTTGAGGAGATACAGCCCTGTCCGGAATACCGGGAGCGGCAGAGCCGATGATCGCGCTTAAAGTCGAAAGGTCGATGCGGGAATTTGCCGCCGGCAGCGCCTCCCTGATTCAGGTGGATCCCGCCTTGATGGAAGCGCACCAGCTGAAGGCGGGGGGTTTGGTCCGTGTGGCCACTTTCTGGCGGGAACTCTGGGGACGTCTGGGAGCGCCGGAGGAAGCCGACCGCAATACCGGGTTAATCCGGCTGGACCGACTGCAGAGACAGACGCTGAAAGCGCGCCTGCATGAGCGGGTGGAGATCAACCGGGAAGAGGAACGCGCCGCAACCAGGGTCCATCTTCAGCCGGCCGTTGACCTGGCACTGGCCTCGCCCCATCATATTGAGGAGCACCTGAAAGAGGAACTGGTGCACCACCGGGCGCCGCTGACCAAGGGCCGGATACTATTTATCAACTTTCACCATTCTTCCGCCGGGACCCTTTTTAAAGTTGCCGAGGTGGAAAGCGGCGGCGCCGGTGTGGTGACGGAGGAGACGGACCTGATACTGGATCCGCCGCCGGAAGGGTTTGCCAACGAAGTGGGCCTGGATGTCACTTTCGAGGACCTGGGCGGGCTCGACCGGGAGATTCGTCTCGTCCAGGAGCTGTTCGAGCTGCCCCTGAAGTTTCCCGGCGTGTTCCGGCAGGTGGGCATCCAGCCGCCCCGGGGCGTGATTTTCTACGGACCTCCCGGAACAGGGAAAACCCGGCTGGTCCGGGCCATGACCAACGAAGTGGATGCCCAGTTCTACTATATCAACGGTCCGGAAATCATCGGCAGCACCTACGGGGAAAGCGAGGGGAACCTCCGGAAAATTTTCAGTGAAGCCGCCCATCACGCACCCTCGGTGATCTTCATCGATGAGATCGATGTGATCGGCCCGAAGCGCGGAGAAACCGGCTCCCATACCGACACCCGCATGGTAAGCCAGCTTTTGTCCTGCATGGACGGCATCAACAGCGTGGATGGCGTGGTGGTGGTGGGCACCACCAATCGTCTGAACTCGCTGGACATCGCCCTGCGCCGGCCCGGCCGCTTTGACCGGGAGCTGTACATCGGTCCGCCCAACGAAACGGGCCGGCTGCAAATCCTGAAAATTCACACCCGGGAGATGCCCCTGAGCGGAGCGGCCCTGGAGTATCTTCCGGAGGTGGCATACAACACCCACGGTTTTGTCGGGGCGGACCTCATGGAGCTGTGCCGGGAGGCAGGCCTGAATGCGCTTCGAAGACATGTTCAGGACCTGACCTCGGGAAGAGACCTGTCGCAGTTCAACCCGGAGAACATCCGGGTGGAATGTGAAGATCTCCAGGCGGCACGCGCCCAAACCCGGCCGTCGGCCTCCCGGGAAACCCTGGTGGCGATTCCCAACAAAGGGTTTGATATGGTGGGCGGGCTCACCGCGGCCAAAAAGCAGATTACCGAGCTGGTGGTCGATCCGCTCCGCACGGGCAACGGCTTTTCCCGGGATGGTTACCTGCTGCACGACGGTCTTCTCATATCAGGACCGTCGGGAACCGGCAAGTCTCTCTTCGTGGAGGCGGTGGCAAAAGAGTCCGGGGTAAATTTTATCAATATCAACGGCCCGGAGCTCTTCACCAAGTGGCTGGGCGAATCCGAGGAGGCGCTGCGGGATGCATTTCAACTGGCCCGGCAGTTGGCGCCCTGTATCATATTCTTTGACCAGCTCGATGCCCTGGCCCCCATCCGCAACCTGAATTCAGGCAGCCGGACCACCGAGCGCGTGGTGAGCCAGCTGCTGGGAGAACTGGATGATCTGGAGCATGACGGCCGGAATGTCGTCATGGCGGCCACCAACCGGATCGACCTGGTGGACCCCTCTTTACTCCAGCCCGGCCGCTTCGGCACCCATATTTATTTCCGCCTGCCGGACCGGCAGGAGCGGGCCGAAATTCTCGGTATTTTCCTGCGCAGCATGGGCCTTGCCGACACCATGGATGAAGCTGTCAAACAGGAACTGGCCGGGCTCACGGAAGGCTCGACAGGCGCTCAACTGCGCGCGCTGGTGACGCGCCTTTACCGGGAAAACGCCCGGACGGGCCCCGGCAAATTGTCCGGCCTGGACCTGAAAAGCCTAATCCATTCCGGACCGGAGTCCATGTCCAGCCCCGCGTAAGCGCTATTCCATCCGGCCAGGGATCAGGTTTCGGGGAACTCCAGATAACCAGACAAACCAAATAACCAGATAAACATGACAGGAGGGATATGATGAACTTTTATAAAATCAGACTGACGGCAACTTTTCTAACCGCAACCCTTTCCATGATTTTTTTCACCGCGGCCAACCCAGTCCCGGCTGCCGAAACCGCCGCACAATTTTACCAGGGCAAGACCATCGAATGGGTCACCTCCGGCCTGGCGGGCGGATCAACGGACCTTCTGGCCCGGGTCCTGGCGCCGTATCTGGCAAAAGAGACCGGCGCACAGGTGAAGGTGGAAGCCATGGGCAGCGATAAGAGCGTCAATTATGTATATGGCCGGGTCAAGCCGGATGGGCTCACGCTTTTAACGCGAGACACGGCATCGCTGAAACTTAGCGCCCTTCTGAAAACACCCGGTGCGCGATGGGACCTGGGCAAATTTAATTGGCTCGCCGACGCCCTGCCGGAAAAAGCCATGTTCGGCGTCTCCCCCAAACTGGCCCATCGGACCCTGGAAGGGTTGAAAGCCGCCGAGGTGTTAAAAGCCGGCGGAACCGGAGCCAGGGGCGGGATGGCAGTGGTTCCGGCCGTCATGTTCGAAGTATTCGGTCTAAACGGCAAGGTGATCAGCGGCTACCGGGGTGTAAAGGCGCTGGCCCTGGCGCTGGCCAAAGGTGAAATCGATGTCATTTCCGGCAGCAGTGAAACCACGTCCGAGAGAAATCAAAAAGAGGGCCATGCCGTATATCTTTTCACCCTGGGCAATGAAAGGAGCGCATTGTTTCCGGATCTGCCGGCCGTTGACGAGCTCGGCATCAAAATCCCCCAAAATGCACAGGACGCTTACGAACTGGTCGCTTCGGGAACGGGCAAGGCCGTTGCCACCAGCCCGGGTGTGCCTGCAGATCGCATCGCCTATCTCCGGAGGGCTTTTGACAACCTGGTAGCCGACCCGGAAGTGAAAAAGAGCTTAAAAAAATTTGCCAAATCCGACCCGAAGTACATCCCCGGGGAAAAACTCCAGGCCGATATGGTTAAGCTCGTAAACAACCAGTCCCTGACGCGAGAGCTTGAGGCTATTATCAACAAGTACCTGGCTGTAAAGTAAGAAAAAAAGAAATTTGGAAAGGGGGCTGCGGAAGCGGTTAAGGCATTTGCCGCCGCAGGGCCGGCTTGTCTATTTTGCCCATGGCCGTTTTGGGTAACGCATTTATAAATGCGATTGATTTCGGGCATTTAAATCCGGCAAGCCGGCTTTTACAGAATTCGATGGCATCTTTTTCCGTGGTCTTCTTTCCTTCCCGCAAAACGAGCGCCGCCTTGACCTTTTCGCCCCACTTTTCGTCCGGAACGCCGATCACCGCCGCCTCGAGCACATCCGGATGGGCGTAAAGCACTTCTTCCACCTCTTTTGAATAGACGTTCTCCCCCCCGCTTTTGATCATATCTTTTTTCCGGTCCACATAATACAGAAAGCCCTTCTCGTCCACCTTGCACAGGTCCCCGGTATGCTGCCAGCCTCCTCTCATGGACTCGGCCGTCTCCCCGGGCATATCCCAGTATCCCGTCATCACGCTGTCCCCCCTGACCAGCACTTCCCCGACAACACCGGCAGGCACTTCCGCGTCGTTCTCATCCACAATCTTAAACTGCATATTGGTGATAATGGGCAGCCCGGCCGAAGCCATCCGTTCAGGATGGGTATCCATATGATCATTGTACTTCATGCTGCAGAAAATGCCCGTTTCGGTCTGCCCGCCGCCGGTGGTCACGGTACAATCGAAGGCATCAATCAATCGCTTTACCAGCACGGTGGGCAGGGGAGCGCCTCCCGTGCTGATGAGCCGGAGTGAAGACAGATCCTTTTTTTTGCCCGCCACACCGGGATGATTGAGGATCAGCCCGATAATGGACGACATCCACATGGAATAAGTGATCTTCCACTGGTCAATGGCCTCAACCACGCTGTCCACATCCACGCTCCTGAGAACCACCTGGGTATTGCCCAGCATCAGATTCATAAGGAGCGGCCACATGCCGGCCGTGTGAAAAAGGGGCGTAAAAACCAGGTGCACATCCCCGGCGGCCAGCGTGGTTTCAACGATAAATGAAAGGGCCACGTTATAAAGGTTGCGATGGGTCAGCATGGCGGCCTTGGGCAGACCGGTCGTGCCGCCGGTGAAAAGAAGACAGAACAGATCCTCCATCTTTCTGCGGATCTGCGGATTGACGGCCGGCGATCCGGCAATCAACCGGTCATAGCCGATCATGCCTTCAGCGGTTTCTTCCAGGGCAATAAAATGTCTGACCTGCTTTATTTCCCCCCGGATGGAATTGATCATGGGGATAAAACCAGCGCCCAGGATTAAAAACCCGGTGCGGACATAATTGATCAGGTGCGCGATATCCCCGGGCAGCAGGCGATAGTTCAGGGGAGCCACCACCCCGCCCGCCTTGGCCACCCCCGCATAGATCTCAAGATATTCAAAACAGTTTTCTGCCAGAACCGCCACCCGGTCTCCCTCCTTAAGGCCGAGTCGGATCAGCCCGTTGGCCAGACGATATACCCTTTCCTGCAGCTGCAGGTAGGTACATTGCCGGCCCTCGAATATCAGCGCCCTCTTCTCCGGGCACAACTTGGCGTGTCTTTCGACATAATCAGGAATTATCATGGCTTGATTCTCTATTGCTTCGGGTTGAAGACCTCTGGGCATCTGATCGTTAAGAAACCTAATATTTATCTAACCCCGGAGTCAAGAATAAAAGAGGCTATTGAGCTCTGCCTTGAGGTGGAACAGCCCATATCCAATGAATTTGTTGGTGTTCAAAAAGTGGCGATTAACGCATGACATCCTTTCCATCAATAACTGGTACCAGGCTTATTCGCGCTTTAAGAAAATTGGGAAGGGGTTGTCTTTGTAGCCAGATCATAATTGTAACACTGATGCCACAGTCGCAGATGACATTGTAGGCCTGCAAGATAGCGGGTTTTAGAAATAAGAGGTGTCTTGTTTGCGCTCATAATTTGACTTTTCCACCGCTGCAGAAAATTTCTTTTTCCTTCGTTTTCAGAAAAATTAACGTTTTGCCGGCTTTTATCACGCCCGGTAAATCTTCTCTTTTTCTTTAACCCCGGTACTGTATGTCTTGAGCATAGCTTCAGCCTCTTGCCGGATTTCATCTATTAAAGACTCGGGTTCCAAGACCTCGGCCTTCGATCCCCAGTTCATCACCCAGAATTTAATTTCTTCAGTCCCCGCCACTTCAGCTTCAATCTGATGCTTTACAGTGTCAAGCAGCGACCAGAGGTTCTTGCTGTTTATTCTTTCGGTGTAAATGGGAAACCCGGCCTCCTGAAGCGCTTCAAGGTCCCTGTAGATGGTCCGGGCGGTGCATTCAAGCTCTCTTGCAAGGTCTGCCGCCGATTTGCCCATCCGGGATGAAAGCATCATCTGGATGATCTGCCACTGCCGCGCAAGCTGATCGCCTCTGGCCATGAACCCCTCCTTTCATGGTGAGTTAGCCATAAAAAACAGTAAACAATACGAACTGATTAATCAACTGATTTTACCGGATGGGATGTAATGAAAGCGGGATTTAGAAAATATTATAAAAAAAGTTTCCTGAGTGTGACCGTATCTGTCACACACGGGTGATAAGATGCTGCTAAACTCAATAAAAGGAGGCAGCAACT
>JAUYIZ010000199.1 GCA_030688615.1 Desulfobacterales bacterium | reverse complement strand
TCGGAAACCTGGGAATCAGTCCCAGCATCCCACAGATTTTTTCCGCTCCCGGCTTCCACAATGACGGCTTGCTCCAATGCCTCGGGTCGATGCATTCGTTTGCACGATAATCTTGAGCCAAACGACATTTGTCCTTTCCAGCGACATGGATCTGTCCGAAGTCGATTCCTGCCTGAAGGTTGGACTGAATCCATTTCAGCAGCGCTTTCCGGTTATCCTCCCGACGCTCTAATGCCTGCGAGAAACGCTCCACAGGATAATCCATGGGGGAAAGGGCTCCCTTGCTGGTTTCCGGGGGCAGAATAACCTCTGTGGTGTTCAACCTTCTGTCTTGATTCTGATTCAACATGGTGTGTCTCCTTTTGATTTGATGGTTAAGAAACGATAAAAGCCCGGCAAGCGTCATTGCTAACCGGGCTTCGGTTTGATGTGTGGGCGACTACCGCCCGTTTGAGATTACTGGTTGCTGCGGTTGAAAGAACATTCAGGGCATTTGGTCTGGTCCCGGCATCCCTGGCAGATCCTTTTCCGGTCCAGGACCTTCGGGAGATACTCGAACACAAACTCAATACCTTTGGTCATTGGCACACCCAGCGCCCACGAGATACGTCTGAGCGTGCGATACGATTCCAATGATAATTCCGGCGTGTAAGCCATTACTTTTTCACCTCCTTTCGGGCATAAAAAAACCACTTGCCGGAAATGGCAAATGGCCTCCATTCTGAAACTGTTGTTGTTGGCTGATTCAGGCTATCTCGTCATAGAATTTCTTGATAATGCCGTTATCCGCAAAGCTGTAATACCGGTCATCGAACATGGAAATGATCAAATGCTCATGAACTTGGATACCGATGATGTTTGCAGCCTGGACAATTACTTTGGTCATGGCCAGATCTTCGGGCGAAGGAAATACATCTCCACTGGGGTGGTTGTGACTGATCAGGATCGCTGATGCACTGGCTAAAATGGCAGGCTTCAGGACCTCTCTTGGACAAACTTGAGCCGATGTAACCGTCCCGGTGGAAACAATGTTCAAGCCAATGATTTCATTCTTGGCATTGAGCATGAGAACGCAGAACTGCTCCCGATCTGACTGGCCGTGCTCCTCTATCAGCTTGCGGATAATGGGTTGTGCCTGGGCGGAGTTAGCCAAACGGAATTGCTCGAAAGAAACGCTTTTATCTCTGACCAGGGCTACCCGGTAAGTTGAGATAAACTTGTGATGGGTAACCTTGCTGGTCGGTGGTCCGAAAAGACTTTGCTGGACCAGGTTTCTGGACTTTTCTTTTAACATTTACGCCTCCTTTCAACGCAAAAAAGCGGTTTGCCTCGAAAGACAGACCGCTTCTATGCTTGGGTTAAATGGATTATTTTGCTGTTGCTGGTAAAACGATTGAATCGATGCTGGCTTGCCGGGAATGTTTTGGCTTAATCGATACAGCGGGAGTGGAGACCGGCAGGGCCTATATTAAATAGATGGAGATTACCTCTTTCCCCGTTATGTCAATGACCCAGTCACAAAACTATTGGCGGATTCTGTTGCGGACATTCACATTTCAAGGAATGGGAGATAGGATGGACCTTAAAAATATGGATGGACTGAAAAAGACCATTGGACTACGATAAGCCGTCCGGTGTCTTTATTGTTAATGGATGGATAAACAGGCAGGTAAATATATTTGCGGGCTTTAATTATACGGGTCGACCATGATGTGGTGTGGCGTGATTATGGGCTTGGGGGTGATCGTTGATTCAGTGCGAAATAAGGGGTTCTAAAGCGGTGTTTATGGGGATAAAGGAAGGATGACGGTAGTAAAAATATCGTATAATTTCATTGCGGTAGCCATAAACCTGTCAATTTAACCATCAACAAGCCAGCCCATTACCAGTCTCAAAGGTCCCACAAACAGCTGTCCAAACGTTTGGAAAGTAACAGAGCATGGGGCAAGCGGTTTTTGGTGCTGGTTTAATGGAGGGATGGCGGGTACCTGACAGGTGATCTGGTTGCACTTGACACTGCTTTAATGGAGGATGCTGGGTAGGTGGTTCGACTATACTATACAATTTTACTATTATGCTGGCAAGTTTGCCTTTTAAATAAACGCGAGTGGGGAATAGCGTTTGAATTCTTCACAGAAGATTTGCTACAAATTTAAGAGGACTTTGGCAAGGAGTGCTCGCTCATATATACCTAAATATTGCAAAATTGGCCATTTCTGTGATATTCTCAATAGACTTTTATTTGGCTGATGTTTTATTTTCTGGAGAGATTCTCAAAGATTTGAACATTCTCAACGATTGTTTAAAAAATTAATACTTGATTTTTTGATTTCGCATTCTTATATCTTGTGATATTATAATTACGTATCTTTTTCCAGTTGACGAATAGTCTAATTTCCCAAGCTATTATCAACAAATTGCCGAGGTCAAGTGCGAACCAATTTTAAAATAAAAAGGTTAATAATAATTTAATGAGTAAAATAATGCTAGTATCTAAAAATTTTAATGAAATAAGTTCTATTCAAGCCAGTCTCTTTTTGTCAAGTTTCGTTTTCTCAACCTATAAAATACTTAAAACTGTGATAGAGGCAAGTTCAGAGCTTTTCGATGGAGATCCTATAGTATTGCCTATTCCAGATGACGCTCCTCGTGAAATACCACGGATAATATTAAAGAAAAAAGACAACACAATGAAGCTTGAGTTATCCCCCTTAAGATTTAACTTTTTTAGAACAAAGACAGGAGATGGAGACGAAATATTAGTAGATGAATTTCTAACTATAGCAAGCAAATTACTTTCTGAAATGGTTGAAAATATAGAAGGTGATGTTGTTCGTATGGCGGTTGTTCTTGAACGATTTTGTCCTAATGAGGAACCACCATCAGTGATTGCTGACCATTTTTGTAAGAGTAGTTTTATTTCGGAACCATTTGATAGGCCCAGTGGATTTGAACTGCACTCCCTGAAGAAATACAAGTTCTTGGATTCATTTGAAGTAAACAGCTGGGTAAGAATTAAGAGTGGGATATCACATTACGAGAAAGAACTTCATCGTCCAGTCATTGTTGCTCATCAAGACATCAATACCTTGGCAGAGCTGATGGATACTACGATATACATCGATGAGGATATTTCTAAATTTTTCAATAATATATTTACTGAATTCGATAAAATACTTGGACTTTATTTTCCTTTATCTTAAGAGAGAAAAAAATGCTACAATATGATTATGTAGATGCTTGTGCTTTGGAACCTACTCACCGAAACGGAATGTATAGAGATTGGTGTGTTCTTGATTATGGTGTCGGAAATGATTCTCATGAGGAATCTTTCGTTGCCTCTGCAATAGATCCTTTTAAATTAATTGGTTCGACTACAAAGGGATTCGTTTATGCTTCAGGCCCTGATACTTCTTCAGGTACCAACTTGCCAGTTCTTGAAATGCCTTGGTTTATTAATGACAAGCCTTCCAGAATCTTGATTTATCAGAAAGGAAAGCTTTTACCTGAGGATTTGAAATGGATTAATTGCAGTGAAACTCCTCAACTGCAATGGGCTACTGAGGAAAGATATGAACAGGTTTTTCAAAGAATTGGACAATTTGCTAAACTTCCTAACGATTGGGATTCATACGGTGGTAAAGTTATAGATGGACGATGTATAGATCGAGCTTTAGAAATTTTAAAATACTTTATCCTTTTAAAAGATCGTTCTAATTTCGAAGTACCAACCCCATTCGTGGCACCGCTATCAACTGGAGGAATTCAGATTGAATGGGAAGAAGGGGAAAGGTACTTGGAGATAGATTTACTTCCACAACTTCCAGAAATCGAATATTTTGCAAATGTTAGAACAGCAGCTGGTGAGCTACATTTAGAAGGAATAATAAAATCTGTAAGTAGTCTAAAGGACTTGTTAGTTTGGTTTGTTACTGGTACTGCAGAGGGGTTAGGCTATCTGAGGTTTGAAAATATTCATGAGAATTTGACCACTTAAATAAACCGCTTGCCTAAAATGAAAATAATTAAAATTCTCGACGAAGATGAACTATATAGACGTGTACCTTCATTTTGGCTAAAAGAGGGTGGTAATGTTTCGTCTGCGGCCTTTCAGAATACAAGTGGTACAGATGATATGTCGGTAGACTTAGGGAAATTGACAACCCCAGAAGTGACGGCCTCGGTAATGAAAGGTTGCGGTGTGGCAAGTTTCAAGGCAGGTTTCGCAAGAAAAAACGAGCAAAATGTTTTTCATAATCATATGATCGATAACTATGCTCATTCCACTGTCAGAGGTAAAAAAACTAATGGTATAAGAAAGAGGCTGGCAAAAGCTTCTATAATGGTTTTTACCTCCTGATATGGTCTTAAAAAGTTTTTTTAGAAATCCACTTTAGGTTACCATTTTTTCATCAATGTAAACACTCCTGCTGTTCGAACCACCAATTTCAGATTTTTGATTTGTCTGATTCAATATTTTCAGAAATTAACTGTGTCCCAACATCTGCATTATCAATACCTTACTGCAATAGCACTTAACGGCTATCATTGTTCACTTTGACCTATGGAACACAAAGCTGGGAACTCCGGCCATCATTTCGGACCGATCAACCTTAATTCATGGCCAATAATTCCTTTCTTCTATCCCATGGCGATCGTCGGAAGGATTGCCCCGATTCGAGGGGATTGAGACTTGTTAATTCCTCTTCGAGTGTGGCCATCCGCTCAAGGTCGGAAGGATTGCCCCGATTCGAGGGGATTGAGACGTATTACGGTAATAACACGTTTTTTTTAGACGGAAAGGGTGAAGCAATAAATGAAATTAACATATGATCCACGATATAATATAGCCTACCTGCGATTACATGAAAAATCTGCTGAGGTAGAAACAATTAGAATCAGCGATGCGCTAAATATTGATTTAGCTCCTGATGGTACAATTTACGGTCTGGAATTGTTAAACGCCAACGAACAATTAAGAAGTGAAGATGAAGGCAAACTACTTGTCATCAACGAGGCCACGGGCGATAAATCTGAGATTAGTTTAGTTGGCAGGTAAAACCGGCGATGTCATACTGGTTTTTCAATAACATTTTCATAAGGATTGCCCCGATTCGAGGGGATTTCATGAGGCCAACCCGGTTCTTCCATCAACTCTAACAGGCGCACCCATCTGCGGCTCGCCGATCTTTTCCCACAAAACAGTATTATTTCGGAAAACTCTCTGCCATCCCACAACTCATATAACACAATTGTCTTCGAATAAAAATGTCATAGCGGCCGGCTCGCACCTCACATATTTTTTTGAAAAATTCGATTTTAATGCCGTAATGAATATTTGAAGGCGTAAGTGATTGTTTGTCAATAAAACAGAAACGGACAGGGAGGAAATTTATGACAACCCAGGAAGCAGGCAAGGTGCAAAAACAAGCGCCATGTGAGACACCCATGGAAAAGCTTATTCTTGAGGATGAATTTCTCACAGTGGATCGACTCGTCCCCTTCAAGGAGGACGCTGCAAGGCGTTCTCTGGAACAGACCCTGACTGAAATCGAAGAATTGATGAGAGAAAACCGTTGGGAAGACATCATTGCTATGGTCTATCCCGTGGATGTGAAGCTTCCCGCAGTTGTCCGGCACGGCCTGGAGGTACGGGTCAGGTCAAAGGCCGCCTTTGCTTTGGGACAGATCGGGCGCTTCGATGATGCCATTGAGGAGCTGGCAGAAAGCCTGAAAAAGGAGCCGGACAGCTTTCACCTTCACAGCTCCCTGGCTTACACGGCCTACAACTCCCTGTTTGCCTCTCAGAATCGCCAGGTGTTTTTAAGCGGTAAGGCAAAAACCGAACGCGTAGAACTGGCGCACCGGCATTTCAAAGCCACCCAGGCGCTCAAGCCCGACGGTATTACGAATTTTTACCGCGAGGGGATGCTCTTTAAGAAGATCGAGGATAAGACTATCCAGGCATTGCCGCTCTTTGAAACGGCTGTTGCCAACTGGGATGGCCTCAACACCGAACAGCAGGCGGCTCGGCATCAGGAACGAAAAAATTTCATCAAGGCTTTATACCAGCTATCCTCGGCCCTGCTTGAGCTCGGTAAGCCGAAGCAGGCGTTAATTCAGCTCAAGCGGTGCCTCGGCGAAGATAAGGAGAGCAACCATCTGTCCATGGTGTTCAAGTACTATGCCCTGGGAAAAATCAACTTCCAGCTTAATTGTTTTAAAGATGCCAGGGATGCGCTGCTGTTTGCCGGCCGGTGCAGGAGCAAGGAGCCGGCCGATTTCGTATATGAGCTGCTGGCCCGCACCTGCCTCGCCATGGACGATACCGAAAAGGCGCTTGATGCCGTCTCGAAGATACCCGAAAACTTCCGGCGGCCATATTTTCGCTGGACCGAAGCGGATGTCTTGTGTGCCCGGAAAGACTTCGACGGCGCCATTCGAGCGCTGTCGCACAGCCTTGAGCGAGATCACCGCTCGCGGCATAAAACGCTGATTCGCCTGGTCAAGATAGAATACTTGCTGCAAAACTACGATACGGCCATGGGGCATGCAGAAGCGGCTTCGGCCTTTTTTATGGAAAAATGGGGAGACGTTTACGACCACGGGCTCTTCTGGCAGGCGGTGTGCGCCTTTCGTATGGAAGATCGGGCAAAGGCAAGGCAGCTTGCCCAGGAACTTCAGGACCGGAACCCGCGATATCCGAAGCTGGATCGACTGACCAGCGCGCTTGACTTGAAACGGATGCAGCTTGGAGAGGGAGGCGCGACAGATGAATGATATACCGCAAGCCACACAGGCCATAAAGGATATAGACAGTTCGATCCCATCTGCCGGCGCGCCGGACCTGACGCTTGTGCTTGCACGGCTGGAAAAAGCAATCTTAAGAGGAGAAGAGCCGGCAAAGGTTCGGAATGCGCTTGGAAACGATGCGCTATGGCGTCGTGCCCCGGCCGAGATTATGCTCAAAAGGGCAAGGCTGGCACAGATGGCTGGAGAGGCTGAAATTGCCCTGAGTGTGTTGGAAGTAATTCATGCGGATAAGCCGGAAGCCGTTGACGCGTGGACAGCTCACATAGATCTACTGTCCATATTGGACGACCGGACGCACCTTGCCCAGGTGCTGGCCAGTGCAAGACCCCATATCGGAGAAGAAGAATACCACGCATGGATCAGAGGATTGAAGCCAGGCAAAAACATCGACCCGGATGCAGATGTTGCTGCCGCTACCATGCCCTTTGAAAAGCTGCACCGCGACCGGGAGCTGGTCAACAATTATCTTAAGCTTTTTTCCGGCAGAGAAGATTGCTTTGCCAGACAGTGGGTGGATCAAAACGAAAACAGGCAGGGGTATGTGCCGGTTCACCGGGCCATGGAATATCAGGATGTTGAGGATCATTTAAGCGGTCGCAGAACTTACGGGATTTATCTGCTAACCGGTGCGGGAAACGTCAACACAGCCGTAATGGATGTCGATCTTCAAAAAAAATACCGTCAGGGCAAGCCGACGTCAGCCGATCGTGATCTTATCCGGCGGGAACACCAATACCTGTTTTCTCGAATAAAGGAACTGGCAGGGCAGATGGGTGTAACACCCATTGCCGAATTTAGCGGCGGTAAAGGGTTTCACTTCTGGTTTTTTTTCACCCCCTCCGCGTCCGCTGCCCTGGCCAGAAAAAGCCTTGAACACATCCGGCAATCTATTTCCGGAGACCTTACCGCATTTGCCCTTGAGGTGTTTCCCAAGCAGGATGCGGCAACCGGCAAGGGATTGGGCAATCTGGTCAAGCTGCCGTTGGGGGTTCACCGGCTTACGGGCAAGGCGTCGTTTTTCACAGGATGCCAAAACCGGTCGAAAGACGCCCAGCTCACTTTTCTGATGAATGTCCGCCCGGCAGATCCGGCCAGATTACAGGCGGTCCCTGAAAAGACGGCCGATGTTCTGGTTCACCCCCGGTGGCAAAAGTGGGCCGAAAAATACCCGGAGCTCAGTAACCTGGAGCGGTGTTGCCCGCCGCTGGGCCAGATCATCGCGCTTTGCAGAGGCGGCAACGCAATATCAACCCGCGAAGAAAAAATAATCTACCAGACCATCGGGTTTTTAGCGAACGGAAGATCTCTGATACATCATCTGCTTTCAGGCGCAGAGGACTTTAACCCCCACTTGGTGGACTACCGGCTGAGCCGCCTGCGGGGGAGCCCGCTCGGGTGCAGACGGATTCACTCCCTGCTTAACTTTGCCGGAGACCTGTGCGCTTTTGATGTTAAATGGGAATATCACCACCCGCTGCTTCACCTGGAAAATTGGCAAATGGCAAAAATGCCAAAGGCTGAAAAGGTGGAAAATCTCTCCGGCGCCATTGAAAACCTGAAACTGGCGCTGTCTCATGTGGAAAGGTTTCTAACGTAATGGAATCGATGTATGTGCTCGAACCGGGCAGCTACCTGCGCCGTTCAGGCGATGCGCTCCGGCTGGTCAAAGACGGAAGAACCATTGAAGAGATTCCTGCCGGCGGGTTGAAACGACTCATGCTGGTGGGATATGTTTCGTTGACCGGTGCGGTGATGGACTTTTTAATTAAAAATCGGGTCGAAACCGTTTTCGTAACCCCCACCGGCAAATTCCGGGCCCGTCTGGTATTGGATGAGCACCGGCACGTGGCAATTCGAAAGGCCCAATACTTTCGCCTGAGCGATCCGGCCTTTGCCCTTGGTGTGGCTTCGAAAGTGGTTTGCGGTAAGATTCGAAACATGTATCATTTCCTGATGCTGCGCTGCCGGCAATACCAAAACAACGACCTTGGGGTGACAGCCGCAAGATTAAAATCGTTGGCTGTGCTGGCCGCAGATGCAAACAGCCTCGACAGGCTGCGCGGTCTGGAAGGTTTTGCTGCGAAACTCTACTTCGGCGCCTTTCCCTCGCTCATCCGGAATCAAAGATTCCCATTCAATGGACGCAACCGCAGGCCGCCCCTGGATCCGGTAAATGCGATGTTATCCTTTGCCTACACACTGATCACAAACGAGGTGTTATCAGCGGTTAAAACCGTGGGATTGGACCCGTACCTGGGCGCACTGCACGAGATCGACTACGGCCGGCCTTCGCTTGCCTGTGATCTGGTGGAGGAATATCGCACTTTTATGGCCGACCGGTTGGTGTTGGGGCTGATCAACCGGCAGGCTGTCATGCCGGAAGATTTCATTTGCCGCGGGAAACCGCCGGCTGAATTTGCCGACGACGATGAAATGAAGCAACGCCGCCCGGTGGAAATGAAACCAGCCGTCTGCAAAACGTTTATTGTCGCCTATGAGCAGATGATGGCGCGCAGCATCAGCGACGCGGCGGCCGGCCGCCAGGTGAAATACCGCTACCTGATTTTAAACCAGGTCCAGCGCTTTGCCCGCTTTCTGGAAAATTCCGGCGATGCGTATGAACCGTTTTCCTGGGAGATTTAATCATGTTTTATTTGGTTTGCTTCGATATCGTGGAAGACCGAAAACGCACCCGTGTCGTTAAAATCATCAAGCAGTACGGCCACCGCGTGCAAAAATCGGTGTTCGAATGCAGCCGGATGACCGAAGAGCAGTTTCTGAAAATGATCCGCCGCCTCGAAAATATCATTGACCACACCCGGGATTCGGTCCGATATTACCCCCTTTGCAAGGGTTGCCTGAACAAGGTGGAATTTTCCGGAATCGGAGAGGTTCCCCGCGAGATTTTGTTTGCAGTGATTTAGCGGTGCGATCATTGATTTTCGTTTGGCCGCTTTAAATGCCCCTTGTATTTTTCTACGTCATAATATAACGTCAACGGAAAAACTGTTCAGGGTGGGAACCGGAGGAGAATCCGCCCGGTAAACAACCCGCAGAAAAAGGAGGCTCACATGGCGACGAGGAATTTAACCCGGATCATTGTGACGGCCCTGTTTTTTTTGGGATGCCTGGCTCTGGCGGCAACCGCTGGTGCCGACCCTCTGGCGCAGATTATCGACGGCGCTAAAAAGGAGGGCAGGGTCTCGGTAAGGATACGCTCCTCTTTTTCGGATAATTCCATGAAACGCCTGGAAAAGGAGATCCGGGAAAAGTTTGGCGTTGACCTGAAAATTAATTATACGCCCAGCGGCAGCATGGCCAAGCTTTTGGCCCATGTCATGATGGAGCACAAGGCCGGGCTTGCCGCTTCTTATGACCTGGTCAACTTCAGCAACCATGCGGCCGAGGGCTTCAAGGCCGGCGTGCTCGAACGGGTGGACTGGAAACCCCTGATTACAAAAGATTCAAATCCCGAGGTGGTGGCAACCCATCCGTCTTTTTATGGTTCCCTGATCTACTATTCCTCTCATCAGGGCCTGCTGTACAACCCGCAGAAAATATCTGCGGACCAAGTGCCCAAAAGCTTTCAGGAACTGGCCGATCCCCAGTGGAAGCACAAGGTCGGCATACCCAGTGCGTCCAGCGGATGGACCAGAAGAGCCTATCTGCTGGGCAAGGAGAAGATTTTCAGCGAACTGCAGGCGATATTGAAAAACGGTGCGATTCAGGGACCTTATACTGTTCTGCAGACCCGCTACCAGCTGGAGGAAATCTGGATGGCCTTCACCATCTCTTCCTATTGGAATTTCGCCGTCCAAAAAGGGGTGCCCGCGGCCTGGCAAACTCTTGATTACGCTGAAGTCCCTTTTTATTCCCTGGCCGTGCCCAAAGGGGCCAAAAATCCCAATGCCGCCAAGCTGGTGGCGGTTTATCTTGCCAGCCCGGAGGGATCCAGGTTTACCAATGAGGAATCAGGTTCCGGCAATCTTTTTTATCCAGGCAACTACGAGCATGAAATCAGTTCCCAGCACAAGAAACAGGGCATTCCCGAGTTTTTCCCCACCACAGATTCCAGGATGATCGATTTTCTGGTCAGCAAGGACTACGACAAATTAAGACGGGAAGTCAGCCTGGTCCTGAGCACCGGCGAGGGCGGCGCGAAAAAGAAAAAGAAAAAATAGCGTCAAGCCTGAAATGGGACCTTGGCAGATAAAAATACGGACAGCAGACACAGGCAGGTGAAATCATGACTTTACAGGAAGAAAGGTTGAAAACCGATGTTTTGGTCATCGGCGGGGGGCTGGCCGGCTGTTTTGCCGCCATGAAGGCCGCGGAGCAGGGGGCCGGGGTCACGCTGGTGGAAAAAGGGCATGTGGCCCACAGCGGCGCCAACACCACGGGGATCGATCATTTTCCCTACTGTTTCATCCCGCAGGTGCACGGGCGGCTGGGCCATACCATCGAGGACTTTGTCCGCAACCAGACTCTGGTGGGGGTCGGTCTGGTGGACCAGGACCTTTGCGAGATGATGTGGCAGGATTCGTACGAAAGGCTCTGCGACCTGGAGCGCATCGGCATCAAAATCCGTTTTGACAAAATATATCCCTGGAATTTCGGCTATGAGCCGGGAGACTATCCGGATGACCCGAAGCTGAGGATCGTCCCGTGGAACGGCTATCGCGTTCCAGCCGCCCTGAACATCGAAGGGCGCCTGATCAAGAAAAAACTGTATGAGCGGCTCCGGCAGCTGAAGGTCCGGACCCTTCATTTCCATGATTTTCAGCAGCTGCTGCTGGCCGACGGCGCTGTCACGGGCGCTCTGGGGTTTCACATCCGGACCGGGCAGTTTTCGGTCGTGGAAGCCCGGGCAACGGTGCTGGCCACTGGTTTTCTGTCACGGATCTTCCCTGCGGCCAACCTTTTCAATCATCTGGTCCCGCCGAACCAGACGGCCGAAGGTCAGATCATGGCCTTGAACGCCGGGGCCAAGCTGGCAATCATGGAACACTTCCGCAGGGTGAACACCCGGGTGGAAATCGGCCGCGCGCGCCTGAAAAACTGGGTGCGCTCTTCCCCGGCCACCCCGAGCGGGTACCCTGCCGGCCGCGTCGTCAATTCGGCCGGGGAGGTCATGCCGAGCCAGGGCCGGGATTTCGACCAGCTGATGGACGCGCAGGCGGGCATCCAACAGGCCGAGTGGGTCCGGACCTCCATCCGGGAGGGCAAAACGCCTTTTTACTGGGATGCCACCGCCGCGACCCCGGAGGAGCGGGATTACGCCAACTGGTCCTCGGCCGAAGAAGGCGGGGGGATCGAGCTCTACCGGCACATTGAAGAGGACCTGCAGGCCGACCTGTCCACCCATCAGATCGAGCTGGCCAAACCGAAAGTGTTTGACTCGGATAAACCCATGGGGTTTCTCATGACCTCGCCCAGCGGGATTGTCATCAACACCCGGTGTGAAACGAGCCTGCCCGGGCTCTACGCGGCCGGGGAAGCCGCCTACGGGCAGCACTTTCCGTCTTCTCCCTGGGCCTTTGCCACCGGCGCGCGGGCGGGGACCTCGGCCGCACAACAGGCTACGGGCGGCCCGGCGCCCGCGGTCGACAGCGCCCGGGTGAACCAGGGACGGGATGCCCTTTTCGCTCCGCTGGGCGCCGGGCAGGGTGTGAGCTGGCAGGAGATGAACCGGGCCGTCGGCAGCCTGATGGGCGGCTATTTCCTGGGCGCTTCCACCTATGCAAAGAATGTGGGGCTGGCCCGGCTGGAAGAGCTTAAGCAGGAGCGGCTCCGGGCCGCCAATGCCCACGAGCTCATGCGCTGCCGGGAGACGCTCAGCCTGATCACGGTGGCTGAAGTTTTTCTGCGCGCCTCCCTTTTTCCTCGCAAAGCCGATGAATGGCGCATCATTGAAAAATCAGGCGACGGCCTTTGTTTGTCAACCAGACCGATCCGTTACAAGTTTCCTGTAGCCATTCCGGATGCAGGCAAGGCAAAGAACCGAGGAGAGTAAGATATGACCTATGGCCCTGTTATCCGCGAAGATGTCTGCACCCGGTGCAACAGTTGTGTGGACGGATGTCCCATGGATGTGATAGCCAGACCCGCCGGCCCGGAGGAAATCCCCCAGGTCAGGTACCCGGACGAATGCTGGTATTGCGGCAGCTGCATCATGGTATGCCCGACCAGCCCCCGGGCCGTCAACCTGGTCCACCCGCTGGATATGCGGCTGGCGCTCCGGCGGGTGAAATAGATGGGAAAATACCGATGAAACCGCTCCGGATCATTCCTTCCATGATCGAACGATTTGAGAAAGCAGGGCTCTGGGCGGACACGCCCACCGAGGTGGAACGGCTCGATGCCCATGCGGAGCTGCGTCCCCTTCAGGAAGCCCTGGTGGATTCCCGGCGCCGGCTGACCTGGGCCGAGGTGCGCCAATGGACCGACCGGGTCGCCCTGGGCCTGATCGGCCTGGGGTTTGCGCGCGACAGCATCGTCCTGGCCCAGCTGCCGAACCTTGCCGAGACCTGGCTGCTGCGCTTTGCGTTGAAAAAAGCCGGCATCATCGGGCTGACCATCCCCATGCGTTTTGGCTTCAGGGAACTGGAGCACCTGCTGAAAGAAACCGGGGCCGCCGGGCTGGTGCTGGCCCCTGAATACGTCGATGCCGCCTACTGGGGCAACCTGAAAAAAATCCGCAGGGGCCTGCCGCTGCTCACCCATGTGCTCACGGTGGGCCGGGACGGGCCTCAGGGAACGATCCCGCTGCCGCCCATGGCCCTGGATCCCATCGAAAATCGATACCCGGCCGACACCCTGAAAACAAGGATGTTCCGGCTGCTGGAGGTGGATTCTCTCACCAGCACTTCGGGCAGCACCGGGCTGCCCAAGGCGGTGGAGTACGTGGCCCTGCCCTATGCCATGCAGCAGGCTTACATCGACCAGTGGAAACTCACGCCCGATGATGTGGTCGGCGCGCTCATTCCCCTTTACGGCGGCGCCTCGGCGGTGTGCGGCCGGGTGGCGCCCTGGCTCGGGTGCAAGGTGGCCATGCTGGAAAAGTACGCGGCCGAAGATGCGTTGCGCCTTATCCAGCAGGAACGGGTTACGGTGGCCAACGGGGTGCCCACCCAGATCGTGCGCATGCTCAACCATCCGGATTTTTCACGCTTTGACCTCAGCTCGCTGAGGTATTTTGTTTACAGCGCGGCCTTTTGCCCGCCGGAGGTGGCCCGCAAGGCCGAGGAAACCATGGGCTGCCGCGTGTTGTCCTTTTACGGCGCCACCGAGGTGGCCTGCCTGACCATGACATCCCCGCAGGATCCCCCGGCCATGAGATACAACTCCATCGGCCAAGCGCGTCCGGGGGTGCAGATCCGGCTGGTGGACGCGGCGGGCGCCGATGTGCCTGCCGGAACGGTGGGCGAGATCACGGGGCGGGGCGCGTGCAGCCCCTCGGGGTATTTCCGGGATCCGGCAGCCACCAGGACCGCCTGGGGCGGTGAGCTGGACGGCTGGTTCCGGACCGGCGACCTGGGGTGGGTGGACGGGCAGGGGTATTATTACATTGCCGGACGCAAAAAGGACATGATCAACCGGGGCGGCCAGAACATCGTCCCGGTGGAGATAGAGTCCCTGATCTGCTCCCATCCGGCCGTGGCCCAGGCGGCCGTTGTTCCCATGCCGGATCCTGAACTGGGCGAACGGGTGTGCGCCTATGTTCTGCTCCGGCCGGCCTGCCGCCTCGAACTTGCGGAAATCGTATCTTTCCTGAAAAAAACAGGGCTGGCCGTGTACAAGCTGCCGGAACGGCTTGAAATCGTCAGCGAGTTTCCCGAAGCCGGCGGACAAAAGATCGCCAAGCAGGAACTGGTCAGGGACATCACCCGTAAACTGGCGCAGGAGGCCGGTCTTTAAATCATCCCTTATTCATATCGCAGCGACTCGATGGGATCCAGCCTGGCGGCTTTGCGGGCCGGATAAAATCCAAAAAAAATCCCCACCGCGGCGGCAAAGGTGGAAGACAGCAGCAGGGCCGAAGGTGAAATCAGCGTGGGCCATTTTAAAAGCTGGGAAATCAGCTGCGAAGCCAGGGCTCCCAGCAGAATGCCGATGATGCCGCCGATCAGGCTCAGGACCAGCGCTTCCATCAGAAACTGATAGAGGATATCCCTCTGCTGGGCGCCCACGGCCATGCGGATGCCGATTTCGCGGGTTCTTTCGGTAACGGAAACCAGCATGATGTTCATGATGCCGATCCCGCCCACCAGAAGAGATATGGAGGCGATGGCGCCCAGCAGGATCGTCATGATGTTGGCCGACGCTTCCGCGGTGGACATGGCTTCGGTTAAATTGCGGATTGAAAAATCGTTGTCCTGGCCGGGGCGAATCCGGTGCCGCTGCTGCAACAGGCGGGTGATTTCCTCTTCGGCCCGTTTAATGACGTCCGGACCTGTGGTCTGAACCGTAATGGAGCGCACCATGCCGGGAAAGAGCGAGCCAAAGAGCAACCGCTGACCGGTCGTCAGGGGCACATAAACCACATCATCCTGGTCCTGGCCCCAGGTGCTTTGTCCTTTGGAGGAAAGCACCCCGATGACGGTAAAGGGGAATTTGTTGATTCTCACAATTTGTCCGGTGGGCTCCATCTCGCCGAACAGGCTGTTTGCCACCGTTTGTCCCAGGATGCAGACCTTGGCGACTCCGGTAATGTCGGCGGCGTTGAACTGCCTTCCCGCCACGACCGGCCAGTCACGGATCATGAGCGCTTCCGGGGTGGTCGCGTTGGCATGGGTGGACCAGTTCTGGTTTTCAAAGACCACCTGCGTGGTTCCGCCCAATGAGGGGGCGACATGCTTGACGACCGACAGATCCTGGGCAATGGCCTTGGCATCTTCCATGGTAAGGGTCGGGGCTGATCCCATGCCTCGCCTCGAGCCGCCGCTGGTGGTGGTTCCCGAGATGACCACCAGCAGGTTGGAACCCATGGCGGCAATCTGTTCCTCAATGCGGGCTTTGGCGCCCGAACCGATGGCGACCATCGTAATCACGGCGGCCACGCCGATGATGATCCCCAGCATCGTCAGGCAGGAGCGCAGCTTGTTACGGGCGATGGCTTTCAACGCAATGCGAAAAGTCAAAAATAAATTCATTCGGTTGCCTCATTATTCAATACCGGCAATTGGGCCAGCTCCCTGGAAGCCAGACGGGGCTGAACCCGTTCATCGGAAATCACTTTTCCGTCCCGGAACTGGATATGGCGGCCGGTATAAGCGGCAATATCCGGTTCGTGGGTTACGATCAGGATCGTGATGCGGGAATTCTGATTCAGGTTTTGAAAAATTTCCATGATCTCCAGACTGGTGCGTGTATCAAGGTTGCCGGTGGGTTCGTCGGCCAGAATCAGCGAGGGCTCATTGACCAGGGCGCGGGCAATCGCGACGCGCTGCTGCTGACCACCGGAAAGCTGGCTGGGAACATGATGTTCCCTGCCGTCCAGCCCCAGCATCCGCAAGGCTTCGTAGGCCCGGCGGCGCCGATCTCTAACCGCGGTGCCATTGTAATATAAAGGCAGTTCGACGTTTTCCAGCGCTGAGGTCCGACTCAGCAGGTTGAAATTTTGAAATACAAAGCCGATTTTATTATTTCGAATCCGGGCCAGCTGGTCTTTTTTCAACGATGACACATCGTTTTGTTCCAGCAGAAACCGTCCCCGGGTCGGTCGATCCAGGCAACCGAGGATGTTCATCAGGGTCGACTTGCCGGACCCGGAAGCGCCCATGATCGCTACAAATTCACCCTGTTGAATGCTTAGGTTCACGCCTCTCAAGGCGTGAACCTGGGTTTCACCCAGATGATAAATTTTGATAAGATTTTCGACACAGATCAGTTCAGGCATAATAAGCCCCTTTTCAGGTTAACGGCGCCCGCCGAATCCCGGCGCGCCGCCGGATCCCGGCATACCGCCGGATGATGGGTTTCTTTGACGATTCGGGCTGCCCCCGGCCACATCGACGATGACTTCCTGGTCTTCCTTCAGGTCGCCGGACAGCACTTCGGTTACGATGCCGTCGGAAATTCCTGTGGTGATTTCAACCGGTACCGGTTCCTTCTGTTCCACGGGCAGCCAGACCCGGTAAACCGGGACGGAGGTATGGCGATCCTCGGGCCGCCGGGCCATTTGATCATATTTCTGCTGCTGCGTTTCATTGAGCAGCGCCCGGATGCGGGGCCGGCTTTCCTCCCGGATTTTCCTGATTTTTTCCTGATCCCCGCCCGCCGCTTCGATTTGACTGCGGGTCTCCCTGAAAATCAATGCAGCTGCCTGCCGTTGATCGGAGGTCAGGTTCAGCTCTGCCGGCAGCCTCTCCTGGTTGCGCGGGCCGGACGGCCTTGCCTTGGACGAAGCCTTGCCTGCGCCCGCTTTTTGACCCGACCCGGACGGCCGTTTTGCAAATTCAGGCCGGAAGCGAAGAGCGGCATTCGGGATCTTTAAAATGTCATCGCGCTGGGCAACCAGGATGGAAGCGTTGGCGGTCATTCCGGGCCTGAGTTTCTTTTCCGGGTTTTTCACACGGATCACCACAATGTAAGAGACAACGTTTTGAACCGTAACCGGAGCGTTCCGGATTTCCGTGACCCTGCCCCTGAAAATATTCTGCGGATAGGCATCCACGGTAAAGGTGGTCTCCTGGCCTTCGCTGATGCGGCCGATATCCGCCTCGCTGACATTGGTCTCTACCTGCATGTCGGTCAGATCCTGGGCAATGGTGAAGAGGGTCGGCGCCTGCAGGCTGGCGGCTACGGTCTGGCCGACATCCACATTGCGGGAAATGACGGTGCCGTTCACCGGTGCGGTGATGCGGCTATGGTCCAGATTGAGCTGGGAGAGCTCCCGTTCGGCCTGCACCTGCTTCAGGGCGGCCCGGGCGGAGGCCAGGCGGGCCCTGGACGATTCCACCTGGGCTTGTGCGGCACCTTGCTGGGCCTGGACGGCCTCCAGCTGCGCAAGAGCCGAATCATAGGCGGTTTGGGCCGTGTCCTTTTCGCTGACCGCAATGAGGTTGCGGCCGAAAAGCTCCAGGTTGCGATCTAAATTCCGACGGGTGTCCGCAACCGCTACCTTGGCCTTGACGACATTGGCCTTGCTGACATCCAGATTGGAGCGGGCGGTGCCGATATCGGCTTCGGCGTTTGAAATCGAAGCCATTGCATTTTGGACTTTGGCGCTGGTCTGCGACAATTGAGCCTGGAAAATGGCCGGATCGATCTGAGCGATCACCTGCCCTTTTTTGACCGCCGTGTTGAAATCGGCATATAAGTTCAAAATGGTACCGGATACCTGGGAGCCGACCAAAACCGTAATGACGGGGTTAACCGTACCATTGGCGGTTACCCGGGAAGAAATGTCGCCGCGTTCCACCTGCGCGATGCGGTATTGCGCTGCATTGGTTTTTTTTCTGTAAAAATGGGTGTAACCGCCGGCTGATCCGGCGACAAGGATCCCCCCCAGTAGCCAGAATAAATATTTTTTTTTCATTTTTCTTTTCCTTGAGGAGAAATTTCACTACCGGTTTGACCCATGGCTTTTTCGATGCGGGCCTGGGCCGTTTTATAATCATAAAGGGCATTAATATGATTTGCGCGGGCATTGGCCAGCAGGACCTCGGCATCGTTTATTTCCAACGTCTGACCGGCTCCAACCTGATAGCGCCCGCTGGCCAGGTTGTAGTTTTCCTGGGCCTGATCTATGGATTTTCGGGTTACCGCGATACGCTCGAGCGCCTCATGGAGATTTAAATAGGCTTGTTCGGCCTCCAGGCGTATGATCTGTCTCAGACTTTCTTCCTGGGCCGTCAGGCTGCGCAGCTGCGCGCTTGCCTCGGCGATCTGGTTTTGGGTTGAAAAACCGCTGAAAATCGGAACGGTCAGGGCCGCGCCGACGCTCCAGTCCCATGCCATGTCGTTGGGGACCTCATCGGTACGCCAGGTATTGCTCAAGTTGCCCGAGATGGTGGGATAGTAACCGGTGCGGAACAGCTCCACCGCGGCTTCCTGGCTGCGCTGTTTGGCTTTTAGCTGCAAAATCTCCGGACGGCGGGTGAAGGCCGACTGCAGGATTTTTTCAAGGGGAACCTCGGTCGGATTGAAATCGACCGCTTCAACCAGGGCAAAACGCAACCCCTCCTGCAGCCCCATGGCGTTGTTGAGATTGGCACGTGCCACCAGATAACTGTTTTTAGCGCGAATCAAAGCCAGCTGAACATTGGCCAGGTCTATTTCCGCCTTGGTGACGTCGATCTTGGAGCGGGTTCCGGCCTTAAAAAAACCTTGGGCCTGAGTCAGCCGCTGCTGATTCTGGGTCAGGGTTTCTTCCGCGACCTTAATAAGTGCCAGCGATTGCAGGGCGCCGTAATAGGTTTGTCTGACATTCAGGGTAATGTTTTGTCTTGCGGTCTGAAGATCCTGTTCGCTGGCGACGGCGTTTTCCCGGTTGATCTTGACGGAATTGGTCGTACGTCCAAAATCGTAAATCAATTGATTCAGGCTGGGACCCGTGGACAAGAAATTGTTGAAGTTCCAGCTGTTTGCCGGCGATCTTGCGCTGGAATAGTTCGCCGTCGCAGTGCTGTAGGTGGTTTTGAAATCGATCTGCGGGTAATAGGCGGCCAGAGCCTGTTCCACTTTCGCCCGCTGCGCTTCGAGCGTCGCCTGGCCGGCGCCCAGAGAGGGGTGGTATTTCAATGCGATCGCGATGCACTCCTCCAATGCCAGCGGCTTGCCGGCCGGGGGCAGGTCCTCCTGCGCCATAACGGCAAGGGTCGGAAAAATAAAAGTAAGAACCATCCCTGCGTAGAATAATCTTTTTATGTTAAAAAGTTGTTTCATTCATTGGCCCTCTCTAAAGCAGCCTTAATCATAAGGCAGGTTCCGAAAATCGTTTTTTAACATGCCAATATGTCGCTATGTCGCTGCAAGCGGAAAAATGGTTACAAAAATTCTTCCTGCCACGATAAAATTTTTGTAACCTTTCCAAAGCAGGCGGCGACTTACGCATTTGGAGGCGATGGTCTGGTAAAAATTTAAAGTCAGTTTTGCTTTGACGCCCGCAGGCAAGTCGCTTATGCTTATGGAGAAACAGCGACAGTCTATCTCGAATCGGTTTTAGAGGTAAATCCTACAAACAGATCAATGAACAATCTCTATCAAAAAAAAGAGTCGCGAGGAATGAAAGATACGATCCCCGTCTCGTGCACGACGCTTTTGGAAATCGTTAAAGAGCACAACATAGACACTTTTGATTATGCAAAAATTGACTGTGAGGGTGCGGAATATGAGATCCTTATGAGTGCTCGAGATGATACTCTTAAAAAACTTCCTCACATGGCTATAGAGTGGCACGCAAATACGGTCCATACTCCCGAGGAGCTCGTCTCATTCCTTAGAGAGAAGGGATATAACACTGTATTTTCAAGAAAACCGCGAATGATATATGCTAGGAAAAACACATGATTATCTATTATCTTACTCCGCTTAAATATCCTTCAACGTACGCGAACAGAGCGCAGGTGATGAAAATGACCGAAGCGTTTGCGCGAAACGGTGCCGATGTTACTTTATTTGTTTCCCGTCTTGAGGGGGAAAAGGAAGAGGTGCTAAGAGAATACGGCATACAAACTGATATATCCATTGTTGTGGTTCCTGAAGGGCGACGAGGACTCCGGGCATTGGGACTTGCACTTGGGTTCCTCAAAATCATAAAGAAAGCCCCTGAAGGCACAGTTTTTTATATACGCGACGTAAAACTATGCTCGTGGCTTTTGCTTCTCTCCTCCCGGTTTCGAAAGAATTATTTCTTTGAAACACACTCGCTGCATCGCTTTAGCCCGTATATGTATCGGATATGCTTCAAGAAAGCTAGGGGGATAATTACCACAAACAAGTACAAAAAAGACATTCTGATCTTGTGGGGATTCGGGGAGGACCAAGTTCTTGTAGAGCCTAACGCAATTGATGAAAGGCGATTTCTGAAGCTTACAACACGGGAAGAGGCACGGAGGAAGCTTGGAATTAGTGGCAATAAAAAAATGGCACTGTACTTGGG
>JAUYIZ010000195.1 GCA_030688615.1 Desulfobacterales bacterium | reverse complement strand
ATTACAAATTCCAAGCACCAAATTACAAGTAAATCTCAAATTCCAATATTCAATGACCCAAACCTTCCATGGCGAGACATCGTTTGGATTTTCCAATTTTGGTCATTGGAAATTGTTTGGTATTTGTAATTTGATATTTGTAATTTCAATAATACAATGAACTTCCAACAAAGCAAATCCCCTCCGGGGATAACCAAAGCCTGGTCCTCAGGGCCAGGATATTTACTTTATCCAGCCTTGCTCCTTATAATAACGCTCGGCGCCTGGATGCATGGGCACCAGGGGGTCACTTTTGGTATATTCCACCATTTGAACCGGGTCGTTTAACACGGTAGCAAAGCTGGGCTCCAGTGAGATTAACAGCTTTTTGTTTGCAATGACGGCCTTGGCAATGTTGTAAACCACTTCGGCATCGAGGCCGGGATTAACCCAGAGCTGTTCTGAAAAGCCGATCGTAGGTACCGGCGCCGGAATGAGCTTGGATCTTGTAGGTGCCCAGTGGAACCTTATGAACCCGGGCAATGCTTTTTTAACTTTTTCCAGTTCAGCCTCATCCTGGGCAACCGGCAGGAATTTAATCGGATGCGTTGCATTAAACTCCTCCCAAACTTGAAAAGAGCCGCCGGTGTAAACCATGTGGACATTGGCTTGTCCTTCCTGTAAAAGGGGTATTGCCGCGGGGCCCCCGGCGCTGTGATGAAGCTTTCCGCCCCATTTTTCAACATCACTGAGCGGGATGCCGTAAACCTCCTGGAACAGTATTTCATTTGCCAGCTTGGCGCTTCCCCCGCCGTCGATCATCTTTACGGGAACCTTCTTGGCGATCATTTCGGAAAGGGACTCAAACGGCAAATCCTTGTAGACAAAAAAGAGAAATGCTTTCATGGTCGTGGGCATGAGTGCGGACACCTTGAATTTGGGAATATCTTTGGGCGCCGCCTGCATTAGTACTTTCTGGCTCAGGAAGGCGGGACTCAGGGAAACCACCATCGTGTTGACATCATTGGCTGCCGCCATGATGTGCTTGGCACCGGGGCGGGAAGTCTTGGCCGTTACGTTATAAGGCGTGCTTTTGCGGATGGCTTCGGCGATGGCTTCTGCCCGCTGTTGCATGGAACTTCCCGGGAAGAGGCCCAGGATGGTAAGGTTTACGTTCGCAGATTTTGCCGGCCGGGGGGTTAAAAGGGTGACTGCCAACATAGCTGCGAGAAAGAACGGGCGATATTTACTCCAGTGTTTCATTAGCTTACCTCCTTTTATTGCGGTATGGTTTTCAGGGTGACAGGGAATTAGTCTTTCGGGATACATTTTGAAAACTTCAGATCGTAGCCATACCCTTTGAAGGCATTGCTGTCAAGAGTTTTTAATTTTTTTCCGGGCATTGACAACCTGAAAACAACTGTGTTAAGGATCGAAAAATTGGATTTTTTACCAACCGTCGTACCTGGGACTAAAGGCTCACGCAAAAATAACTTCACATTTTATACGCCGATACATCCCGTATGGCGGCGTTGCGAAAACTCGGAATATCCAGATATTCCTGCGCTTTCGCGCCTTGCCATCCGGGCGCCTCAACGCCTGAAATTGTGAATTAATTTTTACGTGAACCCTAACCGATTCAACAGCAGGAGGCTAACTATGGGGTCAAAAGGGATACCGCTAACTCTGGGAATGGCCAGCCGTCCGTCATTGATGGCCTTGATCGACGGGACCGTTCAGCCGGAGGGAATCGATCTTACGTGTGTTTGTGACTTTCCCGAGCCGTCCACCATCGTCCGGCACGACAGGATCCTGTCCGGCGAGCTTGATGGCGGAGAGTGTTCGACGTCCTACTTTGTGGAGGCCAAATTAAAGGGCGCCCCGCTCCTTGGACTGCCCGTCTATCCCAACCGCTCCTTCAGGCATCGCAGCATCTACTGCCGCGATGGGGCCGGCATCAAGACGGCCAAGGACCTGAAAGGCAAGCGGGTGGGACTGCACGTTTACGCCGCTTCCACCATGATGTGGGTCCGCGGTATCCTGCGCGACGAGTACGGCGTATCGCCCCAGGACATCAAATGGTATACGCTGATGGACCGCGGTGCCGAGGGTGCAAAAAAATCCGGCGTGTCCATCGAGCTGATCCCTTCGGCCGGCAAAGGTTTTGACTTCAACGAGTTCATCGCTCAGATGATTGAACGGGGCGAGCTGGATGCCGGGGTGGGGCCGGTCAATATCGTACGGCCGGGCATTTCCAGACTGTTTTCCAACTTCGCCCAGGTGGAACGGGAGTACTACCTCAGGACCGGCATATACCCCATCATTCATACCATGGTCATCAACGAGCGTGTCGTGCGCGACACCCCCTGGGTCCCCCAGGCGCTGCTCGACGCCTTCCGCAAAGCCGCCACTTATACCCCGCAATATGCGGCTGCGGCCAAGGGCAATCTGGAGCAGGGCGATAAGGAGATCTGGGAGCAGGACCGGCCGATACTGGGAGGGGACGACCCGTATGCCTGGGTGCTGGGCCCGAAAGAACGAAAGGCGTTCGAGGCTTTCCTGGATTACCTGGTGCTGGATCGTCTGATCACCGACAAGCCGAGCGTCGATTCCCTTTTTGTGGTCACATAGCGGCTTTGGCCAAGCCCCCTGCGGTTGACATTCTCGCCGGCCTTGATCTTGCAAAAACTATCTCATTTTTGGATGGGCACTAAGTATTTTGTGGAAAAAAAATTTTGCAAAGCTGCCGGTAATGAGGAACAGCAGGCCGACCGCGAGAAAAGCGTTTGCGACACCATGCAGGTCGGCTAACTGGCTGAAGGGGACCGGGCCGATTGCATAGGCCAAAGACCAGGCCGTTCCGGCCAGCGCCATGGCTATCCCCCGGTTCTGGATCGAACTGTGTTCGGCAACCATGGAAATATACAGTACCGAACCGATGCTCGTCGCAGCGCCGACCAGGATGGCGATCCCGATAATAAGGGGCACTGCGGCGCCGATGAAAGGTATGGGCATCAGGACCAGGCCCGCTAAGACAGTGCACATCTGAAACAACCGTTCTTTGGTTAACAGTTGCGACAGACGGCCGAACAAAAGCGAGCTGATGATACCGCCGACCCCCCGGAAGGTGACAAGTACGCCGATCATGCTCTCTGTAAAACCCAGGTCCTTAAACCAGATCGGAAAGAACGATTCGGTAAGCGCCAGCAAAAGAGCCGAAAAGAAACAGATGACCGTTGCCAGCTGCAACGGCCGTTCCTTTATCAGTTCAGGCAAATGATGAAAACTGGCAACCATACTGGTTGTTTTCTTTTCTAAGGGCGGCAAAAAATGTACCAGAAACCAGCCGACCGTAACAATCCCGAGCAATACCAGGAAAGCGTTTCTATAACCGAGCGCCTGTATCATTACGCCGCCAAGCAAAATGCCTGACATCCTGCCAA
>JAUYIZ010000192.1 GCA_030688615.1 Desulfobacterales bacterium | reverse complement strand
CCGGGGGTCGACGCGCTGATCCGGCGGCGGGCCGATATCCAGAGTTTATTGTCTGATCCTAATGAAGCTGTGACCCGGAAATATAAGGGTCATGCGGTTGGTGGTTCCCGCTATGATATTTATCGTAGAGCACTGAACCCGCATGCAATTGTTTCTTCGGTAAGTCATTTGCCAGTATTGCGCGGGATACGTGCCATGATCCATAAACGCAAAAAGGCTTAACGCGGCGGCGCTAAACCTTTTTCCACCCTACCGTCATCCTTGCAGTTTGTTTTGGCACGCCCGGCCTGATTCGGACCGCCGCCAACGAAATAGAGTAGACCTTTTGGGACCATGTTACCAGGCTTTATGAGCAAGAGCCAAAGAGGCTTAAGCCATGGCCTGTCAATCCCTGTTTTTTTCGCAGAAGAGCCACCCCACCTAAAAGCCCCCCCCCAATTTTGGTCACATATGACCAATGGTCATATGTGACCATACTTTTTCCGTCCGTTGCTGCACTATTAGCTGTCCGCATTTAATTAACAATACATTTAATTTCAGTATATTGCGTATAATAAACAGAAAGTTGGCCTTCCTGGCATGAAACTTGTGTATCTACATGTCAGCTATCAATTCGTTTACCCTTAAAAGGAGGTGTCAAATGAAAGACAAAATCACAACGGGTGTGTGGGGTGCTGTCGGCGGCGCAATTTTAGCAATGATAATCGGCTTTAACTGGGGGGGATGGGTCATAGGAAGCACTGCCCGGAGTATGGCTGCAGAAGTGTCTGAAGCTGCTGTTGCCACGCGGTTGGCACCAATTTGTGTCGAACAGTTTAACCGTAATCCGGAGAAAGACAAAAACATTATAGAGATGAAACAAAAAGACTCCTGGGGCCGAACTGATTATGTCAAAGAACAGATCTGGGCGAAAATGCCGGGGGAGAAGGAAGCCGATAGAGGGGTTGCCAGGGGATGTGCGGAACTGATTATGGAAGCCATCTCATAAACTAAACGGCGCTTAATCAGATAAATGATGACGCAGTATGTTTGACCTGAAATAGCACAGATTCTTACATTTTTGGATAGACAAATCAGGGAGGTTTTATCAATGAAACCAGAAACTGCAGGGAAGATTAAGTATGGAATTTCCGGCCTTATTTGCGGGGGAATTATCGCAATGATCATCGGCTTTAATTGGGGTGGTTGGACAACCTTTAGCACTTCCAAAACGATGACCAAAGAGGCGGTCCTGGCGAGTAAGGCGGCGATCTGCACCGCCCAATTTGTCAAGGACCCGAACTATAAAGAGAAACTTAAAGAATTTGACAAACTATACTCCTACGGAATGAACAATACTACTGATTATGTGCGAAAATTTGGCTGGGATAAAATGCCTGGGGAAAAAAAGGCTGATTCTAATGTGGCCCCAGCATGCGCTAGTGGGATTGAACTTCTTATCAAAAAATGAGAATTTCCAACAAATCGGTAAACTAAACCTGTGATAAAAAAATACTTGATTTCTTGGCGCTGTGCTACCGAAAGAATGAAGTTATTCTTTTGGGAGCTTCGAATGGTTGTGTTTTGATAAATTGAATAACTTTGCATGATAAAAGGAGGTGCTAAATGCATTTTAAAAAAACCTGCTTATTGATAACTTTAAGCCTATTTTTTGTATTTTGGGGTTGCCCTAAGAAAGAGGAAAAGGCAGAAGCGCCCAAACAGAAAACAATCACAAAGAATTTGGTACCCCCAAAGGCTGAGATTCAAGGTGAAAAATTTCTTATTAAACTTAGCAATATACGAGCTGTCATCGTTGAAGACATCGTCTCTAGAAAAATTGTCGAAACCCCGGCCTTAAAAGCTGGAATTACAATAACCAATCTAACGAAAAATATCCTTGATATCGAAGCTATCACCCTTGAATTTCTGGATGAAACCGGGAAACCAATCGAATTTGAATCTGGAGAAAAAGTCGCGCAAGCGCATTTGTACTTGAAGGTTATTAAGCCTGAAGGAAGTTTCAAAACGAATTTGGATGCGACAATCCCAAGAAGTGCGATCAAGCAAAATTCCCTATCAAAAATGAAAATAAATTTGGTTTACACTGAGGTTCCCTTTAAACGGGAGACTATTACTTTCTCAGGGAAAATTGAATAATCGACGGCTTGCCGTGCGATTCCATCACGGGTAAGACGAGAGAAAAAGTCTTGACGGGGGCAAATCGAGCCGCTGACCGATCTGCTTGTCATCGTATTTATGTTAACGTGTACTTGGTCTAAAGTGGCTTCCCTCTACTTTTCAAGAATGTTACACCGATTCCATCATCCGTGGTTCGGACTATTTCTGCAAAAAATTTCACTTGGTTAGCCTTATTGGACAATGGAAATGTCAACTCAACTGCTTTTCCAACAGAAAGGGATTCATCGGTTCTTATGAACAATCCCGCAGCACCCATATTATCGATGAACCCATGATATTCAACACCTTCCACGGTAAAGACAACTTCACGGGGGTATTTGTTTCTTTTATATTTCCTACTGTTTTCCATCGGCTTTTTATTTATATCTTCACCGGGCACAGCGTCTTCCGGCCCTTTCCGCTCTATCTTTAAATCCGTTAGATCAAAGTCTTCAATATTCGGTTCCGGGATTATCTCTGTTTTTTTCTCTGCCCCGGATGGCATTTTAATATCACCGGAATTATCAGAAGGTGATAGACCTTTAGCGACTTGCTCAGTTACGGGAGGATAGACAACATAGATATATTGACATTTGGAACAACGAACTTTTGAACCTCTTGGTTTAATAAGGCGTTCGCTTAAATTGAAGCTCGTATTACATTTTTTACAGGTTGAAATCAACCGCTTGAGTTCCGCCTTTCTGGATCTTTGAAGAGGATTAATGCCACTTTGTTACTTTGAAGTTAACTCTGGAATTTATATCATACAGTTCCCCCAAAAACAAAATTTTAAAAATGCCCCGGCCGCGATTGCCAGGGCATAAAAAGGAATCGGTAATTAGGAATGGGTAGAAACTATCTAACAGTGTATGTTTTCAGCATAAGACCCAAAGATAAACAATTTTAAGTGCATGCGCCAAATCCCATCCATAACCAGAGAAAGGAATAAGACGATCCGACAAGAGCTTAAGGCTGTGCTGATCGGCGGCAAATATTCATCCGGGTCATTGTCAAAAATAATTGGTGAATCTGAAAAAGAGATTTATGATCATCTGGCAGAATTAAAAAAATCCGGGGTTTTGATAGTTGATCCAGCAGAATGCCGCAAATGTGGTTTTGTGTTTGAAGATAGGGAAAGAGTAAAAAAACCAGGCAAATGCCCAAAATGTAAAAGTACTTTTATTGAAGCGCCATTGTTTTCAGCCAGACCCAGGAATTGAAGGCCCTGCAGAAAGCTGCAGGGAATCTTGGCCCGAGAGGAATTTTTTCCATTTTTTGATTCGCTCGCTGTTGCGGTTCAATCTGGTTGTGACATCATCGAAGAAAATTCGTGAAGCGGCCAAAATGGCTTATGAATTTATATGTTCTTTATGAGAAAATGCGCCTATCGGCTGAAGATCAGGCCGTAGAAATCCCTGCTGGGATCAAACCTTCTGACCAGACGCAGGCCGGCGGATTCGTATTCCGCAATCACAACCTGGGGGTCGACGCGCTGTTCCGGCGGCGGGCCGATATCCGGTGTTCGCTGGTTCCAGTCGATCACCACATGCCTGGCGCCGGGTTTGCCCAGCCGCTGCATTTCTTTCAGCATGACCGGCCGGTCCTCAAATTCGTGCGACACCGCCGACAGGAAGATGAGGTCGGCCAGGGCATCTTCCAGGGGAATGCTTGCCTCCCGGGACAGGACAGCATGGATATTTTCCGGACGTCCCGTCCCCTGTTCCATCAGATCCAGCATCTTTTGGCTGGTGTCGACGGCATAAACCCTTCCCCCCGGCAAGGCCGCCCGCGCCAGGGGAAGGGCAAAGTAGCCGGTCCCTGCGCCGATATCCAGGACCGTCATTCCCTGCAACGGCTGCAGCTCGGCCAGAACCGGTTCTACCGGCATATTCCGCTTCCTTTCCGGCGAACACAGCTTGGCATGTTCCGCATGGGGAAATTTCCACGCGCTCATGATTCCTCCTTGATTTGCTGCTTTTCAGCTTGACAGCGCAACCGGCATTTGTCATGGTACGGGTGTAAATCGCAGTCGTTGGTGAAAGAGGTTTCAGGTGTCAGGTTTCAGCACCGCCGCCAGCGGAGCTGGATTCATCGCCATAAGAAACGCGGTTTCTCAGACGAGGCTTAAGGTTACAACTCTTGCATATTGCGCCTG
>JAUYIZ010000184.1 GCA_030688615.1 Desulfobacterales bacterium | reverse complement strand
CAAATTCCAAGCACCAAATTACAAATAAATCTCAAATTCCAATATTAAATGACCCAAACCTTCCAGGACGGGACATCGTTTGGATTTTCGAATTTTGGTCATTGGAAATTGTTTGGTATTTGTAATTTGCTATTTGTAATTTCAATCATACCATGAACTTCCAACCAAGCAAATCCCCTCCGGGGATAACCAAAGCCTGGTCCTCAGGGCCAGGATATTTACCTCATGGCGCGTCCGTAACAGATAAATGGTTTTCAGGGAGAAGTCAATTTTTTTGACGTCCCGGGAATATCAAATCTTGCCCAAACGAAATAACTGCTTTATACTAAAAACTTTCACCCATTTAAACTCATGGCAAAAAGACCTTTGAATGTCAAAAGAGGTTCTGCAAAGGTTTCGCAAAGGAGATCGACGATGGCCTTCAACAGGGAAGAAATGCGCAATATCCTGGATGAAAAGCGTGCGCTTCTCGGACGTGGTCTGTCCTATGCTGAAAAAATACTGTTCCTCCATGAGGTAAAAGGGAGTCGGGACAAAACAAGCATCCTGGGAAAAGAGCCGGTCAAACTCCATCCCGACCGGGTGGCCATGCAGGATGCCACCGCGCAAATGGCCATGCTGCAATTTATTCAGGCCGGACGCAAAAAGACTCAAGTTGAGGCGACGATTCATTGCGACCATCTTCTCCGGGCCAGCAAAGGGGCCAAGGAAGACCTGGCAAGGGCTTTTACCACCAACCGGGAGGTTTATTATTTTCTTTCTTCCGCGGCCGTGAAATTCGGCATCGGCTTCTGGGGCCCCGGTTCAGGGATTATTCATCAGGTGCTTCTCGAGAACTATGTGGTTCCCGGAGGGTTGATGGTCGGAACGGACTCTCACACTCCCAACGCGGGGGGGCTGGGAATGATGGCCATGGGGGTCGGGGGGGCGGATGCGGCAGAGGTTATGGCCGGCCTGGCCTGGGAGACGACCAATCCGGTCATGGTCGGGGTGAAACTTACGGGAAAATTGACCGGATGGGCCTCTGCCAAAGATGTCGCGCTTGAATTGTTGCGCCGCTACACGGTAAAGGGGGGCACCGGCAAGCTCTTCGAGTATTTCGGCGAAGGCGCCGAGAGCCTGTCGGTGACGCAAAAAGCGACCATTGCCAACATGGGGGCTGAACTGGGCGCCACGTCATCCGTGTTCGTCTATGATGAATCCATGGACGCCTACCTGAGAAACGTCGGGCGGGATCAGGACGCGGACCGGGCGCGGGCCATGGCTGAATTTTTGACCTCCGATGACAGCTGCAGGCGCGATCCGGCAAGCGTCTATGATGAATACGTCGAATTGGATCTGAGCGCCATTCGCCCCAGTTATGCCGGCCCTTTCACGCCGGACAGAATTACAAGGGTGGAAGATTTCCGGCAGGTCATTGCGGCTGAAAACTGGCCGGAAACGGTCTCGGCCGTGCTCCTGGGATCCTGCACCAATTCATCTTATGCGGATCTTTATGCGGCCGCACAAGTCCTGAAGCAGGGCACCGAGCACGGCCTCAAGGCCAGGGTCCCCTTTATGCTGTCCCCCGGGTCCCAGCAGGTCTTTAAAACCATTCAGCGCGATGGCATCCTTGACACGATCGTCAAGGCCGGCGCCCTGGTTCTGACCGCCTCCTGCGGGCCTTGCATCGGGCAGTGGGACCGCAAGGACATCAGGCAAAACATTCCCAATTGCCTTTTTACCACGTTCAACCGGAATTTTCGTGGAAGAAATGATGCCAACCCGGAAACCCTGGCATTTTTGGTATCTCCTGCCATGGCGGCGGCCCTGGCGTTGTCCGGCAATGCCGGGTTCAACCCGGAGGCCGACACCCTGCAGGGAAGCGATGGTGTGGCATTTAAGCTGGTGCCCCCGAATCCCCCTGCCCTGGCCGAAAAGGGCCTGGCGATTGAAAAAGGGGCCTTTGTTCTGCCCAGAGAAGACGGGCAAACCTTTCAGATCCGTGTCGACCCGGAATCCGACAGGCTGGAGCTGCTGCAGCCCTTTGAACAATGGGATGGCCGGGATTTTACGGAATTGCCCGTTCTGGTAAAAACCAAAGGCAAGACGACCACGGACCACATTTCACCAGGAGGAAAGTGGCTCAGGTACCGGGGGCATTTGACCAACATTTCAAGAAACATGCTGGCAGGAGCCGTGAATGCCTTTACCGGTGAAACCGGACACGGCACCAACGTGTTCCGCAACGAAAAGGGGAAAACCTTTTATGATCTGGCCAGCTATTATAAAGAGCGGGCCGGCGGCTGCGTGATCATCGGCGACGAAAACTACGGCGAAGGCTCCAGCCGGGAACATGCGGCCATGAGCCCGAAACTGATGGGTGTCAAGGCGGTGATCGCCCGATCATTTGCCAGGATTCATGAGGCCAACCTTAAAAAGCAGGGCATACTGCCCCTGACGTTTGCAGACCCTGAAGATTATGGCGCCGTCGGTGAATATCACCGCATCAGTGTGGTCGATCTGGCAGATCTCAAGCCCGGGGCCCCTGTAAAAGTGACGGGGGAAGACCCCGGCAAAAAAAGGTACACCTTTCGCGCAAACCATACCCTTACCCTGGAGCAAATCGGGTGGTTTAAAGCCGGTTCGGCGCTCAATACATTGAACCGCAACAGCGAGCGCTAACCCCGCAGCTTGCTGCAGGGTCTTCAAAGAACCGGAACGAGACCTTTGAAAAATGTCAAATTTTGTTCGAGTTCAAGGAAGGCGAAAATTTTAACCGGAGGAATACATTTAGTATTTTGAGGATTGAAATTTGAGCCTGACACAGAAATCGGGAAAAATAGGGGGTTTTGCAAAGGTCTCGGAACAGGGGCAGGTGCTTTAAAGCAGGATTTTTAATTTTTTTATTGACAAATGTCGTTCAGATTGTTATTAGTTATGTTTATTTTTCAACGTTCCTGGTAAGCAGGTAAGCCGGGGGGGAAATTCCCGGCTTTTTTTAAAGATGAAAGGGGGTGATTCAGATGGTTTGTACAACGGTCCGAAAAGGTACGGAATGTCCGTTTATGAGTGCAAAAGGCTGCAGTTACAATGGCGGGGTTTGCCATGAAGTCGTGGAGCAATGCGGCGGCTGCAACAAAAGCGCAGAGTTTGAAACCAGATGGTATTGCTCAGCTTTTCCGCAACCGGTGTTAAAATGGAAAAGCGGCAAGTGCAATCTGGCAACTCATGTAGCCGCGGTTGCTACCACCGCGAAGGCGAAAGTCAACCCGATTAAAGCTTCTAAGCGAGGAAAGAACTGATGTTGTTTTTTAACAACTATTGAACCCCGCCGGGCCGACCAGCGGGGTTTTCAGGTTTTGATGGATACTCCTTTTCCCTTGACATCCTTTCTGGTTTGACTGTAAAAAAATCGACGAGGTTGATGCCATGAATCCACTCGCAAAAGAGTTAAACCAGGTCATCGAAAAAGGCAATCCCCATGTGCTGGAAATGTTATCCGGTATGGGGAAAAATCTTTATTTTCCCAGGGGAATCCTGAGCCAAAGCGCCGAGGCCGGCGCGAAAGCCTTCAAGCTGAACGCCACCATCGGGATTGCCACGGAGGCGGGACATACCATGCATTTCCCGTCCGTAATGGACATGATTTGCGGGATCAAACCCGAAGAATCTCTGACCTATGCGCCTTCGTTTGGGCTTTTGGCATTAAGAAAAGCATGGCAGAAGGCCATGCCCGGGAAAAATCCTTCCTTGTCCAACAACATTGTCAGCCTGCCTGTGGTAACCTGCGGCATTACACACGCCATCAGTGTATTTTCAGATCTCTGGATCGATCCGGCAGATGTGGTTCTTTTGCCGCATATGATGTGGGACAACTACGATCTGACCCTTGTACTGCGCAGGGGGGCAAAGATCAGTGAATATTCGCTGTTTACGGAAACCGGCGGGTTTGATCTTCAGGCCTTTGAAGACAAAGTCCGACAAGAGGCCCGGACACATCCAAAAATCATCGTGCTGCTCAATTTTCCGCATAATCCCACCGGATATACCGTCACCGAAGAAGAAGGGGACAGCATCGTTGACATATTAAAGGACGTGGCATCCAAAGGAACGAACGTTGTTGCCGCTGTGGACGATGCTTACTTCGGGCTTTTTTACGAACCAGACAGCATCAAGGAGTCCCTTTTTGCCCGGCTTTGCGGTTTGCATCCCCGGCTCCTTGCCATTAAACTGGATGGCGCCACCAAAGAATATTTCGTCTGGGGATTACGGGTCGGTTTTATCACCTACGGCATACCCTGCACCGGCGATCCCCGGCCGGTTTATGAAGCCCTTGAAAAAAAGACGGCGGGAAATATCAGGGCCACCATATCGAATGCGTCTCATTTGAGCCAATCCATGGTTTTAAAATCCATGCAGGACACCAGGAGCCTGGCAGAACAGGAAGAAAAATTTGAAGTGCTCAAACGACGGGCAAACCGGGTCAGGGAAGTTCTGGCTGATCCGAAATATCAGGATGCCTGGGATGTATATCCTTTTAATTCTGGCTATTTTATGTGCATCCGGCTCAAGGCGCTGGATGCGGAGACCGTCAGGCTCCATTTGCTGGAAACCTACGGCGTTGGTTTGATCTCCATGGGTAAAACTGATCTTCGAATTGCATTTTCCTGCCTGGAGGAAAAGGAAATCCCCGAACTGTTCGACCGGCTGCTGCAAGCGGTCGACGATGTAAGGGCGGGAGGAGTTTAAAGCAGCCTTCAGCCTGGCACGGCAACCGGGGATCGGATCGGCCTCTTTGGCGGGACGACGGGACTCACAGAAGTTGGGCAAATCAACCTTGACGGTTCCGTAAAAAGTCTCCCGCCTTTGGCGGGACGTTGCGCTGCATTTCGTTGTCATTGCGGCGTACGCTAAGTACGCCTCACGACACGAAATTTGCGCGCCTTGAAACTTTAATTATTATTTTTTACGAAACCGTCTGAATTTTGACTTTTTACGAGAACTATCAACCTTGAATACCGCAGGGCTTTATCATCGCATCACCGACACCTTCCGTCTCAATGAACATACCATCATCCTGATTATTGCCTCCGTGATCGGTTTTATCGGCGGTTTCGGCGCCGTACTGTTTCGCTGGCTGATTGATTTTTTCCAGACCCTGGCTACCGGACGCTCATCAGACATACTTGAAACGGTTCGTGCGCTGGCCTGGTATCACAAACTGCTGCTGCCGGTAATCGGCGGCATGATCGTCGGCCCCCTGGTCCATTTTCTCGGCAAGGAAACCAAAGGTCACGGCGTGCCTGAGGTGATGGAGGCGGTGGCATTAAGGGGGGGCAGGATTCGGGCCCGGGTGATGTTTATAAAAATCCTGGTATCCGCAGTTACCATTGCAACCGGAGGATCGGTGGGACGGGAAGGTCCGATTGTGCAGATCGGATCCGGAATGGGGTCGGTGATCGGCCAGTTTCTCAAGAGCAGCAAGGAAAGGATGCAGGTTCTGGTGGCCTGCGGCGCTGCAGCCGGGATTGCCGCCTCATTTAATGCCCCCATCGCCGGGGTAATTTTTTCCGTCGAGATCATCCTGGGAAATTACGCTATTACCACCCTGGTTCCGCTGATCATGTCTTCGGTGATGGCCACCATCGTGGGACGGTGGTATTTCGGGGATATTCCCGCATTTGAAATCCCCCGCTACAGCCTGGTAAATGCCTGGGAAATCGCACCTTATATCCTTCTGGGAATTGCCGTCGGTTTCCTGGCGGTCGGTTTTATCCGGGTGCTGTACGCCATCGAGGACCTGGGGGATAAGGTTCCCATGCCGGGCTGGATGAAAGCGCCGGTATTTTTGTTTTTGATCGGGCTCATCGTCCTCTATTTCCCACAGGTCTACGGGGTCGGCTACGACACAATCACCCAGGTACTCAAGGCGGATATGGTCTGGTACATGCTGCTGATTCTGATTCCCGTTAAAATGCTTGCCACATCAATTACCCTCGGGGCCGGCGGGTCCGGGGGCGTTTTCGCGCCGTCGCTCTTCCTGGGATCCGTGTTCGGCGGTTTGTTCGGAACCCTGGGGCATATGCTTTTTCCTGCCGTGATGGCTTCTCCGGGGGGGTACGCCGTCGTCGGGATGAGCGCCATGGTCGCCGGAACCACCCATGCGCCCATCACCGCCTTTTTGATAATATTCGAGATGACCGGTGATTACAAGTTGATCCTGCCCTTGATGCTCTGTTCCATTTTAGCCTCCTTTGTGGCCTCAAGGTTGTTAAAAGATTCCATTTACACCATGAAACTGAGCCGGCGGGGCGTGGACCTTGCCAAAGGCATGGAAGTCGCCATTATGCAGACGACGAAGGTAAGGGATGTTTTGCATCAGGATATGGTGACCATCCATGAATCGGCGGATTTCAGCGATGTGCTCCAGAAAGTCATCCATGCCAATGAATCCAATTATTATGTGGTCGATGATGACGGCAGGTTTCAAGGATCGCTCAGCGTGCATGATGTGAAAGAGTTTTTGAACGACAAATCCCTATCCGGCATTGTGGTGGCAAAGGATCTGGTGTCGGTTTCAGAAAGCCCGTCCATTGTCATGGACGCAACGCTGGCGGAATGCATGAGAAAATTTGGTACGTTTTATACCGAAGAACTTCCCGTGGTGGACAATATGAGTTCCAACAAGCTCGTGGGCACGGTCAGCCGGCGGGATATCATCAATGTTTACAATCGTGAAATTTTACGGCAGGAATCCCTCGGCTTAAAATTTATACAAAGCAAACTTTCTGAAAAATCTCCGGCCCGAAGCTATGTCAGCATGCCGGCAGGATTTGAAATAAATGTTATTCCGGTCCCCCCCGGCATGCAGGGGCGCACCTTGAAGGAGCTTGACATCCGGAACCGCTACAGCGTGTCGGTGGTGTCCATCAATCGGCGCGGCGAGCGGGGGCAAAGGGATGTGATTATCCCTGAACCGGAAAACATTCTAAAAAAAACGGATATGCTCGTGGTCATCGGAAAGCTTCCGGACTTAAAACGCCTTAAAATGGCGTTCAACCTGCCTGCTTAAAATAGACAAAATTTCTTATGCTCGACATTTTTTCACATATACTGCCGGCCAAGTACAGCAAGGCGCTTGCCCGGAAAGCGCCGGCGGGGTTTCATCTGGATAATTTAAACCGGGCCCTGCCGACGATTACCCGCCTGGAGGACAGATTCCGCCTGATGGACAAATATGACGGGTACCGACAGGTCCTGACGATTGCCTCGCCTTCGGTTGAGAGCGTTTTTTCGCCTGATGATGCCCTGGAGCTTGCCAGATTGGCCAATGATGAACTGGCCGATCTGGTCGTCAAGCATCCGGACCGATTCGCTGCGGGGGTGGCGATTTTGCCGATGAATGATGTCGACCAGGCCTTACAGGAGCTGGACCGGGTCATCAAGGACCTTAATTTAAAGGGCATTCAGGTATTTACCTCCATCGGCGGCCGGCCCATGTCCTCGGCGGAATTTATGCCGATATACAAAAAAATGGCCCAGGTTGATCTGCCCATCTGGATTCACCCGCACCGAACCCATGACCGGCCGGATTATCAAGATGAAACCATGTCCAAGTATCTCATCTACAGCCTGTTCGGCTGGCCCTATGAAACGACGGCGGCAATGACCCGGCTGGTTTTCAGCGGCATTCTGGACGAGTGCCCCGGCATCAAGTTTTTGACCCATCACTGTGGAGCGATGGTCCCTTACTTTCGGGAGCGCATATCTCAATTCTATGAGGACGCGGACCAGCTCCTGCACGCCCAATTTTTAAAAAAGCTCCAAAAGCCCCCCCTGGACTATTTTGGCATGTTCTATAATGATACGGCCGTGAGCGGAAACACCTCGGCCCTCATGTGCGCTTATTCTTTTTGCGGCGCCGGCCGGATGCTGTTCGGCACGGACATGCCCTTTGATGCCCAGATGGGCGATTTTCTGATCCGCGAGACCATTCGATCCATCCATGAGATGGACATCCCGGAATCTGAAAAGCAGGATATTTTCGAGCACAACGCCCGGCGGCTGTTAAACCTGTAACGAACTGAAGTTCGAGTGTTAAGTTTTAAGATTTACGTTTTAAGTATCTGATTAAATACTATATCATAACAGCTTAAATCTTAAAACTTAACACTTAAAACGTGATGAATTCAATTTTTTTCGAATTCATCAATAGGTGACCTTCATCAGGAACAGCCCGTGGGCCGGCGCCGTGACCCCGCCGCGGCCGCGGTCCCTGGAAGTGAGCACCTGTTTGAAACCGTCCGGTGTGATTTTACCGCGCCCCACTGCAATCAGCGTGCCGACAATGTTGCGGACCATGTATCTTAAAAACCCGTCGGCCTCGATTTTAAAAATACAGTACCCGGAAGGCCTGGTGATAAAATCCGCCTGCATGACCTGTCTGACCGTGTGGCAGCGCGGGCTGCCGGCTCCTTCGAAGGCCTTGAAATCATGGGTGCCGACCAGATGCGGTATGGCGGACCTGATGGCGGCAATGTCCAGGCTTTTCCGGAGGAACCAGGCATATTGCCGGCAGATGGGGGAGGGAAGCTCGCGGTTTAAGATCCTGTAATGATATGTTTTGCTTTTGGCGTCAAAGCGCGCATGAAAGGTGTCATGGACTAAGCGGCAGGCCGTGATGACGATGTCCTCCTGGACCAGACTGTTGATCCCTTTCCGGAAAACTTCGGCGCTCAGGTCTGTTTCACACGTAAAGTTTGCCACCTGGCCGATGGCATGCACTTGGGCGTCTGTTCGGCCGGAGCCTTGGAGGGAAATTTTTTGCCCGGTCATCTTCGCGATCGCGTTTTCGATTTCCCCCTGGATGGTCCGCAGGCCGTTCTGCCGCTGCCAGCCATGATACAAACTGCCGTCGTACTGGATGGTTAGCTTGAAGTTTTTTACCATGATATAAATAAGTTATGGTATAACAACATATTAGAAAAGCTGACAGAAGCTACCGGACATAGATCAGGTCGCCACATTCATTCTGGCGCGCTACATGAAGTTGGACATGGTTGACATTGATTGCCTTGCACGCCTGGGCGAATGCTTTTTGCGGCGTATTGTTCGTTTCGCTCAAATGGGCCAGGACCACGTGCTGCAGTTTGTCGTGCTGGACTTCGCGCAGCAGATGACAGGAATCTTCATTGGAAAGATGCCCCACCCGGCTGCTGATACGCTGCTTGGTCGGCCATGGATAGGGGCCGTCGAAAAGCATCTGCGGGTCATGATTGGCTTCGACAATTAACAGGTGGCATTCTTTCAGGTGGGATTTCACCATGCTGGTGACGATACCCAGATCGGTCGCAATCGCCATCTTGGAACCGTTTTGGCTGATGGTGAATCCTGCCGGGTCTGTGGCGTCATGGGATATGGAAAAAGGGTGGATGCTCAGGGTATTGATATGAAACGTGGCCCCGCATTCGAAATTGACAAGTTCTTTAATGTCGCCCAAGCCGGATTCGGCCGCGCAAGTGGTTTTAGGGTTCATGTAGACCGGCAGATTATAGCGGCGCGAAAGAACGCCCACGCCTTGAATGTGATCTGCATGCTCATGGGAAACAATGATGGCATCGAGGTTTTCAGGACGCAGCCCCCGCTGTCGAAACCTGCGTTCGATGGCAACCCCTGAAAGACCCGCATCCACCAGAATGGAGGTGCGGGAATCGGAAACGTATATGGCATTTCCTTTGCTGCCGCTGGCCAGGATACAAACGACAAGGTTGTACCCGGCCTCAAGCGCGGGATTCTGGGGTAATGATAAAGCCATGGGTCTCATCCGGTATGTCCAAACCCCCCGTCACTGCGCGTGGTTTCATCCAGCTGGCTGACGACGTCAAATTCAGCCCGATAAACTTTTTGAATGACCATCTGGGCGATTCTCTGGCCACGCGAGAAAGTATAATCTGTTTTCCCCAGGTTGATAACCGCGATCTTGATTTCTCCCCGATAGTCCGCATCAATGGTGCCGGGAGAATTGATCAGGCCGATGCCGTGGGTGATTGCCAGGCCGCTTCTGGGCCTGATCTGTGCTTCAAACCCGGCGGGAAGGGCCATGGCGAAACCGGCCGGGATCAATGCGGTGGCCCCGGGGGCAAGAACCAGCGGATCTTGGATGGCGGCACAAATGTCCATCCCCGCAGCCTGCGGGGTCATGTATCGGGGCAGGGGGATATCCGCATCCAGTTCAGGTCGTAATCGGAGCAGTCTGATCATCGGGGACATAATATCACAAGGCCAGTATTTCCTGGAGTTCTTTTTTATCGGGGACCCTTCCCAGCAGGGTCACCGCGAGTTGTTCGGATTGAAACAGCGTGGATGCCAGGTGTAAAATGTCGTCTTCGGTGACAGATTCAATTCGATCCACAACCTCCTGGATAGGGATTTGACATCCGAAATGGAACTCATTTTGGGCGGTCCGCACCATCTGATTGTCTGTGCTTTCCAGGGACAGCATGAGGTTGCCCTTGATGTATTCTTTTGCGCCTTGAAGTTCCGAGGCCTCCACCCGATCCTCCTTGAGCTTTCGCATTTCCTTCAGAATCAATCCGACAGCCGCGTTGATCTGCTTCGGATCGACGCCGGTATAGACGCCGAAGAGACCGGTGTCCACATGGGAGGAGACAAAGGAATAGATCGAATATGCCAGCCCTTTACGTTCACGAACCTCCTGAAAGAGACGTGAGCTCATGTTGCCCCCCAATATGGTTTGCAGGAGCGAAAAGGCATACCGGCGCGGATCCGTGATGGACAGCCCGCTGGTCAGGATGACCACATGGGCCTGTTCCAGTTCCTTGAAATTCAAATCAACGCGGGATCGAGGCCTGGGGGTGACACGTTTGGGAAAGTCCTTGCCCGGCCGGACGGTTTCGAAGGCAGGACCGATGAGGTCGACAAAGCGATCGTGATCCACGTTGCCCGCCAAAGAAACCAGGATTTGTCCGGGTTGATAAAAGCGCCGGAAAAAACGCCTTATCGTGTTTTTATCAAAACGGACGATATTTTCCGGCGTACCGAGGATGGAACGTCCCAAAGGGTTGTTCCCCCAATAGGCCTTGCCGGCAAGCAGATGGATGTATTCTTCCGGGCTGTCCTCGACCATCCCGATTTCCTGAAAAATAACCGTTCGTTCCTTTTCCACTTCTTGTTCGTCAAACACCGAATTTAAAAAAATATCCGAAAGGATATCGGCCATGGTGAAAAGATGTGTGTCGATCACCCTGGCATGGTAACAGGTGTTTTCCATGGCCGTGAAAGCGTTGGTGTGCCCGCCGATGGCGTCAAATTCTTTGGCGATCTGAAATGCGCCCCGCTTTTGAGTCCCTTTAAATATCATGTGTTCAATGAAATGCGACAGGCCGTTTTCAGACGGCTTCTCGTCCCGGGCGCCCACATTGACCCATACGCCCATGGACACACTGCGGACATGGGGCATTTTATGGGACAGTATGCGAACACCGTTTTTTAAAACGGTTTTATTGATCGTTGCGTTCATGGGCCCCTTCAAGCGTGGCTTTATGACTGAGTCGAATTTTTCCATCCCGGGAGACTTCCAGAACTTTCACTTTCAGTTTTTGACCTTCCTTTACCACGTCTGAAACCTGTTTCACGCGATGTTCGGCCAGTTGTGAAATATGCACCAGTCCGTCCGTACCGGGAAAGATCTGGACAAAAGCGCCAAAATCGGTGATCTTCACGACGGTGCCGTCAAAAACTTCTCCCACCTGAGGTTCCCGGGTAATCTCCTTGATCCGGTTTAAGGCCGCATTCCCGTCCTCCAGGCAAGTGGCAAAGATTTTAACCAGACCGGAGTCGTCGATTTCGATGCGGGTGGAGGTTTCACTCTGAATCGCGCGGATCACTTTGCCCCCCGGGCCGATTATTTCACGAATTTTATCCGGATTGATCACAATCGAAATGGATTTCGGCGCATGGGGGGAAATATCCTTTCGCGGTTGATTTAATGTTGCCAGCATTTTATCGAGGATGTAAAGCCGGCCCGCACGGGCCTGTTCCAGGGCCTTTTCCATGATATCCCTGGAAAGCTCGCTGATTTTAATATCCATTTGAAGCGCGGTGATGCCGTCACGGGTGCCGGTAACCTTAAAATCCATGTCGCCGGTGTGATCTTCGTCTCCGAGGATATCGGATAGAATGACAACTTGATCGCCCTCTTTGACCAGACCCATGGCGATTCCCGATACGGGCGATGTGATGGGGATCCCTCCGTCCATCAACGCCAGGCTGGCGGCACAAACCGTCCCCATGGAAGATGACCCGTTCGATTCAAGCACCTCCGAAACAATGCGGATGGTATAATCAAATTCTTCCTTGGGGGGAAGAACCTTTTCAACGGCTCGGGTAGAAAGTCCGCCGTGCCCGATATCTCTCCGGCTGGGACCCATCATGCGTTTGACCTCTCCGACCGAATACGGCGGAAAGTTGTAATGAAGCATAAAGGGCCGGTGTTCTTCTCCACTGAGGGTTTCCACACGCTGTTCGTCCAGGCCGGACCCCAGGGTCAGGACACAAAGCACCTGGGTTTCCCCCCGGGTGAAGAGCGCGCTGCCATGGGGTCTGGGAAGAATGCCGGTCTCACAGGTGATGGGCCTGATTTCATCAAACTTGCGGTTGTCGATGCGTCGTCCTTCTTTCAGGATAAGGTCGCGGCATAACCGGTTTTGAAAATTATCCAGGATTTCGTAGACCTGTTCTTTCCGATTGACGTAGTCTGGGCCGAGGTTTGAAAATATATCCGCCTTGGCGATTCTGACGGCGCTGCTTCGTTTGACTTTTTCGGGAATCAGGATGGACTCGCGCATCCGGGCGTGACCTTCAGATTCAATTTTCCGGTTCAGGGCTTCATCTTTCTGCGGCGCAGTAAACTTTCTTTTGGGCACACCCATAATTTGCCGGAGCTCGGACTGCAGTTCAATGATCGGCTGCATGGCGTTATGGCCAACAAAGATCGCCTCGAGCATATCAGCTTCCGTAGCAAAATTACTGCCGCCCTCGACCATCACCACCCCGGTTTTCGAGCCTGCCACGATGATGTTTATATCACTCCTGGCGATTTGGCTGATGGACGGGTTTACGATAAATTCACCAGCGATACGCCCGATGCGAACGCCGGCAATGGGCCCTGCAAAAGGGATGTCCGAAATTTCCAGGGCTGCAGAGGCGCCGATCATGGCCAGAATATCCGGCTCGTTTTCCAGGTCCATCGAAAGCACGGTGGCAATCACCTGGGTCTCATGGCCGTACCCTTTCGGGAAAAGGGGACGAATCGGCCGGTCGATCAGGCGGGCCGTTAAGGTCTCTTTTTCACTGGGCCTGCCGATTTCCCTTCTGAAATAATTACCGGGTATCCGGCCGGCGGCATAAATTTTTTCTTGATATTCCACCGTGAGGGGTAAAAAGGAAAAGCCGATTTTTTCCTCGTAGGCGGACACGGTTGTAACGAGGACGACGGTTTCCCCATATTGAACCAGCACGGAGCCCGATGCCTGCTTGGCGAGCTTGCCCGCCTGAAGGCTGAGTGTTTGACCCCCGATTTCTGTTTTTAATAAAGTTTCCATGTTTTTCTCCAAACGGCATAACGCCTTTTATTTGTTGGGGTGCAACTCATATAGAAATAATCCAATTCCGATTTCCGTATAATGAAAAGCATCCGCGCTTTGGACTGCAAAAAGAATACCAGGTTCGGCACGCGTGACTACCTTCTCAATCCCAGGGCGCCGATTAAGGACCGGTATCGTTGGACATCCTTGTTTTTAATATAATTTAACAGCCTGCGGCGTCTCCCGACCAGCACCAGCAGGCCTCTTCTGGAATGGTGGTCCTTTTTGTGAACCTTTAAATGTTCCGTGAGGTACAAAATCCGGTGGGTCAGCAGTCCGATCTGGACCTCCGGAGAACCGGTGTCGGTTCCATGGAGTTTGAATTTTTCAATCAGTTCTTTTTTGTCTTCACTTGTTTGCGTCAATTTATTTTGCCTCCTTTATCGCAATCCATTAATCAGTTAATCATTTCTGTTGGGTGATGTTAATGTTGTGGTAACCGTTCACGGTTATCGGTTCACAGTTCACAGTTTTTTCAATGAACTATGCACGCAATAGACATGGACGACGGTTACGTGTCATGAATGATCTTTTCCATCAAAGCCGTATCCGCGGCAAGTTCAGGCAAATATTGAACCGCCCGGCGCATGCTGATTATTTTGTCTGAAATTTGGCCGGAAAAGACCGCCTTTTTCAGTTCCTCCAGCGAGAAGGCCTCGTTCAGGGTCAACCCGCTGCTTTCGATTCTTTTTAACTCTTTCAGGTGTCCGCCGCAGCCTAAGGCCCTGCCGATATCGGCACATAACGTCCGGATATATGTCCCGGAGGAACAGGAAACCTCAAAATGAACGAACGGCAGATCGATGCGACCGATTTTAATGTAATGTATGACAATGGGCCTGGCCGGTTTCTGAACGGGTTGGCCTTTCCGGGCCAGCTTGTAAAGCGGCCGGCCGTTATGTTTGAGGGCTGAAAACACCGGGGGCAGCTGCATTCCGGCGCCCTCAAATTTCTTGCATGCGTCACGAATTTCCCCTTCGGAAAAATTGACCGGATCCGAAGTGGCTGTAATCTTTCCGGTCGCATCCTGAGTGTCCGTTTCAATCCCCAGATGGAGCATGGCGTCATATTTTTTATTTCCGCTTAAAAAGAATTTTGACAGTTTCGTCGCTCGGTTGATGCAGCAGATCAACACACCGGTTGCGAACGGATCCAGCGTTCCGGTGTGCCCCACTTTTTTGACTTTAAGTGTTTTTTTGACCACGGATACGACCTGCGCAGACGTCATATCCGCTGCCTTGTCAATAATAATGACCCCGTTTAAATCAATGTTGGGAATTGGGCGACTCATTTTTTACAAATTTTTCGCAATGTTGAAAATCAGGCCTTTGATATGGGCAAGGCCGGATTCCATATCGAACCCTGCGGCACTAAAATGCCCGCCGCCGCCATAGGCGCCGGCAATGGCGGCCACGTCCACGGTTCCGTCCGAACGGAGGCTGATGTGAAAGGAACGGCCGTTGTCTGCCTCCTTCTGTCCGTCAAGGTGTTCCTGTATCAGGACCGCCATTTTAATATCCGCAACACGTTTTGCATAGTTGATGAACCCGTCAGTATCTTCGGAACTGGTGCGGGTCCTTTCATACATGTCCCGGGTGACCGTCATCATCGACATTTTGCCGTTATCTGAAATTTCGATGGTATCCAGAGCCAGATTCAACAACTTAATGCGACCCAGGGAGTATGTTCCATAAACGTGCTGGGAAATAAGATATGGAACAACATCATAATCCATCATTTTTTTGCAAATTGCAAAAGCGTTTTTATTGGTGTTGGAAAACCGGAACGACCCGGTATCGGTTAAAATGCCCGTATAAATGGCAGCCGCTATGGCCGGGTTGATGGGAACGCTTAATTTTTTAATGAGCAAATAGACCAGTTCCGCCGTGGCGCACGCCAAGGTGTCTATGAGCTGAAGATTCCCGAAGCCGGTGTTGGTTGTGTGATGGTCAATGTTAATCACGCAGGGTATTTTCATCAGGCGTGCTTCAACTTTCCCGGTCCGTCCCAGCTGACCGCAATCCAGGACAATGGCGGTATCATAAACCGCATCGGGGGGCAGGAGCGATACAACCCGGTCGCAGCAGGGCAGAAATTGATACACTGCCGGAATTGCGCTTTCCGTGTAAAAGGTCACTTCCTTGTTTAAATTTTCCAAGGAGAGTCCCATGGCTATCAAAGATCCAATGGCATCACCGTCCGGATTCACATGGGTGGCAATCAGGATCTTGCGGCTGTTTTTTAAATGGTGTAGGATAGCGTCCATTATTTTTCCGACAGGGTATTTAACACCTTGTCGATGTGTTCTCCGTAATCAAATGATTCATCATAAAAAAACTTCAACTCAGGCATATATCTTAAATCCAGTTGTTGCCCGAGTGAACGTTTAAGATAACCGAGGGCTTTTTTAAAACCCTGCAGCGCTTTGTCCCTGCTTGATTTTCCCCCGGATACCGTAAAATATATTCTCGCCAGCCTCAAGTCCGGGGACATGTCGACGCCCGTAATGGTGACCATCTTGAGACGCGGGTCGCTGATGTGTTTGAACAATATTTCACTCAGGGTTTGCTGTATCAGTTGACCGACCCTGTCGGCGCGCGTAAACGGTTTCATATGTTGATAATTTCAATATCCGTATTGATGAGTTCGGCCAGGCTGATCTGATCGGCCATGTTAAAAACCTTATCAACGTTTGCATTGATCACCTTGCGGTCATTTCCGACAAGCGCAAAGCCGATTTCAGCCCGCTGATGCATGTCATTGGATCCCACCTCCGCAATGGAAATGACAAACCGGTTCCTGATTTTGCCGATGATCGATGTGACGATGCTTCTTTTGCCCTTTAAGGAACGGCAATCAGGAAGTCTGAATGTCAGTACTCCCAGACCCACAACCATCGTTGCCCCCTCGACCCCTCCTGTCTCCCTCCTCACTCGGCCAGCTTGGGTTTTATTTCTTCCAGATAATAGCATTCAATGACATCGCCGAGCTTGATGTCGTTGAATTTATCCACACCGATGCCGCATTCATAGCCGGTCTGAACTTCCTTGGCTTCATCTTTAAAGCGCCTCAGGGATGATATTTTCCCCTCAAAAGCGACGATGCCGTCCCTTACAATCCGAATGAGTTTGCCCCGCTCAATCTTGCCGTCCGTCACATAACACCCTGCAACGGCGCCCACTTTCGGTATGTGGAACACCTCCCGCACTTCAGCCCTGCCCAGCGTGCGTTCTTCAAATGTTGAGGACATCATGCCGACAATGGCATCCTTGATGTCCTTAATGGCATGATAAATTATATTATAATAATGGATGGATACATTTTCCTCATTGGCTATTTCCGCAATTTTTGCCGTCGGCCGGACATTAAAACCCATGATAACCGCATTTGAAACGGCCGCAAGGGAAATATCCGACTCGGTAATGGTGCCGGTGGCCGAGTGGATGATATGGATTCTGACTTCTTTGTTGGATAATTTCGTCAAAGAATCCCGCAACGCCTCGATGGACCCATGAACATCCGCCTTGAGGATCAGGTTGAGATCCTTTGTTTGGCCTTCCTGCAAATTTTCATAAAGTTTTTCAAGGCTCAGCCTGCTGGTTTTTGCCAGTTCCCTGGAGCGGTGTTTCTGAAGCCGGTGGATGCTGATCTGCCGGGCATTTTTTTCATCCGGGACGGCGATCAGCTCATCTCCTGCCATGGGAACACCGGAAAGGCCTAAAACCTCGACAGGCATGGACGGGCCGGCCGACTCCAGTTGAATGCCCCTGTCATTGAACAGCGCCCGGATTTTCCCGTAATGGACGCCGCACACCACGGCATCTCCGGATCGCAGGGTGCCTTCACTTATCAGAACGGTGGCCGCCGGTCCGCGGCCTGAATCCAGCTTTGCTTCCACCACATGGCCGCGGGCATATTTATTCGGGTCTGCCTTGAGTTCCATCAGCTCGGCCTGAAGAAGTATCATCTCGAGCAGCTCGTCTATTCCCTGGTGCTGCTTGGCGGACACCTTGACAAAAATGTTATCTCCGCCCCACGCTTCGGGCGCCAATCCTACGTCTGAAAGTTCCCGTTCCACGCGCTCTGGATCCGCATTCGCCTTGTCAATCTTGTTGATCGCCACGATGATGGGAACTCCCGCGGCCCTGGAGTGATTAATCGCCTCCAGGGTTTGGGGCATCACGCCGTCATCAGCAGCGACGACCAAAACCACGATATCGGTGACCTGGGCCCCTCGGGCACGCATGGAGGTGAAAGCTTCATGGCCGGGGGTATCCAGGAAGACAATCTGGCCTTTTTCCGTGGTGACATGATAAGCGCCGATATGCTGCGTGATGCCGCCTGCTTCAATTTCCGTAATTTTGGTTTTCCGTATAACGTCCAGCAGTGAAGTCTTCCCATGGTCCACGTGGCCCATGATGGTAACTACCGGCGGACGCGAGATGAGTATGGCCGCTTCGCTTTTTTCCATCATCAGGACATCCTGTTCCTCAAATGCCGCCCTTTCCAGTTCGTATTCGAATTCAGCTGCGACCAGTACCGCCGTGTCAAAGTCAATGGTTTGATTGACGGTGGCCATAACGCCCAGGTTCATCAGCTTGATGATCATGTCCCCGGCTTTGATTCCCATGCGCTTTGCCAGATCGGACAAGACCACCGTGTCATCAATCTTGATTCTCCGTTTAATGGCTTTGGGCACGGTAAGTTGCGGTTTATTACCCATGGCCGCCTTGGTCTGGGCGCCCTTTCGGGGTTTTCGGCCCCTTTTCTGCGCGACGTCATAAAGGGCGGCCCCTTCGACCACCTCTTTGCGCCGAAAAGAGATCTTCTTTTTGAAAAACTTTTTATCCTGAACAGGTTCTTCCGGTTTGGCCGGCCGTTTCTTTTTCTTTTTGTCTATGGCCGACTTTTCTTCCTCGGAAGTTACCGCCGGAGAGTCAGGACCCGGAACCGCTTTGATTTCAGGTTGTTCGATCGCTGGAACCTCAGGCGCCGGCGGTTTTTCTGCGACCGGACGTTTTTCCTGGACCGGCGCTTCGGCAATTTTGATGATTTTTGCCGGGGTGTCTCTTTTGGTTTTCTTTTTTGCCCGGGCGGGCTTTACGGCTGCCGGGCTCTCTATGGCCTCGAGGACGGGTGCGGGTGTTTCTTCAGGTACAGTTTCGCGGGATTCCGACTCGGTCTCCGGTTCGGTCTCCGGTTCGGTCTCCGGCTCGGCATCCGGTTCGGCATCCGGCTCGGGTGCTGCCGTGAGTTGATCCGGTTCTTCCAGGACGTGTTTTTTCCGCCTGCGGATAACCGTCGATTTTACGCGCGTGACTTCAACGGCCTCAACTTTTTTCCCAAGAAGATTCGCCTTGATCGCTTCAACAGTCGCTTCGTCCAAGGAACTCATGTGGTTTTTAACAGGAATGTTCATTTCGCTGAGTTTTTCAAGAAGCGCCTTGTTCTCCATATTCAGATCTCTAGCAAGCTCATATAGCCTGACAGTTGCCATCAATCCCCCCTATATCCGTACCGAAACACCTGATTGCTTATGGCTGATAATTCCCTATCCAATCTCGTCTTTGAAGCTTTTTCCAAATCCCGCTTAACTTTGACTTTCTGCGAGACCATCTTCCTTGGCAGCTTGCTGCTCTTCCGGTTGCTCCGCCGCGTTGTCAGGGGGTAAATCCCCCGGTTCGATATCTTCTTCCGGGGCGCCCGCGGGCGCTGCCACGGCGGCTGGCGGGTCCTCATCATCCGGCTTAACAGCTTTAGATCTTGCCGCCGCAATAAGTTTTTCAGCGGTCTCTTTTTCGATCCCCCTGGCCTGCATCAGATCTTCTATGGATGACTGGCTGATTTCTTCAGCGGAAAAAAAACCTTTGCCAAATAATTCATCGGCCATGCTGATATTGACGCCGGGCAGCGCCAACAGTGAATCATACCCGTATTTCATCGCTTCGCTGTATTTTGATTCACTCTTGATGTCCAGGTGCCAACCGGTCAATTTAGAAGCAAGCTGGACATTTTGTCCGCGTTTCCCGATGGCCACGGAAAGGAATTCATCCGGGACAATGACTTCCATCGAGCCGTTGTCCTCATCGATGATGACCCTGGATATTTCAGCCGGCGCCAGCGCATTGCAGACAAATTTGGCCGGGTCCACATGCCACGGGATAATATCGATTTTTTCACCGCGCAGTTCCTGAACCACATTTTGAACGCGGCTGCCCTTCATCCCCACACAGGCGCCCACCGGATCAATATCCGAATCATTGGAAGCCACGGCGATCTTGGCGCGGACTCCCGGGTCACGGGCCGCGCCCATAATATTGACGATACCCTCTGTGATTTCAGGAACCTCCGTTTTAAACAGGTGGTTCAGAAAGTTCGGGTGTGTCCGGGAAAGCACGACCTGGGGACCGCGGGATTCGAAAAGAACATCCAAAATGATGGCCCGGACCCGGTCCCCCCGGCGATAGGTTTCCCGGGGGACCTGTTCCTTGACCGGCAGGATGCTTTCGGTCTGTCCCATATTGACGATGATATCGCCCCGATCAAAACGCTGAACAATACCGTTGACGATTTCACCCTTGCGGTCTTTGAAACTGGAGAAAATGGCGCTTCTTTCCGCATCCTTCATTTTTTGTATGATGACCTGTTTGGCGGATTGAGCGGCAATTCTGCCAAAAGTCCTGGCATCCATTTTGGTGCCGAGACTGTCACCGATTTCACATTCCGGATCCAGCTCGTAACCTTCTTCGAGACTGATTTGAATATCAGGTTCGGTAATGGTTTCGACCACTTCCTTGAATTGAAAGATTTCGATTTCACCGGTTTCCGCATTGTACTGAACTTCGATATCGACTTTGGTCCCGAATTTTTTTCTGGCAGCAGATTTCAGGGCTTCTTCCAGGGCCCTGATCAGAACTTCACGATCGATACCTTTGTCACGGCTGACTTGCTCGACAACTCGGTTTATGTCTGTGATAAGCATTTGTTTTCTCCATTATAATCCACTACCCGCCCCCGGGCAATGCAATGAAAAGGAATTGCTACGGTTGCATCGTTCATAGATAGTTTAACAATGCCCTCTGAAATGCCCAACAAAATACCTGTAAAGTTTTTTTGTCCGTCAACGGGTTGCGTGGTCCTGATCCTCGCTGTAAAGCCCTTAAATTTTTCAAAGTCACTTTCTTTACCCAGAGGGCGGTTCGATCCCGGAGACGATACCTCCAGACTGTACGGCTCCCGAATTTCAAGATGAACAGCCAGCAGATCACCCATCTGCCGGCTGATGGATACACAGTCGTCCAGGGAAACCCCACCGGGTCGGTCAATGTACAGACGAAGAATTCTGCCGGAACCTTCTCTTTGGTACTCCACGTGAACCAGTTCGAATCCTTCATCATCCAACAGGGGGGTGGCCAGATCGCTGACTTTGCCGGCCACACTTTTCAGGTATTCAAGTGAAAATGAAGCCCCCCTTGGATGTTTTCTTTTATCCTTGTTTTTTATCCTTTTTTTCTTCAATTTGTCACGACTGAAAAAACCAAAATAAAAACGGGCGACAGCCCGTTTCCTTTACTTCTGGTAGAAATTTATGCATCGAACAAAAAGCTTGATCAGCTCATAACGCCTAACCTTAAGAAAGAATTAACCCCGAACCACTTATACACAAATAACTACCCATCTTTCATATTCCGACGGAAAAGGCTTCCTTCTCATGGAGCGGGCAACGAGATTCGAACTCGCGACTCCAAGCTTGGGAAGCTTGTACTCTACCAGCTGAGTTATGCCCGCATTCCATGGAAAAAATATTACAATGGAAAATAATTGTCAACAAAATTCATTAATATAATTAAAATATAAGAATTTTTACCTCAACCGGATCCTATCGCTTCAGCAACCACTGATTATACAGGTCGATATATCGATTCCAATGGGGCAGGGTTACCTCGGGATCGAATATGACCTTATTTTCAATCTGCATCAATCTGGGCGGAACGACTTTGGCTTTGGGGTGGGCGGCCATTTCACCATGGGAACCGAGATAATTTTGTGCTTCCAGTCCGATCAGAAAATCCACAAACAGCATGGCGGCGTGAGGGTGGTTGGAAGCTTTTGGAAAACCGGTTGGCTCGAGCCTGACAACGGTTGGCGCAAGGTAATACCATTCAACCGGAGCGCCCCTTTCCTTGAAGGCTTCCGTCAGATAAGCGTACTCGGTCAGCACCAGGGGAAATTCACCGGCTGCCAGCAGGTTTAACAGGTTGCTGTGCCCCCGCCGGACATGCAGGTTCTGGCCGCCCAGCTTTTGAAAATAATCTTTCCCCCGGTCTTCTCCCCACACCTGCATCAGGGTGGCAAACCAATCATAGTCGCTGGCTTCGACGGCAATCTTGTTTTTCCATTTGGGATCTAAAAAATCAGCGTAGGTTTTTGGAATCTCAGATTCTTTAAGCATGCGCGTATTGAAGGCTGCGGCAAAAGCGTTGATCCGGTTGGTTATCCAGAATTTGTTTTTAACATCTTTAAAATTATCAGGGTATTCCTTACCAACCGGACTGTAGTAGGGGATCAACAATTTTTCATCCAGAAGATTCTGGAATTCACCGGAGCCTAAGCTGAGGGCATCTGCGCCGCCCCGGCCGCCTCTAACTTCGGCGACATACCTCTGGACCACATCTTCCGAACTGGCCCGGTAGAGGTTGGTCTTGAGGAAAGGGTATTTTTTTTCGAACATTTTGATTACGACGCTGGACCATTGTTTATTCATGGAGGTGTACCACACGAATGCCTTTTCCTTTTTTGCCCCTTCCTCTAAAATCTGCTGCCGGTCAGGACCGTCATACAGGGCGATCTCGGCCGTGGTGGTGGGTTTTGATTTTCCCATCACCGGATCCGGACCCGTAAAATAGGTAAAAATTAATAAAAATAAGATAATTGCACCAAGACTGCTGAATTTTGAATGAAATTGTTTCATACGAGTTCCCTCCATAGTTACAAGTTAATCATCAAGGTCGCCTGGTTTCAGGGTAACGGGAACCAGGATTTGTGTCAGTTTCCAACCGGCACGGATTCTATCTTTATCGAATCATCATCGGCCAGCGAAAGCCCGATATGCCTTTGCCAGTTCACATCATCTCTTTGCGGATAATCCTCCCGGCGATGATTGCCCCGGGTTTCCCGTCTTTCAAAAGCCGCCGTCAGCACCAGCTCGGCGGTCATTGCCAGATGATGCGCTTCCAGAACCTCTATGACCGGTCCCTTTACCAGCGGCATCTTGTTTTGACGGATTTCTCTGATCTGCTCAAGTCCTTTCTCCAGATCCGTGCCGTTTCGGACCACATTGGCATGCGCATCCATAATATGCTGGACTTTTTCTGTCAGTCTCCGGGCGCTCAAGGCGGGCATTGAAGGTTTTCCTTCCAGGCTGCGAAGCTTTGTGACGGTCGCATTCAGTTTTTTGGGTGTAACGGTCGGAAGTAACATCTGACTGGCCGTCAAGGCGGCCGCGCGACCCGCCCGCGCGCCAAAAACCTGTGTTTCCAGGACGGCATTGGCCGCTACCCGGGCGGCGCCGTGGATGCCGCCGGCCGCCTCGCCGGCCGCCCATAAATTTTTCAGGCCTGTTTTGCCGTTTTCATCCACCGCCAACCCTCCCAAAAGCCGATGAATCACGATGGTCCATTCCAACTGACCGGTTTTTTCCAGGGATTTTCTTTTATGCAGCAGGAGCGGATTTTCATATCCGGTCTGATGGATCACCTTATCTTTGGGAACTTCACTGAAATCGCAGATAACCGGGCCCCGGCCGGCCTTGATTTCTTTGAAAACAGCCGTGACAACCCGCGATCTTTCCGTGCCTTCCAGATGTATGGGGTCATATCTTTCCATGAAACGTTCTCCAGCAGCGTTAAGATATTTGGCGCCCCAGCGGACCATGGTTCCGATTCCGCCGATTGACAATGGAACGCCCCTTAAAAGCGGTGTCAGCGTCAATTCCGTAAACTCCATATCAATGGCCTGGGCGCCGCATGCCAGCCCCAGGCAGGTGCTGTCCCCGGTTGTTTTCAATACGGAGCTGGCATACGGAAAAAGCTTGGTGGCGCTTCCTGCACCCATAACAAAGGCTTTCGCTGAAAAAAAATACATTTCTCCGCTTTTGGAGACGGCAAGAGCGCCGTCAACTTTTTCGCCGTTGCCCAGCAGGCTGGCCACCATGGTCTGCTCGTAAACCCGGACACCCCTGTGAAAGGCCTCCCGGCGGAGAACATCCATATAATCACCTTTGGAAAAATCAATATGGGTGCTGCGCGGGACAGTTTGTCCCATGGCTTTATTTTGCATCAGCCGGCCGTCAGCGTGACGTTGAAATACCGCGCCGAATTCCTCCAGTTCGTTCAGGCGCTGAAGGGATTCTTTGACCATGATTTCCGCGAAACGGCGGCTGGCAAGCCCGTTGCCCGCCGAAAGGGTATCCTGAATATGCCCTTGCCAGGTGTTTTCTTCTTCATCCTTTTCAAATGAGACGGCCATGGCGCTGGTAAAAGGTGTCGAGCCGCTTTTGCCGAACCTTCCCTTGTCAACCAGAACAACCCGCAGTCCATATTTTGCCGCTTCAACTGCGGCGCGTCCGGCCGCAGCGCCGCCACCGATCACCAATACATCCGTTTCCACTCTATGCATGAACCCTCCCATGAAAGGACTTTTTGACAAGATTAACCGGATTGACAGGATATTAATAAAAAATCCCATGAATCCTGTTGATCCTGTCTAAATATTATTGGCTTTACTCGTAAGTCCGTTTTTTAGCGCACCGGGCTGAAAACCATTTCGATCGTGCCGTCTTTTTTGAAAAAGCCGATGTGTTTAAGCCACTTTTTGTCGTCGTGTTCGGGATAGTCTTCGCGAAAGTGTCCCCCCCGGCTTTCTTCCCGGGTCAGTGCGGCCCTGCTGACCAGATAGGCGTTGACCAGAAGGTTTCTGGCTTCCCATGGTTTCCAGGGGTGATCGGAAACGATTTTTTCCGTTTCCATGCTGAGAAGGGCTTCAATTTTTTTCACTGCCGTTTCCAGACTGCGGGCATTTCGCACCACAGAAACATGCGTTACCATAATATCCTGAATCTTTTCAATGAGTATTTCCGCCTCAAGGTTTGCGCCGGAAGCTGCTTTGCGCCTTCCGGTTCCAATGGCCGACCGGTCCGCTGGAGGGCCTGCGGATGCAGGCGGTTTTTCATGGACCGCAAATTTGCAGGCCGAACGGCCCGCCCGGGAACCGAAAACAAAACAGTCCAATACGGCATGTCCGGCCAGTCTGGCCGCTCCGTGGACTCCACCGGCCGACTCGCCGGCGGCAAAAAGACCGGGCACATCGGTGGCCCCTTCCGCGGTGATCCGGCTGCCCCCCAGAAGGCGGTGGATGGCGATGGCCCATTCAAATTGGCTGATACCGGTGCCCAGGCCGAGGGCTTCCCGTTTGTGATTCAAGAAGATGTTTCCCTTGCCGGCCCCGTCGATTACCCGGGTGGGAACCTTTGAAAAATCGCAAATGACCGGCCCTCTGCCTTCACTGATTTCCCGGTATACCGCCCGAACGACTTTGTAACGCGGCGCGGCCTCCTTTTTGACCGGGTCGATTTTTTCCATGAAACGCTCGCCCCGGTTGTTGAGATAACTGGCGCCGCTGCGCACCATGGTTCCGATACCGCCGGTGGAAACCACCTGCCCTTTTACCTTGGGAACCAGGGTCAATTCAACAAACTCCATATCCACCACCTGGGCGCCGGCTTCCAGGGCCAGGGCCACTGCATCCCCGGTGGTTTGGAGACTGGCGCTGGCATGGGGATATAAAGCTGTTGCGCTGCCGGCGCCCAGGATGACCGCCCGGGACAGAAATTGAATTAAATTACCCTGCCGGTCCAGGCCCAGGGCCCCCACGGCCCTGCCGTCGGCCGTTAAAATCCGGATGATCATTACAAACTCATGGACGTGCACCCCCCGATGCAGGCATTGCCTGCGCAATATGCGCATCGGGTCGCTGATATCATAATCAAAATGCACATTTCTCGGCATGGAGTGCCCCATGGCCTGGGTCACGTACGGTTTTCCCTGGCTGTCCTTTTGCAGGGGAACCCCCATCTGATCCAATTCCTCCAGGATCCTGAATGAATCCGCAACACATGCGCCGGCCAGGTCCTGATCGCATAAGTTTTCACCGACCCGCAGCATGTCTTTCAGCTGCTCTTTTTGGCCGTCCCCGGCCGAAAGGGGCACACTGAAGGCCGAGGCCGCAACCGGTGTGCTTCCGCTGCGGCTGAAGCGCCCCTTGTCCACCAGCGTTACATCCAGGCCGTATTTGGCCGCCTCAAAAGCGGCCATGCCTGCAGCAGCGCCGCCGCCGATAACCAGAATATCCGTCGAAACAGTTTTCACTATGAATCGTCCCTCCTTAATGCTTGATGCCGTACCTTGCTGCAATTCGATCGGCAATTACCGATAGGATCATCAGTCCCATGAGCAGCAGAACGCCCAGAGCAGAAACCTCGTTGAACAGTCCGTTTTCCCAATACTCCCAGATGATGATTGAAACCACTTCGGAACCATGGCTGTAAAGCAACAGGGAAGATGAAAGTTCTTTGATCGAAACCATGACCACATAGAGCCATCCTGCCAGCAACCCCGGTTTAAGCAGCGGAAGGATGATTCGCGAAAAGGTAATCCACCACGAAACCCCGGAAGTCTGGGAGGCCTCTTCCAGTTCCGAGGTGATCTGAGCCATGGCAGCCGCGGCGTTTCTCATGCCGTAAGGCAGATATCGGGTGGAATAGGCAATCAGCAGAATCCATATGGTTCCATAGATCGGCAGGGGAATCACCGAATATGCCCAGATCAGCGAAACTCCCATGATCAGCCCCGGAAAGGTCATGGGCAGAGAAATAAAAATGTCCAGCAGCCACCTTCCTTTAACCCGGGTTTTCTGGATAAACCATGCCGCCACGGCCGTCAGCAGCATCACCATCGTGGCACATCCTGTCGAGAGCATGACACTGTTTTTAAGCGCGTGCAGCACCGTTTGATCCTTAAAAAGAAAAATATAATTTCGCAGCGAAACAGTACCCAGCGCCTGCATACTCGGCGCCTGATAGTATCTTAAGAGGGAATTCCAGATCAGTACGCTTAAAGGCAGACCGATCACGATGAAAAAATACAGGACGATGACCGCTGCGGTCGCATAACGCCACGGGCCCAGATCCATAACCCGGCCCCGGTATGCTTTTCCGGTAATGGTGGCATAGCGGCCGGTGTGCCGCAACATCCGGTTGTACTGGTAGATCAGTAAAGTGGTGACGATCATTAATATGGTCGAATAGGAAGCAGCCAGACCCAGCTCGGATGGATACCGGCGAACCGCCAGAAATATTTTGGTGGTAAACACCTGGATGCCTGCCGGCAGACCGATTAGGGCCGGGGTTTCAAAAAGTTCCAGCCCCCGTACGAACATGATCAGAACGGCGGCAGAAGTGGCAGGAAGAGCCAGTTTAAGGGTGATCTTTCTAAAAGTTATCCACCTGCTCACGCCCGCCATGAGAGAGGCTTCTTCCAGCGAAGGATCCATCGAGCGAAAGGCCGCAGCCATCATGAGAAAAACAAAAGGCGACCAGTGCAGCCCGCTCACCCACATCATGCCCGCGTAAGAATATATATTCAAAGGAGATTTTTCAATATGAAACAGTGCGGTGATGGCCAGGTTGATCAGACCGATTTTAGGGCTCAAAAGAAAAATCCAGGCGATCGCCTCCAGCATGCTCGGGATGATCAGGGGCACCATTGCCAAAAGAGAGACGAGATTTTTACCCGGGGTATTGGTGCGCTCGGTTACCCAGGCCAGAAAGGTTCCCAGCAGGACCGCAAGCATCGTGTGCCCGATGGCAAAATACAGGGAATTGCGCAACAGACCATAGGAGCCGGAATCGGTATAAGCCTTGATGTAATTGTTGAAGGTAAACTGGGGCGGCTGCCCCTTAAATGCCGGCGTAAAAAAGCTCCCATACATCAAAAATACGAAAGGCACAAGAACCAGCGCCCCGATAATCAGAATGACAACGGTGATAATGATAGATTGAGGGGTAAGAAAAGCCTTAAGTTTGCGCAGGTAAAAGGCCAAAATATTCTCCCTCTTTATTTGCGTCACGCGGATATAAAAAAATGGAAAATTTTACTGAATTTTCAAGCTGATTGCCTGTTCCGGACAGCGGGCCTCACAAATAAAACACTCGACGCACTGGCCGGGATTGCGGAAAATAACACGATCTTTCTTGATGTCATAAGAGAAAAGATCAAAGCCGCACTCGAAAAGGCATATGCCGCAATTATCGCAACGTTCATAATCAATTTTTAAGGTAAACAGTTTTTTTCTCTTTGCCATGGTATGGAAGACCTCCTGCTGGCGGGTGGGTGCTATCCGGCCAGCCTGATAATATTAACCCTTTCAGGGATAAATTGTATATAGACCTTCTGTCCCGGGGATGTTTCTTCACTCGGGTGCAGATTGCACTTAAGACTCAGCTGTCCAATTTTCAACCAGCATTCGCTCATACCGCCCTGAAATGTGACTCTTTCGATGGTGGCCTCCAATTTGCCGCTCATATCCGCAGGGGGACGGGTCCAAACCTGAATATCTTCCGGCCTGACCGATAAAACAAATTTCTGGCCGGATTCCAGTTGCGTTTCATAACTTTTACCGGTCAGTGGCCCCAGGGGCGTTTGCACCACCGAGAAGCCCGCCTTATTTTCTGCCGGTTCGACTTTTTCTCCGGGAATGAAATTACTCGTGCCGATGAATTCGGCAACAAATTTTGTGGACGGCCTGAAATAAATTTCTTTGGGAGTGCCGATCTGGATAATTCTGCCCTCATTGAGCACGGCGATAAAATCCGACAGCGCCAATGCTTCTGCCTGGTCATGGGTCACATAAACGGCAGTCAGTCCGACAGCTCTTTGAAGCTGCATTAATTCCTGCCGCATATGCTCGCGCAGCTTGGCATCCAGATTGCTCAACGGTTCGTCAAAGAGCAAGAGCCGGGGTTCCTGTACAAGGGCCCGGGCCAATGCCAGCCTTTGCTGCTGCCCCCCGCTTAGCTTGGTGGCGTCCCGGGTGGCTAATCCCTCCAGCTTTACCAGGGACAGAATTTTAGCTACCCGCTGCCCGATTTCACCTTTCGACAATTTTTGCGGCCCATATTTTAACGGGTAAGCCACATTTTTGAAAACATTCATATGGGGCCAGATGGCATAAGACTGGAAAACCATACCGATTTTTCTTTTATTGGGCGGGATAAAAATACTGCGGCCCGAATCGGTCAGGGTTTTGCCGTACAGTTCGATCCGTCCCTCATCCGCGGTTTCCAGGCCGGCAATGCAACGCAAAGTGGTTGTTTTTCCGCACCCGCTGGGCCCCAGGAGGGTGAACATCTTGCCTTCCGGAACTTCGAACCCTATATCCTGGGCGGCATGCACCACACCGCTTTCACTGACGAACCGTTTGGTAAGGCCTTCAACCTTTAACAAGGTCCCCCTCCTTCATGAAAGACACCCTTGCATTTTTTAAAAACCATAGAGGAATGCGCCGGACAAGTCAAGGTCAATCGGGGTTTCCACTTTCAGAAAAACAATTGACAGGCACGGGCTGGTTATTATATGAATTACTTTTTAGTAAAGTAGTGAAAAATAATTCCTGCCATTAACAATGGAGTATGCAACCATGAAAGCGTACCAGACCATTCAAACGGAGGTGCTGGTCATCGGCGGGGGAATTGCCGGAATCCGGGCCGCCATGGAAGCGCACGACCAGGGCGCCAAAGTCTTTTTAGCCAATAAAAGCGCTTTCGGAAGGGACGGCGCGGCAGTCTGGATGGCCGGCTGGGGGTTTCAGGCCGCCTTGTACCCGCCGGACAGTCTCGATCAGCACGTGGCCGATACCGTCAAGGGCGGATGGTATCTGAACAACCAGGAGCTGGTGAGGACGTTTTTGTCCATGGCGCCCAAGTGCCTTGATGAGCTATCAAAATGGGGCATGCGGCTGGGAAAGGACGGCGACCGGTTTACCCATGCCCGGCTGCCCGGTCACAGCTATGCCCGCAGCATCCATCATGCCCATTTCGGCAAGATGCTCGGGGCCGAATACAAAAAAGTGCTTCCCCGACAGGTCCGGCGGAGAAAAGGCATTACCGTCTCGGAAGATCTTTTTGTTTTTGACCTTTTAAAAACCGACGGCGAGGCGGCAGGGGCCATGGCGCTGGACATGGTCCGGGGCGCTCCGGTGGCCATTGAGGCCAAGGCCACCATATTGGCCACCGGCGGATACATGGCCTGTTATCCGTTTACCACCGCCAATTCAACGGCCACCGGGGACGGCCATGCCGCCGCGTACCGGGCCGGGGTCCAAATGACCGGGATGGAGTTTGTCCAGTTTATCCCCACGGCCGCGATCTGGCCGGACAATGTGCGGGGGGATCTGTTTACCTACAGCATGCTGAACCTGGTCTACGGCATGTTTTTCAACAAGACCGGCGAAAGATTCATGGAAAGATATTATCCCAAGGAAAAAGACTGGGCCACCCGGGAGGCCGCATCCCGTGCCATCGCCCGGGAAGTCCGGGAGGGCAGGGGGGCTCCCCACGGCGGGGTGTACCTGTCCTTTAAACATATTCCGAGAAATATAATGAACCGGTTTCTGGAAGAAAACAGGGAGTCTTCCTTTCTTCAAAAGTTAAAGGAAGTCGGTTTCGATATCCGGGAGGACGCCCTGGAGGTCGGGCCGGCGGCGCATTATGTCCAGGGGGGCTGCTGGATCGATCCGGCCTGCCGGACCAACTTAAAGCGGTTGTATGCCGCCGGGGAGGTGGGCTCGGGTGAGAAAGACGGCGCGGACCGGCTGGCCGGCAATTCGCTTCCCTTCTGCATGGCCATGGGGGAGGTGGCCGGAAGGCAGGCCGCGGCGGACGTTGCATCCGGGTCCCTGCCCGGATTCGACCCGGCACAGGCCGAAGCCCTGACCCGGAAACTGTCCGGCTATTTCAATCGGACCGATGGCGTGCAGCCTTTTCAAATCAAGGAAAGGATCCAGCAGACCCTGGGCGCCCACGCGGTTTTCGAAAAAGATGCCGCAGGTTTGACCGCGGCCTTGAAAGACCTCGCGGACATCCGGGAAAACATGCTGACCCGGCTGTGCGCCCGGGCCAAAGCAACCAGGTTCAACCTGGAGTGGATGGAGGCCCTGGAGGCTGAAAATATGACGGACGTGGCCGAGATGGTCCTGCGGTCCGCCCTGATGCGGCAAGAGTCCAGGGGCCTGCATGAGCGCCGGGATTTCCCGCAGGCCGACCCGGCCTGGCTTAAGCATATCATCCTGGAAAAGAAAGCCGATGAGATGTCCTTTTCCACCCGGGCGGTGACCTTTCCCTATGTGCAGCCAAAAAAGGAGGAGTAATATGCCAGCCGATACAGATCTGGCCGGTGTGAAGGTCTTCAAGTTTGACCCTGCGGTGGATGACGCGCCCCGGTATGCCGCTTACGAGGTTCCCTATCAGGGCGCAACGGTGCTGCAGGTCTTAAGGCGGATTTACCGTCAATTTGACCCGCTGCTGGCTTTTCGCTGGGGCTGTGAAGGCGCCGGTGACTGCCGCTGCGGGGCCTGTGCGCTCCTGGTCAACGGCAGGCCGGCCCTGTCCTGCAGGAAAGCGGCCGAAGCCCATATGGTCATCGAACCCCATTTTAAATTTGAAATCATCCGGGATCTGGTGGTGGATTTTAATGCGGTGCGAAAAGATATTGCCCGGGCAGGGGATGTCCCGGTGAAAATTTCCATCGACCCGGGAAAGTGCGTCCAGTGTGCCGACTGCATCACCCTTTGTCCGGTGGGCGTCTATGAAGCCCGCAAGGGCGTCATCGTCGCCTCCGGGCCCGAATATTGCTGCGATGAGACCTGCCGGCAGTGCGTGACCTATTGTTATCAGAATGCCATTCAGGTGAAAACCGTCACATCGGTTCACTCTTGAGCTCAAAGGAGGCATCATGATCATATCGGACTTTCTTGAAAAAAATGCCAAGGTTTACCCGGAGCGCATCGCCATCGTGGATCAGGTCAAAGATGTACGGCTTACTTTCCGGCAGGTTCAAGAGCGGGTTTACCGGCTGGCCAATGCCCTGTCGGGATTGGGCGTGGCCAAAGGGGACCGGGTCGCCGTCATCCAGGACAATTGCTTTGAATGGCTGGAAATCTATCTGGCCATCGGAAAGATCGGCGCCGTGGCAACCCCCCTGAACTACCGTCTCATCGGCAAAGAGCTTGCGGACCTGCTCAACCATTCCGGATCGGAAACCTTGATCGCGGGCAGCGATTTTGTCCCTGTGATTGAACCCTTTACAGACCGCCTGGCCGCATTGAAACACACCATCGTGATGGGCAAACCGCTGGAGGGAACCCTTAACTACGACACGCTGCTGGCAGAGGCCCCGGCCGGAAGACCGCAGGAGATCATCGCACGGGACGATCTCTTCTGCCTGTTGTACACAGGCGGCACCACCGGCCGGCCCAAGGGGGCCATGCTCTCACACCATAACCTGACCGCGGTCTGCACCACCTGGATCATCGAATGGGGGCTTTCCCATGACGAGGTGGGCATGATCGTCACCCCGCTGTTTCATACGGGCAGCAACTGGCCCCTGTTTGCCGGGTTCATGATGGGAAACACCCAGGTCATTTTAAAGGGGGTTGACTTTGCCACCATGTTTGCGACCATCCAGCAAGAGCGCGTGACCTATTCCCTCTGGTTGTCCGCCATTGTGGGTCTGATCATCAATGACGAGAGGTTCCACCAGTACGATTTAAGCTCTTTGAACCTGGTCATGACCGGCGGCGGCCCCCTGGGCGAAGCCCAGCTGAGAAAACTGATCGATGTTCTGGGATGCCGCGTTTCCCACGGCGGCGGCCAGACCGAAACCGGCCCCATTTGCCACATCCGGCTCGAAGACCATCTGGACGGTCCGGGCCGGCGGCTGGGGTCGGCCGGCCAAGAGGTCTTCAACATGGAGCTGAAGGTGGTTGATGCCGACGACCGCCCGGTGCCGCCGGGCGGAGTCGGCGAGCTGTGCGCCCGGGGGGATGCCCTGATGAAAGGGTATTGGAAAATGCCCGCAGAGACCCGGGAGTCCATGAAGGACGGATGGCAGCATACCGGGGACCTGGTGAGAATCGATGAAGACGGGTTTATCTATTATGTGGACCGGTTAAAGGATATGATTAAAAGCGGCGGGGAAAATGTGTTTTCCAAAGAGGTGGAGGATGTTATTTATGCCTTGCCCCCGGTCGCCGAAGTCGCGGTGATCGGCGTGCCCGATGACACCTGGGGCGAGGCGGTAAAGGCCCTGGTGATCGTAAAGCCGGGCATGACACTGACGCAAGAGGAGGTTATTTCCCACTGCAGGAAAAGCCTGTCCGGATTCAAATGTCCCAAGTCGGTGGAGTTTGGCGGGCAGTTTCCCAAGACCGGCCTGGGCAAGATCGCCAAGAATCTGCTAAGGGAAAAGTACTGGGAAGGTCTGGAAAGAAGAATTCATTGATCGAACTGAAGTTCGAGTTTTAAGTTTTAAGATTTAAGTTTTAAGCTGATCAAGAAAGATCGACATAAGAGGTTTAAATAAATGGGGATAGTTGATGACACAAGCTGAAATAAAAATTCGCAAGACCACCTGCGGCATGTGCGGCATCAGTTGCGGCATCGACGTGCACGTGCAAAACGGCAGGGCCGTAAAGATCGGACCGGACGAGGATCACATCATCAACCAGCTGTGCGTCAAGGCCAGCGGGATGCTCCAATGGGTCTATTCGGAAGAGCGCGTCACGCATCCCATGAAAAACACAGGTGGAAAGTGGCAGAGAATCACCTGGGACGAGGCGCTGGACTTTATCGTATCCCGGATTCAGCAGCTCCGAAAAGACTATGGGCCCGAATCCCTGGCGGTGTTTACGGGCCAGGGTATCGGACTGGGCGATACGCCCAACTGGGTCAAACGCTTTTGCGATGTGTTCGGCACCCCCAATGCCACCAGCGGCAGCTCCCACTGTTTTTTCGCCCGGGTCATCGGCGGCATCATGGTGACCGGCCACGGCTACAACCATCCGGTATATAAGGGGACGAAATGTATTTTGATTTGGGGAAGTAATCCGGAATATTCATCCGCCATTGCCATGGGGGCCATCGACAATGCCATGGCCTACGGCGCAAAGCTCATGGTGGTGGATCCCCGGGTGATCCCGCTGGCCAAAAGGGCCGATCTTCATCTTCAGCTCCGGCCGGGAACTGACAGCGCGCTGGCCCTGGGACTGCTAAATGTGATTATTGCGGAAAAGCTTTATGATGAGAAATTCGTGGAAAAGTGGACCGTCGGTTTTGACAGATTGGCCGAACATGTGCGGCAATACACGCCCGAACGCATTGAGAAGATTACCCGGGTGCCTGGGGAAAAAATTATTGAAGCCGCCCGGATATATGCCGGCAGCCGGCCGGCCACCATCCTGGAAGGGATTTCCCTTGATCACTGCAGGAATGGTATCCTGGCGATCCGGGCCGTGGTGAGCATGATGGCCATGTGCGGCAATTATGATATTCCGGGAGGCAACAGTTATGTGGACATGATGCCGCGAAACAGCATGCGGGTGCCGGGCATCGTGAAAAAGCAAGCCTTTGACACCAGCCATCCGGTCTATCAACAACTGATGGGCAATGAACCGCCCGTGACCTTTCTGCCACGAGCCATGATCACGGGCAAACCCTATCCCATCAAGGCTTTTATCGTTCAAGGGGGCGGCGTGGTCACCCAGTTTTCCAATGCCGGCCGGGCCATCGAGGCCCTTAAAAAGCTGAATCTGTTTGTCTGTATGGATCTGTTTATGACAGAGACAGCCAAATTGGCCCATGTCTTTTTACCTGCCTGTACTTTTTTGGAACGGACCGAATTGTTCAGAATGTACATGGGGCTCCCGCTGGCCACCCTCAGGACCCCGGTGATTGAACCTGTGGGAGAGAGCTGGCCGGACTGGAAATTTTGGTTTGAGCTGGCCCGGCGGCTCGGTCACGGAGAATATTTCCCCTGGAAGGACGTGGAGGCGGCATTGGCCGATTTTATAGAACCCTCCGGGATTACCATTGCCGCGTTGAAGGAAGATTCCCGGGGCCGGTTCTGGGGGGAACTGGACGTGGTAAAGCGCTACCAGTTCCGCAAAGAGGGTTTTCCCACACCTTCGGGCAAGGTGGAGTTCTATTCGGAAAGGCTGGAAAAATTGGGCTATGATCCGTTGCCCACCTATCATGAACCCGTTCAAAGCCCCCTGAGCACCCCGGAGCTTGTCAAAGATTATCCGCTGGTGTTCACCAGCGGGGCGCGCATTGCGGTATTCAGCCACTCCCAGCATCGGAACGTGCCGGTGTTGCGGGCGCGCCATCCGGACCCGCTCATGGAGATCCATCCTGCGGATGCGGCGCCATTGGGAATTGAAAGCGGCGATATGGCAAGGGTGGAGTCGCCGTGGGGCGCGGCCGAATTTAAGGCCCGCGTGACCGAGGACATCCTGCCGGGGGTGGTGCACATGGAGCACGGGTGGGGAAAAGCGGCCAATGTCAATTTGTTGACCGATGACGAAAACCTGGACCCGATTTCAGGATACCCGCCTTTTAGAAACGGTATGTGCCGCGTGCAAAAAGTGGGGTAGGAGGAAACGATGACGGCAAATGGTTATGCGGGCCGGATCCTGCAGGTTGATTTGACAACGGGCAAGATCGACGAAATCCCTTTAGATATGGAGCTGGCCAAAGCGTTTATCGGCGGTGTGGGGCTCAACAACCGGCTGGCTTACGACATAATAACCCCCGGGGTGGAAGCGCTTGCGCCGGAAAACCCCATCATCTTAGGAACCGGCCCCTTTGCCGGAACCCCCATCCCGGGCGCAGGGAAGGTCTTTGCCACATCCAAGGTCCCCCTGAGCGGGGCCATCGCCACGGCCTCCGGCGGCGGAAGTTTCGGGTCCATGCTAAAATATGCCGGTTATGATCACGTGGTCATCACCGGGCGGGCCGCAACGCCGGTCTACCTGAAGATCGACGGCTCGCCCGAACTTCGTGACGCCGCCGGCCTGTGGGGCAAAGATATCTTCGAGACCAGCCAGGCGCTCTGGAAAGCGCACCGCAGATACAGCGTGATGGCCATCGGGGCGGCCGGGGAGAACCGGGTCGGGTTTTCCTTCGCCCTGATCGACATGATCGGCCATCTGGGCCGGGGCGGTTTGGGCGCGGTTTTTGGATCCAAAAACCTGAAGGCCGTGGTGGCAGGGCCCGCGACCGGCCTCAAGGTGGCCGACCCGGCACGGGTCATGCAGATCACCAACACCATCTACCGGCGCATGCGGACAGACCCGCTGTTTGAAAAATGGACGGCCGACGGTTGCCGCATCGGCTGGAAATCCTGGTGTAAAGCGGATTTCCCCACCCAGAATTCCCGGCGGATCTATCCGGGGGACAAAGCCAAGAACCTGTTCGTGTCCGAAAGGTTTCACGACGTGTTCAGATACAAGCCCCTGTGCTGTTTTGGATGCCCCATGGCGGACAAGGGATTTTTTGAAATCAGGAAGGGTGAATTTGCCGGGTTGCGGACTTATGCTTCCGAATACCTTCAGGCCATGGTGGGCTTCGGCATTACGGTCCAGCTCCATGATGATTACAATCAGACCCTGAAATGCCTCGATTATGCCAACCGGGAGGGGATCGACCTGTTTACCGCCACCGCTCTGATCGCCTTTGCCGACGAGCTTTTCGAGCGCGGCATCATCACCGGAAAAGACACCGGCGGATTGACGCCCAGGCTGGGCGACTTTGACACCATCATGGAGATGATGCGCCGGATGGTGCACCGTGAAGGATTTGGCGACGTGCTTGCGGATGGGTGGAAAGGCGCCATTGCCAGAATCGGCCAGGGGGTGGAGGCCTATGCCCCCATCATCAAGGGAATAGAAAGCGCCCACTATGACTTCAGGCAGAACTTTTGCGCCGATGCGTTCAACGGCCTGGTGGAGCCCAGGGGGCCCAACGGCCCCAGCGGAGAGAGCCCCACGGTGCTGCCCTTGAAAACTTCCGACAAGGTCTGGCGCAATTGCGATGAGATCGGGGTGCCCTTTGAGGTCAAGGAAAAAATATTTGACCATCCCGACGTCATTGACGTGGCCCTTTACGAGGGATATGTTCAGGACTGGTACCAGCTTCTCAGTTCACTGGACTTGTGTGTCCGGCAGCAGATTGCCATGCGATACACCATCGACACCCTGGCCGAGCTGTACACGGCCGTTACCGGTGTGGACATCAGCGTGCCCGATTTGAGATCCGCCGGGGAGCGGGCCCTGAACATGACCAAGGTGCTGAATGTGCGGGAAGGTTTTTCCCGCAAGGACGATGTCATTCCCGACCGGCTGCTTGCCCCCCTGAAAGGCGAAGCCGGAGAAGAAAGGCCGGTGATGGATTATTACCGCAAAAGGAAGCTTGCAAGAGCCGATATCGATCAGATGACCGATGAATACTACCAGGCCAGAGGCTGGGACAAGGCCAGGGGGATTCCCACCCGGGAAAAACTTATCCAATTGGGGTTGGCCGATATCGCGCAGGATATGGAAAAAGGAGGCTGGATTTAAGATGGCAAAGACGCTGGTTGTGGATTGCGACAAGTGCACCCTGTGCGGCCTCTGTGTCATGGTCTGTTCCGTGAAACATGAAGGGGAGTTTAACCCTTTGAAAGCCAGAATCACCCTCGACCGGGTCATGCCCGAAGGCATGATGGTGCCCAAGGTTTGCTGGCAGTGCGATTCGCCGGCCCCTTGTGAGGAAAGCTGCCCGGTGGAAGCCATCTCGCGCAGCCGGGCAAACGGCGCCGTGGTCATTGATCATGAGATATGCACCCTCTGTGAAACCTGCGTGGAAGCCTGCCCCTACGACAATGTCAAGCTGAGTCCGGATTGTGACAAAATGTTAAAGTGCGACCTGTGCGGCGGTGATCCGGAGTGCGTAAAATATTGCGCCTACGGCACCCTTTCTTTCGTTGATGCGGACCCGGAGACACTGGAAAGCAAAAACCGCGTCAAAGAAGAGATAGCGGCGTTGCTGAAACTTTAAGCGGCCTTTCCGTTCCGATTGTCACAGACGCATTTCATCCAAAATCTAATTCTGATGCCCATGTACGCTGCATACCAGAAAGCCTGCACGGCGATGGTGGTAAAATTTCAAGGGCCGCACTTTTTCCAATATCCCATTTACAAGGAGAAATTTAATCATGTTGGATGAAAAATCAGAAGAAAAGGTCATCAGGACAGTGTGCCCTATCTGTGCCTATCACATGCTGGACGTGAAAGTGAAAGCAAACGAGATTGTGGACATTTCCGCCGCGCCCATCGCAGGAAACAAGGGCCATAGCGTCCAGGGCTGCGTCAAAGCCCAGAAGGCCCTAAGGTGGGCTTACCGGGGTGATAAGAACCGGGTGGTCCATCCCATGATCCGAAACAAAAGGGGCGGTAAATGGAAGCGTATCTCCTGGGATGACGGCCTGGGTACGCTGGCCCATCGGCTGGAAGATCTTCGTGAAAAACACGGGCCAAAGTCGTTGGGGATTTATTTCGGGGTGGCCTATATCCTCGGCAACGTTGTGGGCGTGCATGCCCTGGGTAATTTTTGCGAAAAGTTCGGCACCCCCAATATCGGAGGCTATGGGGAAAACTGTTACGTCCCCCATGCCATTACCAACTATTTTTCATGCGGCGGGTATCTGGCGCCGGATCTTGATCCGGCGGCAAGTCCGGGAAGCATTTTCCTGTGGGGCACCAATATCGATGCCAGCTTGCCGCCACTTGCTCTGGCGGTGAGAAAATTTCAAAAAGAAAAGGGAACCAAGATTGTTGTCGTGGACCCCAGGAAAATACCCCTGGCCAAGAAGGCCGATGTCCACCTTCAACTGAGACCGGGAACAGATGCTGCCGTGGCGCTGGGTATGATGCATTGGATCATTGCCGAAGACCTGTACGATAAGGAATTTGTTGAAAACTACACCCATGGCTTTGCCGAGTTACGGGAACATGTGAAGAAATGGCCGCCGCGGGTCGCCGCTGAAATCGCGGGTGTGCCGGAGCAGTCCATCATAGATGCCGCCAGAATATTTGCCACATCAAAATCAACGGCAGTGCTGCGATTTCTGGGCGGGCTGGAAACCACCCAAAATGGTTTTGAAGCCCACCGGGCCGTGGACGTGCTGATCGGGATAACGGGCAATGTGGACAACGAGGGCGGACAAATTATACCGGAACCCCACGATGGCTATCTGATGAACTCTTCCTATAAATATATCGGTCCTGCCATCGGTTCGGATTATCATCCCATCTACCCGAGAATCTCCCATAACGGTGTGGGGGTCTGTTTTGCAGACGCCATTCTGGACAATGACCCTTATCCGCTAAAAGAGATGATCATTGCCGGCACGAACCTTGCCGTGATGAGCGTCAATCAGAACAGAATGCGGGCGGCGCTGGAAAAACTCGATTTTGTCACCCAGATCGACATCCGCTTTAATGACACAACCCCCTATGCGGATTTATTTCTTCCGGCCCAGGCGCTGCTGGAGAAAATTGAAATGGGAAGCTGCTACGGTGCGCTGGATAATGATCTGTTCGGTTGTATCAACCGGGTGTTCGACCCGCCCGGAGAAGCATGGCCGGATTATGAGATCTGGTGGGAGCTTAGCAAGCGGATGGGTTATGGACGCCCGGATGACTTTGAGGGCTACATCAATGAAGAGATCTTAAAACCGTTAAATGCCACCTATCAGGACCTCCAGAAAGAGCCTTACTATTACCGCAAGGAATTTCAAAAGTATAAGAAAAGGGGCGGGTTCCGCACCCCTTCAGGCAAATATGAACTTTATTCAACCTACATGGCAAAGACAGGTTTTAACCCGCTGCCGACTTATGTTGAACCGGTTGAAACTCCAGTATCGCTGCCGAGCCTGGCGTTAAAATATCCGTTGACCGCCATTGATTTTCGCAAGCATATGTATTTTCACACCCGATGGCGTGAATGTCCGGAGATCCGCAAACTCTGTCCGGAACCGGAACTGGAAATGAACCCGAAAGATGCGGAAAAATACGGTATCGCCGACGGTGATATGGTCATTGTGGAAAGTCCCAGGGGGCGGATAGAGCTTAAAGCATTTGTTACCGGGGATATCAAGGAAGGGGTGGTGGGCACCGAAGCGGGCTGGTCGGATCCGGCTAATTATAATATGCTAAGCGCTGATTCGGTTTATCACAGGGATCCGGTGCTGGGCGGCGGCTTAATGCGGGGGTTCCTTTGCCGGGTCAGGAAGAAAGAATAGTTCCTATGGCCAAACCGACATTATATTCTCAGGAAATGATTGAGCAATACCGGTCCAGGGGGTACTGGGACACGGTTACCTATGCTGACATCTGGAATCAAAGGGCCATGGACTGTCCTGATAAAGAGGCCGTCGTGGACGCAAGAACCAGGATTACCTGGGCGGAGGCCAAACGCTGGACGGACCGCATCGCCCTTGGCCTTTTAGAGCGGGGTTTTAAAAAGGATGAAATGCTGGTCGTTCAGCTTCCCAACTGGGCGGAACTTATCCTTTTTCGGATTGCCTGTGAAAAGGCGGGGGTTCTCTGCCTGCCGGCTCCATGGGCTTTGCGCCATAAAGAAATGGCATATATTCTGCAAAAGGTGCACGCCGCAGGGATTGTTATCCCCTGGGAGTATCATGGGTTTAACCATGTTGAGATGGTGGGGAAAATTCGGCCCGGTCTTGCCGGACTTAAGCATATTTTCGTGTTGGGCGACAATATTCCTCCGGGGTCTGTTTCAGTTGAAGAAATGGCAAAACGACCCATCGAGGAAAAGTACCCTGCGGGCTATCTGGAGCAAACGCGGTATGGCGCTCAGGAGTATTCCGGGGTTCGACTGACCACCGGCAGCGCCGGTTTCCCCAAGTTTGTCGAAACGCCCATATGCGGGCTGGTCTATTACGCCAGGATGTATGCGCAGGCCTGCCGGCTGAGCGCGGACGACATATGCGGCAATTTTGTGCCCGCACCCACCGGTCCTAATGTGCTCAGCAATATGAGCGCGCCGCTGGTGGGGGCAAAGATTGTCATGCTGGAGCGATTTAAAGCCAACGACGCCTTGCGGCTGATTGAAAAGGAGAGAATAACCATTGTCGGGGTGGTGCCGACCATGCTGTCGCTGATGATTGATGATCCGGACTTTGAAACTTATGATCTCGGTTCGCTGCGGGCCGTCCTGGTTACCGGCGCCCCCCTTCCTCCCAGTTTGGCCGTCAAGGCGGAAGAAAAAATAGGGCCCATCGTACCCTATTACGGCACGGTGGATTTTGGCGGCATTACCGCGCCTTTTGTGGATGCCCCCCGGGAAGTTCGCCTCTTTACCGTCAACCGGATCGTCGCCGGCACGCAGGTTAAGCTGCTCGATGGTCAGGGTTCGGAAACCGCTCCGGGCGAGATTGGAGAGTTGACGGTCAAGGGGCCGACCTGTAATTCCGGCTTTCATCAAGATCCTGAAGCCACATGGCAGATATGGTCAAAGGACGGCTGGTTCCGGTCCGGGGACTTGGCCAGGTTCGATAAGGAGGGCAACCTTGTGATCGTGGGTCGCGTGAAAGACGTGATCATCCGGGGAGGGCAGAACATCTTGCCAGGCGAGGTCGAAAAACTTCTTCTGGAGCACCCGAAGGTGGCTGACGTGACCATTGTCGGTATGCCCGATGCGGTCATGGGCGAGAGGGCCTGCGCCTACGTGGTCCCCGGCAAGGGCCAACATTTCAGTTTCGATGAGATGGTAAATTTCCTCAGGGAAAAGAACATTGCTGCCTACAAACTGCCCGAACGGCTTGAGATTGTGGATCAATTTCCTCTTTTGCCGGGCAGCCCCAAGGTGGATAAAAAGTTGCTTGTCAGAGACATTATAAACAAGCTCAGTACTGAAAAAAAGGGCTTATTGTAACTCGACGTCATCCCCTCGGAAGATTTCTTCATGAAACTTCTATCAGTATATCATTATGCAGTCTACTTTCGAAACTTGGGCCGTCCGTTAGAAAGTGTTTAACCAACATTTTAGGGGGAGGTAAAGGTTATGAGCAAAATTTCCTGGGACAAAGAGATCGATACAGTGGTCGTAGGTTTTGGCTATGCCGGCGCTGTTGCGGCAATACAATCCCACGATTCTGGAGCCAAGACCCTGGTCCTTGAAAAGGAAGGACATCCGGCCGGCTGCTCCAGTGCCTCTGGCGGAGCAATGATGATCTGCACCGATGTAAAAAAGATGTTTGGCTACCTCAAGTATTCGGCGGGAGGCATCGTTTCCGATGAGCTGCTCCATGTGTTCTGTGAGGAGCTGTATAAAAACCCATCTTATCTTGACGAACTTTGTAAGCCTTACAATGCTACCGTCGTAGCAATGCGCGGCAAGTATGCAAATGGCATTTTTGATCATCCGGGACGGGAAGCAATGGGTGTTATTCGTGTCATAAGGCTCCCCGGGTTTGATAGAGCGCCGGATTGGTACCCCGGTGTACTTACAGGTAAAGGATCAGATGGTCAGGCGTCTGGCGCAGGTCTCAGGCCAGGAATCATACTAACCAGGCTTCTGATGAATCACGTTGAGCGCAGAAAAATCCAGGTAATGTGGCATACCTTTGCCAAGGAACTCGTTCGGAACCCTGAGACAAACGAGATAGAGGGTTTGAAGGCCGAGAGCAATGGGAAAGAAGTGTACATCAAGGCCAAGAAGGCTGTGATTCTTGCCAGTGGTGGATTTGAGCAAAATCCTGAAATGATCAAGAAATTCTGCCAGGGATCGAAATATGTCACATTTTGTCATCC
>JAUYIZ010000178.1 GCA_030688615.1 Desulfobacterales bacterium | reverse complement strand
ATGGAATGAGACTCCTTGGTTCTTAATAAAATGGCGCTTAGGAGTTGGCCTTCAGAATCAGTTCCGCACACCCCCTTGCGACCTCTCTATCACCTGCCTTCTCACCAGGCATTGTTGCCCAAGCCTGCTCTTTGACATAATCAGTTCGGCCCCAGGAGTCTTTTTGTTTCATTTCCGTAAGATTCTTGTCTTTCTCCGGATTCCGGTTGAACTGTTCGACACAAATTGGCGCCAAGCGCGTGGCAACAGCAGCTTCAGACATTTCTGTAGCCATACTCCGGGCAGTGCTGCCTATGACCCATCCTCCCCAGTTAAAGCCGATAATCATTGCTAAAATTGCACCACCAACAGCTCCCCACACCCCTGTTGTGATTTTATCTTTCATTTAATACCTCCTATTTTAAGGTTAGGCGAGATAGATAACTGGCAGATAGATACTCAAGTTTCATGCCAGGGGGGCTAAATTTCTGTTTATTATACACATCATGTTGATATTATAATGGTAATTATATCATAAATGATCAACTGCGGGGGAATGAACGGGGGCGAAAATGTGGTCATATATGACCAATGGTCATATATGACCACATTTTAAAGTTTTGGAAATTAAGCCGGATACGTTCAGGTACAGAATTCGGGCCGGGTTCTATCCGGAATTTCCCAAAACAGCGGAAAGCGGCAATATACGCTTGAAAATATCAAAGAGCTAATTGAACGCACCGAAGTTCTGATCAATAAAGGCGTTTTTTCGCCGGAAAACCAGAGCAGGCGCTGTATGAAAGCTTAAAAATTAAAGTTTCGTGTTAAAAAAAATGAATGCCATTTCAAAACGTAAATTTTTTAAAAAACCACTTGACAAGGAAAATTGCTTTTATTATTAAAGGATATTGAATATCATTTTCATATCGGAAAGAAGGGTAGATAATGCAGTCCCCGGAACAGGCACTATCCCAGTATTTAAGAAAAAAGGGTATCCGCCAAAGCGTTCAGCGCTCCAGGGTGCTTGAGATATTCTTAAACACCGAAAGGCATTTAACGGGCAATGAGCTTTATGACCTGGCAAGAAAAAAATACCCGAAGCTCGGTTATGCCACTGTATATCGGGCAATGAAGGTTATAGCCGAGGCAGGCCTGGCTGAAGAGATAGATTTCGGCGATGGGTCAAAGCGCTATGAACACAAATTCGGGCACGAACATCATGATCATCTGATTTGCGTTCAGTGCGGCAGATGCGTTGAAGCCATGAATCCGCAGATCGAGAAATTACAGCGTGAATTTGCCAAGGAACACGGTTTTGAATTAATGGACCACAAAATGAACCTGTTTGGAATTTGTAGTGATTGTATTAAGTTAAAGAAGTGATTTTTTTGCCCGCTACATGATACTGAGTTTCAATATATTTAAATGGGCAGGTGCTTGCGCAGTTTTAATAAAAAGGAGGCAGTATGAAAAAAGTCAGTGTTAAGGGAAAAACTTTATTTGCATTGGTGCCAGCGATGGTATTGGTTTTAACATGGGGTGCTTCTTTTGCAGAAAAAAAAGGGAATTTATCAGGGGAAGGGTTGGCAGAAATTGCTGAAGGCGGCCGTTTATATGATAAATGGTGGGGGCATCTGAAAGCGGATGCCCCCCATGACACCCACCCTTCGTACCCTAAAACGGGCCAGCAAAAAGGTTCTGCCACCTGGCGTTGCAAGGAATGTCATGGGTGGGATTATAAAGGCACAAGAGGCGCTTATAAGGAAGGGAGTCACTATACCGGAATTGCAGGTATTCGAAATGCAGCGGGAATTTCCGCCCTGGAAATTCAGAAAATTTTGATTGATGAGACCCACCGGTTTAAAAAATTAATCCCGGATAACCAGCTAAAGGCGTTGGCTGCCTTTGTCAAATCCGGGCAAGTAGAAATGGAACTGTATATTCAACGTGCCACGAAGAAGGCCAAAGGAGACCCAGAAAAAGGATCGCGAATCTATCAAACTTTATGTGCCCAATGTCACGGCCAAGATGGAAAATTACTCAATTTTAGCGGCAATCCCCAAAATCCGGAATACATGGGAACCGTTGCAAATCGAAATCCCTGGGAAGCATTGCATAAGATTCGACACGGTCAACCCGGGGAAAAAATGCCATCCATGCTGGCTTTTTCAGTCCAGGATCAAATAGACACACTGGCTTATACGCAAACATTACCGGAAAAATAAAAGAATTAATGGAGGTTATCATTATGGCAGGATGCCGGATCGAGTCCGGCATGACAGTACAAGGGCCGGACGCAAAGTTTCTCAGACGAGGATAATAATAAAATCCATCATGTAAATAAGGGGTCCGTTTCCGACACCTTGAACCGCATTCGTGAGCGCATTCCCCGCCGTTGCGGGATGGTACCCAAAAAACGGGCGGATAAAATCAGATACCGATTGGCGCTTCAGGCCCGGCGCCGGCTCATATCCAGGCACCGGTACTGGATGGCTTCTGCCACATGGGATGGGGCGATCTGCGCCTGCCCCTCCAGGTCCGCGATGGTCCTGGCAATCTTTAAGATCCGGGTGTAGGCCCGGGCCGAAAGGCCCAGCCTGTCGATGGCCGATTCCAGCAGGCGGTTGGAAACATCATCGATGGGGCAAAACTTTTTAATGTGGCGGCTGCTCATCCGGGCATTGCAGTAAATGTTGGCTTTTGAAAACCTTTGGGTTTGAATGGCCCGGGCCGCGGCAACCCGTTTGCGGATATCCCCGGAGGATTCTGAAATTTCCCTGCCCGCAAGGTCCCTGTAAGATACCGCCGGCACTTCGATGTGGATATCCATCCGGTCCAGCAGCGGCCCGGAAATTCTGGAGCGGTAGCGCTGGATCTGGTGGTGGCTGCAGGTGCACTCGTGGGTCGGACTGGAAAAATAGCCGCAGGGACATGGGTTCATCGCCGCGATCAGCATAAAATTTGAGGGATAAGTCAACGAGGCGGCGGCCCGGCTGATGGTGACCTTTGAATCTTCTAAAGGCTGGCGCAGCATTTCGAGAACATTTTTCCTGAATTCAGCAAGTTCATCTAAAAAAAGAACCCCGTTATGGGCCAGGCTCACTTCCCCCGGCCTGGGGATATTTCCTCCGCCAATCAAACCGGCATCCGAAATGGTATGATGGGGCGCCCGGAAGGGCCTTTGGGTGATCAGCGCCTGATCTTCATCGAGCATGCCCACGATGCTGAATATTTTGGTGGTTTCAATGGCCTCGTCAAAGGTCAAGGAAGGTAAAATGCCGGGAAGACATTTTGCCAGCATGGTTTTGCCCGAACCCGGGGGTCCGATCATGATCAGGTTATGACCGCCCGTTGCGGCAACTTCCATGGCCCGCTTGGCATGCTGCTGGCCCATTACCTCTGAAAAGTCAACCTCAACCGGAGGGGTTTGATCAAAAACCATCTGGATATCGGACGGTTCCGCCTGGATCGTGGGAAATCCCCGCAGAAAGTCGACCACTTGAGACAGGTCTGTTGCGGGAAAAACTGAGATTCCATTTACAACCGAGGCTTCCTTCCGGTTATGGAAAGGAACAATGATTCCTTCGTAACCGGCTTTTTTGGCCGCAAGCGCCGTGGGCAGGGAACCTCTCACCGGTTTGATGCGGCCATCTAAAGAAAGTTCCCCCAGGATGAGAAACCTGGACATGGTTTCCTGGGCAATGATCCCCGAGGCAATCAAAATGCCTATCGCCATGGGAAGGTCAAACCCGGTGCCTTCCTTTTTGATGTTGGCCGGGGCTAAATTCACGGTAATCCGGTCGTCGGAAAAGGTGTAGCCCGAATTATTGATGGCTGCCTTAACTCTTTCTTTGCTCTCTTTTACAGACGTTTCCGGCAGACCTACGGTGATAAAGGTGGGAAGCCCGGGGGTGATATCCACCTCCACTTCCACAAGATGCGCGTCAATTCCGATGACGGCGCTGCTCAACACCCTGGCGATCAAATAAACCTCCGTTGGCCTGATTTGTCAAATGAACTATAGTGGATAGCCGAAGATTGGACAATCTTTTTTCTTCGGCCGGCTGGTTTTTGTTGCAAAAGGAATCTGAATTGGGATAAAGATGGACAACGTTCAGTCAATGGTAAGGAGTATTTTAATAACACAGCGTGAGCATGCCTCAACACACAAATCAAAGAACGGTGGCGGCCGACATCTCCTGCTCCGGTATCGGGCTTCATTCCGGCAAGACCGTCCATCTGACGATTAAGCCGGCGCCGATCAACCACGGTATCCAGTTTGTCCGGACAGATCTTTTAGACTGCCCGCGCATTTCCGCCCACTTTAATATGGTGGTGGATACCAGCCTCGCAACGGTGTTGGGGTACAATGGCTTTATCGTATCCACCATCGAGCACCTGATGGCCAGTTTTGCCGGACTTTCCATCGACAATGCCCTGGTGGAGCTGGACGACTACGAAATTCCCATCATGGACGGCAGCGCCGGGCCCTTTGTCGAGTTGATAAAATCCGCGGGGATCCAGGAGCAGACGGGTTTAAGGCATTTTTTTGTGGTTAAGGAACTGATTGAATTTATCGATGATGGAAAAGCCGTCCGGATATATCCTTCGCCAACCTTTAAAATATCCTGTACCATCGAGTATGACCACCCTTATCTAAAAAAACAGTCCTATTCCGTAGAGCTTACAGACGCTGTTTTTGAACATGAAATATGCAAGGCCAGGACCTATGGCTTTTTACAAGAAGTGGAATATTTAAAACGCTATGGCTTTGCCAAGGGAGGCTCCCTGGATAACGCCCTGGTCATCGACCAGCATGACATCCTGAACCAGGACAGTTTAAGATACCCGGATGAATTCGTCCGGCATAAAATTCTGGATTGCATCGGCGATTTTTCCCTCCTCGGCATGCCGGTGCTGGGTCATGTGGTGCTGAACAAATCCGGCCATGCTTTCAATCATGCCTTTCTGAAGAAATTTTTTTCCCAAAAAGAATCATGGGAAACGCGGACCCTCCAGGAAACAGACAACCCGGCCGCCTGAGTCAAAATCTCTTGCAATTTCCGAAGTGTTTCGCTATGGATCAGGGATGATCAGGAAAGCAGCCATCCTCACATTTGCCCTGTTTTTTTTACAGCACGGGACTTTTTCCCGGGGTGCGGGGTTGGAAAATATTGTCGTAACCAACACGCGCGATGATCTTCTGCTCTATCTGAACGTTAGCGGCGCCTTTACAGAAAAAATTAAGAAGGCTATTTTGAGCGGCGTCCCGACCACCTTTTCATTCTATATCACTTTATACCGGGCACGTAATATGTGGTTCGACAAAAACATCGCCGACCTCAAAATAACCCATAGGATAAAATACAATAGTTTAAAAAAAGAATTTAGTATTAACAGGTCCTGGGCGACTGAACCCTCATCGGTCACCACATCGTTGGAACAAGCCAAGAAGCTGATGACGGATATCGACAGTTTAAAAATCATACCGTTAAGCCGCCTGGAAAAAGGCATGCAGTATCAAATCCGGGCCAAAGCCGAACTGAGCAAACAAACGCTGCCTTTGTATCTGCATTACTTGCTGTTCTTTGTTTCCCTGTGGGATTTTGAAACGGACTGGTACACGGTAGATTTTATTTACTGAGGGCTCGCGCAAAAATAAATTCACAGAATTGGCGCTCAGACTTATGTCAGATTTGGTTGCTGCGATTCAGCAAAGCCGCAGCAATAGCGAGCTATTTTGATGAAACTTAAGCTGCTCGACAGATTCAAATCGGTTATTTCCCAGCAAGAGCGCAACCGGCGAAAGCGTGAAGCCCTGTTTATCGTGATCATCATTGCCACCGTTGCCCTTCTGACATTTGCCGAGAACCGGATCATCCATTTCGGGGCGGATTTTCCCGTCTCGAATACCATATTGATGTTCATACTGATCAACATCAATTTGCTGCTGCTGATCCTTTTAATATTTCTCGTCTTTAGAAACCTGGTAAAGCTTCTCTATGACAGAAAAAGCAAAGTTGTGGGGGCCAAGCTCCGGACCCGACTGGTGGTGGCCTTTATCGCTCTGACACTTCTGCCGGCGACGATACTTTTTTTTATGTCTATCAACTTCATTACCGCCAGTATCACGTTTTGGTTCAATGTTCCGGTCGAACAAGCCCTGGAAAATTCACTCAATATCGGAAGGCGCATCTATCAGTACACGGAGGAAAACAGTCAGTTTTTTATTGAAAGAATCGCCTATCAAATTAACACCAGAAAATTGCTGGAGAAAAAAAAAGAAAAAGAGCTCGACAACTACACCCAGGTGGTCCAGCGTTCCTTTAACCTCGATGCGGTGGAAGTGTATACCGCCAACGCCAAGCGCATCACGCTGGCCCTTGCTGCCATGCTGGAAGATCAGCCGCTGGAAGTTGTTTCATCGGATAATCTTTTTAAAGACATGGAGGTTAAAAAAGTCCGGACCATCTCGGTAAATATTTCCAAAGGAGAACTTCTTCGGACCATCGGCACCATACCGTTCGGCGCTAAAAGCCCCGACGTTGAAGGGTTCCTCGTTTTAACCAACCTGGTTCCCCTGGATCTGACGGAGAACATGAAATCCATTTCAAAAGGATTTGAAGAGTACCAGCAGATAAAATTGCTCAAAAAGCCCATTCAGATCACCTTTTATATCACCCTTTCCGTGGTGGCCCTGCTGGTGGTGTTTTGCGCCATCTGGTTCGGGTTTTACCTTGCAAAGTCCATCAGCATCCCCATCAAGGAGCTGGCCGATGGCACCCGCAGGGTCGCTGAAGGCGATTTGAGCTTTACCATTGACCCTGTAGCCGATGATGAAATGGGAAGCCTGGTCGATTCGTTCAACAAGATGACCCGTGATCTGCGCATGGGCAGAGAGCAGCTCGAATTTTCAACCCGTCTGCTCCGCGAACAGAACGTTGAAATTGAAGAAAGACGGCGGTATATGGAAATTGTTTTAAGGAATGTTTCCGCCGGAGTCATCACACTGGGTGCTGACGGCCTTGTCGCAACGATTAACAAGTCTGCTGAAAGAATGCTCAACCTGACGTCCGCAGATATCCTGAACAAAAGCTACAAAGTGCTTCTAAAGGACCCACTTTTAAAGGAGATCACCGATACCATAGCCCTTTCAAGCAATGATGCCGTAGAACTTCCGGTAAAGCTGACAGTTGACGGAAGGCTGCGAAGCTTTCTGGTCCATGTCAATGTCCTGCGGGATGATGCCGGAAAACATATGGGGATCGTCACGGTATTCGACGACCTTACCGAACTTGAAAAAGCTCAGCGGATGGCCGCCTGGCGGGAAGTGGCCCGCCGGATTGCCCATGAAGTTAAAAATCCCTTAACGCCGATTACCCTTTCCGCCCAGCGGTTAAGACGCAAGTACACCGCCCTGCTTGACGACCCGGTTTTTGAGGAATGTACCCGGACGATTATCGATCATGTTGAATTGATAGGAAATATTGTTAATGAATTTTCGGCCTTTGCCAGATTCCCGACCGTCGATCCGCGACCGTGTGACTTGCCGTCCATCATTGAGGAAACTGTGGCCCTTTACCGGGAGGGAAACAAAAATATACATTTTAATGTGGTAAAATCGGAAAATATTCCGCGCCTGGAGCTGGATCGGCAACAAATCAAACAGGCGATGATTAATCTGGTGGACAATGCCATTGCGGCGATTAAAACCGAAGGGGATATCTTGATTTCCTTAACCCATGACCCCATATTAAAAATGGTCCGGATTGAAGTGTCCGACACCGGCAACGGCATTTCAGATGAAGAGAAAACGCGCCTTTTTGAGCCCTACTTTTCAACAAAAAAATCAGGGATGGGATTGGGGCTGACCATTGTCAGCACAATTGTTTCCGACCACTATGGCATGATCCGCGTTCGAGACAATACGCCCCGGGGCGCCACCTTTATCATAGAGCTGCCGGCTTAAAATTAAGGAGTCATAACATGTTCCCAACGGTCTTAATCGTGGACGACGAACCTTCCATACTGAAATCATTAAGCGGCATTCTTTCCGATGAAGGGTTTGAAGTCATCACCGCGGCCAATGGATATGAGGGGCTTAAGATTATCGATAAGGAGCCACCGGATCTTGTTCTGCTCGACATCTGGATGCCGGGAATCGACGGCATAGAAACTTTGAAGGAAATTAAGAAAAACAATGCATTTATCCATGTCATCATCATCACCGGCCATGGCACGATAGAAACGGCGGTCAAGGCAACAAAAATGGGCGCGTTTGACTTTATCGAAAAACCCCTTTCCATTGACCGGGTTATCGTGGCAATTAACAATGCCCTCAATTTCAGACGGCTTGAAGAAGAAAACAGATATCTTAGAAAAAAAACCATCGAAAAAAATTCCATTACGGGAAACAGCGCCGCCATCACGGCGCTCAAGAAAAAAATAGCGCTTGCGGCCCCCACCGATTCCTGGATACTGATCACCGGAGAAAACGGGACGGGAAAAGAGTTGATTGCCCGGACCATTCACCAGTTCAGTGACCGGGCGGACAAACCGATGGTTGATGTTAATTGTGCAATCATCCCCGAAGAACTCATGGAGAGCGAATTTTTCGGGCATGAAAAAGGCGCCCACAAGGGAGCTGTAACCCGGAAAATAGGTAAATTCGAACTGGCCGGCGACGGGACGATTTTCCTGGACGAGATCGGGGATATGAGTTTGAACAGTCAGGCCAAGATTCTGCGTGCCTTGCAGGAACTTAAATTCCAGCGTGTCGGTGGCAGCAGGACCTTGCAAATTAAGGCCAGAATAATTTCGTCCACCAATAAAAATATTGAAAATGAGATCGGGAAGGGAAAATTCAGAGAAGATCTTTATTATCGATTGAACAAGATACCCATCACGGCGCCGCCCTTAAGAAACCGTCTGGAGGATATTCCGCTTCTGGTGGGCACCTTTCTGGATGAATGTACCCGGGATAATCGAGCGAAACGAAAATCAATATCCCCGGCCGCGTTACATATGCTGGCAAGATATTTATGGCCCGGCAATGTTCGGGAGCTTAAGAATCTCATTGAGAGACTGGCAATTATGGTGGAAACCAGGACTGTTGAAGATACTGACATTCCCGCCCCTTATAATTCAAGTGCCCCGGAAGGGGCGGAATTTGTCGACACGTCCCTGTTCGGGGAAAACAGCTTGAGAGAAGCCAAAGAAAAATTTGAAAGAGAATTCATCCGCAGAAAAGTTGCCGAGTTTGACAACGACCTTGCCAGGACGGCCAAAGAGATAGGGGTCGGGCAAAGTTATCTTCGAAAGAAGACAAAATTGATGGATTCGTAAAAAGTCAGATGTGAAGGATAGCGTCATTGAGGATTGTTGGGGGTGATTTGAGAGGAAAGCGGCTGGCTTCGGTGCCGGGTCTGACGACGCGGCCCACCTCCGATCGCATCAGGGAGTCTATATTTGACATTATTACCCACCGGGTGAGAGGGGCAGTCGTTCTTGACCTTTTTGCGGGAACCGGAGCTCTGGGCATCGAAGCACTGAGCCGCGGGGCGGGATACGCGGTGTTTATAGACCAAAGCCGGAAGGCCCTGGCCGTGGTCGAACGGAACATCCGGTCCTGTAACCTGGGCAGCCGGGCGAAAATAATGCGGTGGGATATCCTTGACAAACTGACATGTTTAAGATCGATTCGATCCCCGGTGCCTTTTTCAGACCCGGTTGCCCCCTCTGACCCAAAAGGCCCCGGGCGCCGGAGGATGGACGGCGATCCTGTTTTTGATCTTGTTTTAATGGATCCGCCTTACCATCAGAACGCTGTTGAAGGCGCTCTGCACCGCCTTCATGAAAGCCGCACGGTCGTCCATGGCGCCCTTATTGTCGTGGAGCATGCGTCCGCCGAGTCGATATCAGAAAAATTACTGCCCTATGAAGTGGCGGATGAGAGGAAATACGGCAGGACACGGGTTTCTTTTTTAAGATATCGTGTTGAAAATGGAAAGGATTAAACATATGCAAAGAATCGCCATCTACCCGGGATCATTCGATCCTGTCACCAACGGACATCTGGATATCGTCGAAAGAGGATCGAAGCTTTTTGACCACGTCATCGTGGCCATATTGCACAATACTTCAAAAAAGCAGCTGTTTACCATGAAAGAGCGCGAAGAGATGCTCCGGCTCAGCCTGAAGGGTTTTTCCAATGTTGAAGTCGACAGTTTTGACGGGCTCCTGGTGGATTACGGGGTGAAACGCAATGCGCACGCGATACTGCGCGGCATGCGCGCCGTATCGGACTTTGATTATGAATTCCAGCTGGCGCTCATGAATCGAAGGCTCAACCGGGAGATTCAAACCGTCTTTCTGATGACCGGGCTGCGGTGGATTTTCACAAGCTCGTCCATCATAAAAGAGGCGGCCCGCTTCGGCGGGAAAATCACCGGGATGGTGCCGCCGGAGGTCGAAAAGAGGTTGAAGGAAAAATTTTCCGAAAGGAACAGATAAGTCATTTGAGATTGTATTTTTTCAACTTGTAGCGCAGCATCCGTTCGCTGATGCCCAGGTGGTCTGCCGCCATGGTCTGGCGGCCGCCGGATTCATCCATGGCCTTGCGGATTAAATGAAGCTCAAGGTTTTCCATTGATTCTTTCATCGTCCGCCCGGGCAATATGCCGCTTTTGTCGCTGGAAGCCAGGGGGCCGGCGGCAAACAAGAGATCCTGGCCGGATATGACCGGATTCTCGGCAATGACAACAGCCCGTTCCATGATGTTTTCCAACTCCCTGACATTGCCTCTGTAATCATATCTTAAAAGCAGTTCCCGGGCTTCGGGGCTGATCCTTTCAATGACCTTTTCATTTTCCATGGCAAAGTGCTTTAAGAAATGATTGATAAGCGGCAGCAAGTCTTCTTTTCTATCTCTGAGGGGCGGAATATCGATGGTGACCACGTTTAACCGATAAAAAAGATCTTCTCTGAACAGGCCGCTTTTTACGTGTTCTTCCAGATTCCGGTTGGTGGCGCTGATGATGCGCACATCCGACCGGATGGTCTGATTTCCGCCGACCCTCTGCAGTTCGTGCTCCTGGAGAAATCTGAGAAGCTTGATCTGCACTGCTGCGGAAAGGTCGCCGATCTCATCCAGGAAAAGAGTCCCGCCGTCGGCCTCTTCAAATCGGCCGATCCGTTTCTGGGATGCTCCGGTAAAGGCCCCCTTTTCATGGCCGAAAAGTTCGCTCTCCAATAAACTCTCCGGTAAAGCGGCGCAGTTCAAAACAACCAGGGGCTTTTGGAAACGCGGGCTGAGCCTGTGGATCATGCGGGCCACAAGCTCCTTTCCGGTGCCGCTTTCTCCCTGGATGAGAATGCTTGCGCGGCTGCTTGCGACCCTTTCGGCCAGACGGATCACCTGCTCCATGGCGGAACTCTGATAGACGATCCGATTTTTCAGCCGCTCCCGCAAGATTTTATTTTCCTTGAGCAGCCCGCGCCGTTCGGAAATCCGCTGGACGAGCAGCAGCAGCTCTTCCAGCTCGATGGGTTTGGTGATGTAATCCGCCGCGCCGGCCTTGATGGCCCTGACCGCCGTGTCCACGGTGCCGTAAGCGGTCATCATGATGACGTCCGTTTCCGGGTTCATGCGACGGACTGCCTCCAGCACCTCCATGCCGTTGATACCCGGCATTTTATAATCCACCAGCAGTAAATTGAAAAAACCTTCCGCGACGGTCTCAAGGGCCGTGGTCCCGTTGGCCGCTTCCGCCACATTGTATCCGTTATCCCGCAGAAAATCCCGCAGCATCTCCCTCTGGGTCTGTCCGTCCTCGACCACAAGAATATTCAGTTTTTCCATAAACCGTTTCCCCTGTTTCCTTCCTGTCCCGGCGGGCAAAACCCGGGATCTTTACGGGCCGGTCAAATTTGGGGCTTATCACGCGGCAGCCTGATTTCAAAGGTCGTCCCAAGGCCGACCTTGCTGCTCACCCGAATATTTCCCCCATGGCCGCAGATGATCTCATGGGCAATGGTCAGGCCGAGCCCGAGCCCTTTTTCCTTGGTGGTGTAATCGGGATCGAAAATGTGTTCCATGACCTCTGGACTCATGCCGATTCCCGTATCCGAAATTTTTATACAGGCCCATTTTTCCCCATCGGGCGTGGTGGCCAGGCCGATGACGCCCGGATTGCGCATGGATTCCAAAGCATTTTTGATGATGTTTACAAAGGCTTGTTTCATTTTATCAGCGTCCATGAATACCCTGACGGGTACATCGTGCCAGCGCGTTTGAATCGTAATTTGCCTGGATGCTGCCTCGGCTCTTAACAGAAAAACAATCTGCGCCAGAAATTCCGTCAGGTCATAGGGATGAAGCTGGAGCCGCTGAACGGAAACGCTCAGAAATTCATCAATAATATGATCAAGCCTTCGGATCTCATCCCTGACCAGCGGTTTGATCCGGTCCAGGTTATCGGCCTGAAGCCTTTGAATGGCCATGCTGACGGCGTTGAGGGGGTTGCGGATTTCATGGGCCACGCCGGCGGCCAGGCGGCCCAGGGATGAAAGCCTTTCCGCCTGATCGATGCGCCGTTCCATTTCCTGCATTTTGGCCAGATGCCTGTTCTGGTTTTTGTAAAGAAAGCCCATGGAAAAAAGGGCAATAGCCGCCATAAAACCCATGGAAACCAAAGCGATTTGTCTGCTTTTTATCAGGATGTTGTCCGCACTGTCTCTGGTAATACCCAATCGTACCCGGATCCAGTACCCGTCAATAAGCTGATCGATGGCAATAATTTCAAGAAGTTTCTGCGGGCCCGAATCAATCTTTTTGCTGGTGACATGCGCTTTTCCGAGGGAGATGACCGCGGCCGGAATGTCATCATTTTTCATTTCGGGGATGTTTCCCGCGGAACCGAGCAGCCTGTGGTGCAGGTCCCTTACGGTCATGTAGCGCATGTCGGAATTTTCTCCGATTTCCCCGATGGCCTTTTGCATGGAAACTTTTAAACATCTGTATTGAAATCCTTGTTCATCCATTGTAAGGATAATAGCGCCGTTTCCGCTCTGGCGGCGCAGGGCGATAAAGCGCGGTGCATCCCGGCCGTCGCGCCGGTCGAATATATTAAAATCGATTTCTTCCGGGCCCCGGGTGGTTGCGACGGCGCGGGACAGCAAAGCTTTGGGGACCGGTCCGCTATTAAAAGCTATCGTCCCTTGTTCATCCAGGAAAACGATGCTCTGCAGGCCTTCCCGGGCGGATAAAGATGCGAGCTGGTCAGGTTCGGCAAGGAGGGCCTCCCACTTTAAATCGATGTCCTGGGTCAATTCTATCATATTTTCGATCAATGACTCCTGCAGGACCAGGGACGTTTCAGCAAAGGATGGATCCGCAAACGGCGGGAAAGCAGCCGGAGGGGTTTGAACCATTTGAAAAAAGTAATTTTTAGCGATTTCGCCGGCATTGTTGATAATGGAAAGCCCCCGGTTTTCCATATAGGCCACCAGGGTCCGGTCGAGGGCCCTTAAATCCATTAATTTGAAGCTCAGCGTCAGGGATATGAAAATTATACAGACAAAGGCCACGGCCAGCGGTTGAATAAACGGTCGCCCGGTGCCCGTAACCTTTGCCAGCCAGTCGGGTTTGCTTCCCGATTTCATGACAAGTTCCTAAGATGCGGTTGTTTGGTTGCCCCGGGTGGGTGAAAACTTCGGGCTCCTGTTTTTCGCCGGGATAAATTTCCCCTGAAAGGTAAATATCTTAATTCGACATGTTTGTCGATTTATTTTTTCATTTTCGACAACCATTGCCTTTTGGGCACATTTTCAGTTTATTTTTCGTAGAAAAAATGACATATTATTAAAAGATAGTAGAATGTTAGGTTGTTTTCTTCGGCTTGGCACGGTGTTTGCGAACAGAGGAAGAGATAGGTAGCTTTTTATGAAACCATCAGAAAGAGGAGGTAAGTTTCAATGAAGAAAGCAATCATCGGTGCCGCCATCTTTGTTTTTTCTCTTTCGGCCGTTCTGGTGACGGCCGGGTCCCCCGTGAAGAAGGAAAGCGGAAAAAAAGAAGTCCCTTCGCTGGAAAGCCTGCGCCTCACCCCGGAACAGACGGCCAGGATACGGTCCCTGAGGGAATCCTACCTGATTGACCGGGAGCAGAGTCGCAGCCAGCTGGTTAACAAGCGGATGGAGCTGCGGCTGTTATGGATGCAGGTTAACGCTGATCCGGCCAAGATCAAGGACAAGCAGAGGGAAATTGATGCGTTGAGAGAACAACGTCAGGAAAAAAGGACCAGCTATCAGTTTGAGTTCCGCAAAATCCTGACTCCCGAACAATTGTCCAAATATATCATTCTGGAATATGGCAGCGCCCGGGGAAAGCACAAGAGCAAGAGAAACTACCGCAGGTAGTGCCGGGTTTATGCGCCTCGTCAGGCTGTTTAAGGGTCGTGGAAAATAATAAAACCACAGAAATTGCGCTGGATTTTGGTTCGAATTCAAGACGTCCCGGCGTGTTCATACCCTTCGTATTCACCCGCCGGGGCAACGCAGAAGTCGAACCAAAAGACAAGCAAGATTGGG
>JAUYIZ010000174.1 GCA_030688615.1 Desulfobacterales bacterium | reverse complement strand
TAAGCAGCGGGTTGAAATCAGACTGTTCATGAAAGAGCATGGCGATCTTGACCGGTGCTTTGCCGAGAAGTTGGTTGTTGCCCGGCGCTTTGCGGGCTGCCACCGGAACGCCGCAGGACCATGCTTCCAGGATGGCATTCGCGGCGCCTTCGTTCTCACTGCAGTTGAGCAGGACGTCGCCTATTGCGTATATGCGGTCCATGTCCTTGTGGGGAATTGCCGCAAGGTGCCGATCCTGCGGCTGTTTTTTCAGCAGGGCAAAAACTTCCCGGGCATAACTGCCGTCCACCACCGGGCCGATCAGGGTCAGGCGTGCCGGGAGCGCCTTTTTTCTCAGCCGGGCCATAAGCTCCAGCGCCCGCAGCTGGCCTTTCACCGGGCGAATGCCCCCCACCTGCAGGATTTCCAGCGTCCGGCCCGGTTTTTCCTTTTTTTGAACCGCTTTTGGACGGATGCCCCGGCGGATGACATGAAAAGGCGGAAGGAGGCCGATCTTGCGCGATAAACGCGCCTGGTTATCCGGAAAGGGGCTGATGATGGCACGGGCTTTGCCGAGAGCCTCAAGGCCTGCCGGGTCAGGACCTGCGTCCGCCGTGCCGTTCAGATCCGTGCCGCTGATACTGATCACCAGGGGAATCCCGAGTTTTCGGGACCAGGTGAGTGCCGGAACACCGGATATGGCTGAATGGTGGGCGTGAATCAGGTCCGGCCGCCAGGTCTGGAGCATTTTCTCCAGGGATTCCGGGCCGATTTTTTTTACTTCCACCCCATGGCGGGTCAGGCCGTTTTTCCAGCGATCCACCGTGACGGTATTGCCCCTGGCTTTGCTCTCATGACTCGGGGTCAGCAGTAAGATCTTCATGCATTGCCTTTGAAACTGCCAAGTTCATAACCCCAGCGGGCGATACGACGATGGGTGCTCTTGCGGCACAGATAGTCCAGCTCCCTGCGCCGGTTGATGTCCGTGGTGAAGGGGCTGCCGGGACGGGTGTTCGGGTGGACCATCCATTCTGTCAGCCCCGGTTGAATGTCCGCCAGGTGGCTGATCCCTTCGCCGGTCGGCAGGGTGCCGAACATGCAGCCGACAAAACGGTCTGCAAAACGCCAGTTTTCCGGCGCCTGCTTCCGGATCAGCCTGCCGTCCTTCCGGGGGGCCGGCATCCCGGGAAGATAATCCGCCGGACATTCCGGTTCTTCGGGAATGCGGAAGAAAAGCCCCTTGCGATCCTTGAAAGCCCGGGCCAGGCCCTGAAAAACGTTTTCAAACACCTGGATGTGGTTGTGGCCGTCCAGATGGTCGGGAGCGGCGCCCGCGTCCAGCAGAAACTGCCATTGGGCCGTGGCTTCCTCTGCCACCTCATCCGGATCAAACCGGCCTGCCGCCGCCTTTTCCCAGACCTGCTGTTTTGGGGAAAAAAACCTCCCCCGCGGATCGGTCAGGGTTTTATAGGGACCGCCGGTGGGCCTGCCGTGGCTTAAATTAAAATGCAGGCCGAGGCTCAGGTTCAGTTTTTGAGCCCAAGAGATAAAATGCGCAGCCCATGGGCCGTTAACGAGCACGGAGGCCGCGCCCATGACCCCGAGCCTTGCGAGTTTGAGCAGGTCCTGATCCCCACGGCGGTCCGCGCCGGCATCATCGCCGTTGATCACCAGGATGCTTCTCATGCCGTTTCGGTCCGCTTGCGGGTGCAAAGCCAGACGCCGGCCACCATGGCATCGTGACCGGTGTCTGAATACAGATAAGAAATGCCTTTTTCATGACGCTTTCTGAAGTATGCCCACAGGTCTTCAGACTCCCGGGGGGCCTTCCAGCGCAGTTTCCACGAGCGCATCTGCAGGCTGTAAAAACGGCTGATATTTTTGAGCACCCGGGGGTGGGGCAGGGAGTGCATAAAAAAAAGCAGCTGTCCGCCCGGGGTTTGCCGCCGGACAAATTCAGCCAAGGCGCTGTCAAAGACGGCATCGCCCTGCGGGCCGCCGGCCTGGGAAACCGGCAGCGTATCCCGGGGCCTGCAGGGTTTATGCGGCAGGTTGGCGATAAAAAGGTCCACGGACAGGTCGTTTGCCAACGGGGCGCAGAGGGATCCGTGCACCACCTTCAGGGACGCCCGGTTGGCAGCGGCGGTTTTTTCGGCAAGGGCGACGGCCCGTTGATCGATGTCCGTCCCGATGGAGACCGCGCCCAGCAGGGCCGCCAGGGTCGCCAGAATACCCGTGCCGCAGCCGACATCCACCACGGTTTTCCCGCGCAGTGCGTCCCCGAGCTCTTCCAGTTCGGCGGCCACCGACAGGGTCGCATGATCGGCGCCGATGCCGGCCAGGCGGTCAAGAAATTCAGAAATTTTTCTCCCCCCGGGCAGCGCGTGCGTCCTGGGATTCGGTCCGTCCGGGATCAGGGGGCTGCGCTGATCCGGTTGCCGGTGAAAATTTTCTGCCCGCCCCGGGAAAATACCCGCCCGCTCCAGGTAAGCCAGATACCCCTCGATGGGCGGCACAGGGCTTGAAGCATCCATCTTTATAACCGTCAGTAGTAAATCGGTATGGGGATCCTCCGCTCATAATCCGCAGATACGTAGATCGCCTTAACCGGGCAGCTGATTTCACAGAGCAGGCACGTCTGGCAGTCCCTGAGATATTTTACGAATGCCTTTTTGGTCTGGCCGTCAAACCGGAGCACATCCATGGGACAGGCTTCGACGCAGATGCCGCAGCCGTCACAAAGGGCCGTGTCTATGTTTCTAATTCCCATTTTTTTCCTCCAGATTGTCCGGATAACCTAACGCCTGGACCCGCTGCCAGAAGGGATGGAGTATTTTTTCCCTTTTGGGCTGAAGCGCGTGCGGGCCCACGGGGACGTCTTCGGCCCAGACCTTCATTTTTCCATCCTGCTCTTTAAGGTGTATGTGCTTTAACCAGTCTATATTGTCCAGCTGCATGTAATCCTGGCGGAGGCGCCCGAGCCGGCTCTCCTTTCTTTCCAGGGCTGAACGCAGCAGCATCTCGGCGCAGAGCACCATGCTCCGGGTTTCATTGGCAGACATGAGGTAATGAAAATCATAAGCATGAAGCAGGGGAATCAGGTCGTCCCGGATCCGTTCCACCGCCGCCAGGGCCTGTTTTAAATGTTTTTCATGCCGGATGATGGCAACATAGTAGGGATGGATGGATTCCTGCAGCGCAAGGATGGCATGTTCCGGTTCGATCCCATCCCGGCGTTTCAGGGGGGCCAGCGTATATTCCTTAAGCGCCGCCGCCTCTTTGGCGTCCACCCGGGCCTTACCGGCTCCGGGTACTTTTCCGGCGACGTACAACCCCGCGATGGCCCCGCTTACCGCCGCGCCGGGAAGACCGCCGGAGCCTTTGGCCGAGGATGCATCTCCGATGGCAAAGAGTCCTTTAAGGTTCCGGGACTCATAGTTTCGGTCCGTAACAACCCCGCAGGGCATGGGCCGCGGTCCCTCCGGCGTGTATTCGATCGGTTGCACGAATTTATCCCCCTTGAGCATTCCGGCTCTTTCGAATTTAATCATGGCATAGGGCACCGAGCGCCACAGGCTTTGGATTTTTTCCGCTGTAAAGTGCCGCATGTCCAGATATATGGGGGGGGCCCTGTGGGCCATGCGTTCCATGCAGAAGGAAGGCGAAAGCCAGACAAACGGCGCCCTCTCGGCCAATTCGGGGTGATAACGGTGCATGAATCTTTCCCCTTTGGCGTTCAGGAAATAGCCTCCCAGGCCCACAAACATGTTATTTCCCGGCCCCACCTCCTGTTTGGCCCCGTAGGTGTTGTGGTGGGTGGAGTCGAACCCGCCCATCTCGGCGCCGGCCCGGTAGGCCATGGCATATCCGTCTCCGGTGTCGTTTCGGTGGCCCGGCTGGATCGTTTTGAAGCGGGTCATGCCCGTCGCCAGAACCGTGGCGCCGGAAGAAAAAATATAAAACTTCCCATTGCGCACGTGAAACCCCACCGCGCCGGAGACCCGGGTCCGGTCCGACAACAGGCCGGTTGCCATGACATGGTTCTGGAATTTCACCCCGATGCTGCGGGCGTAATCATTGAGCGCTTTCATGGCCGGTATGCCGCCGCCGTCTATGAGCAGGCCGGTGGTAGCACCGCGGCTGAGAGGGCGTTCGTATTGGCCGTCAGGCGTTTTTACAAATTTAACCCCCCATCTCTCCAGGTTCCTTACAACAGCCCCGGAGCTGTTCAGGTGATCCCGGATTTTATCCTGATCGCAGATATAATCGAAGTCTTGGACCGTAACCTTCAGATGGGTGTCGAAATCATCCAGTTCCGGCAAAAAGCCGCTGTAGCGGCCTCCCACCAGGGCGCTGGGACCGGTCAGGCCGGCCGATGCTTTTTCCACAAGTAAAATATTTAAATCCGGATGCTTTTCTTTGGCGGTGATGGCAAAGGTGTGTCCGCCGATGCCGCCCCCGATGACCAGTACGTCCGTTTGAAAAATTTCTCCCGTTTTTTCCGACATCATGGGTGTTTCCTCCTTAAGAATCAAAATATATTCTCCGCTTCGACCCATTCCGGGAACCAGCGGTAATGTTCGGCAGGAAAGGCCCGGTTCAGGCCCTCATAGGTGGCCTTGGCCAGTGCAATTCCTTTTCGGTCCCGATGGAGTTTTACCAGGCCCCGGCTTTCCAGCCCGAGCAGCACGCCGTCCAGGCTTTCATCAGCCACATCGAAAAAAGCCTTCAGGTCCTCTCGACTCATGTGCAGCCCCGGGTTGACCCGGTAGTCTTCTGCCAGGACTTTGAGCAGACCGTCAGCGTCCACCGTTGCCTGTTTTTCAGGGACCTGGTTGGTGACGACCGGGACGCCCAGCTCTTCATGGATGATTCTCCTGGGCATCTTGAGCTGGTCGGCCAGCTGTCTTAGTCCCATTCGATGGATTACCAGACGGCAGGCCTCCATGGTCCCGCCGGCGATGTTTTCGACCTTGGCCACCTTCATGATCGCTGAAAGGGGATAGAAAGGCGTTAAGCCGTCGCCTCCCATGACCTGGATGGCGTCCAGGCTGGCGTTCATGACACCTTCGCAATTGTAAAGTTTGGCAATGTTCGACTCCAGCGAAGTGTCCCACCCCAGATCCCAGGCGTAGGCCGTGTAATAGGTCAGCAACCTGGCCGTTTTGTAAGTGGTGATCAGATCGGCGATTTTAAACTGGTTGTTGACAAGGCTGCTGGTGGGTTGGCCGAATTGGACGCGCCGCTGGGTAAAGGGCACGACATTTCCGAGAAGCTCCCGCAGCCAGCCTAATGTCTGGGCGGAAATAAGCGTTCTTTCAAAATTGAGACCGCCGGTCATCACCTGCCAGCCGTCCCCTTCGTTTCCGATGACATGGGTCGTGGGCACGTGAACATCATGGAAATCGAGCACGCCGTTTTGAATATTTTCAAAACCGATCACCTCGTTGATCATTTCCACGGAAAATCCCGGCGCCCCCTTTTCAACGATAAAGGCCGTCAGGTGGCGGAAGTTCTTCCGATCTTCCGGGCTGGTGCTGGTGCGCGCATAGACCATATAGCGGCTGGCGACACCGGCGGATACGATAAACCTTTTTTTCCCGTTTAAAATATACCCGGTTTCGCCGGGGCGCGCCGTCATCTCCATGGCGGCCGCGTCGGTCCCGGCATATGGCTCCGTGATCGCAATGGCGCCGATCTCCCCTTTGGTCAGCAGGGGCAGGAAGTATTTTTTCTGCTCCTCGGTGCCCAGTTCGATGATCTGTCGCAGCCCCCCCAGCATATTGCCCACAAAAACGCGGCCCGGTCCCGGCATTCTGGAAATGGCTTCCGCCGCAATGCAGGCCCCCGTGGCGCCCAGCCCCAGTCCGCCGTAGGCTTTGGGGACGCCGGCGCCGGTAAACCCCTGCTCGGAAATCCGCTTGAAAATCTCTCGCGGAAATTTCCTTTTCCAGCGCGTTTCCTGGTCCAGCGGGATGACTTCTTCCACGAAAGCGTTGACTTTTTTTTCAAATGCCAGCTGCTCTTCGGTCCACCACGGAAAACCTTTCATCGACACAGCTCCTGAAAATTGTTTCGGGTTGTTGAGAAATGCGGCCAAAGTATTGCAAAGATGGACGGGAATGTCAACAGGTGGTACGTTCAATCCCACGGTAAATTTGTTCTATAATATCATGACAGCTGTTTTTGATATTGCCCAACGAAAAGCTCAATTATACCCCAACAGTAGGTGTTATCATTTGTGATTAAAATCCAATTTTCTTCAAATGCCTTCAGGATTATGTCATCATCATCCATACCTCTTGCCTCTTCAAAGACCGAAAACACTTCGTGCTTTTGATTGCGCAGCCACTTTGCAACGGTTGGGCCTGTACATTCATCCACGAGGAACCGCATTAGGAATGCTCCGCCATTAGCGGCATAAATTCAATGTTCTTGAGGGACTTGGTGGCGAAAAGGAAACAAGCATGTATGTCTTCAATAGTGAGGCCTTTGTATTCATTCAAAATCTCATTTTTTGTAGCTCCGTGCGCCAAGAGATTAAGAATGAAATCGACAGTTAAACGAGTTCCCTGTATGACAGGCTTACCTACCATGACTTTTGGGTTCAGTACGATTCGTTCGAGCAATTGTTCTTCTACCATAATAACAGCCTCCAAATTCGTTATGCGGTTTTCTCTTTTTCTTTTTTTAACTCATTAAGCCTATCAATCAAATCTTCTTCTCCTTCTATATCCATGCCTAAAGCCATTTTATAAATTTGCTCAGCTCTTTCGTAATCTGGTTTGATATCTTTTTTCATTGGCCATAAATACATATCCCCCCAACCAATATATCCCCATATATTTCTTGGATATTGCTTGATCAGTTCCTTAAAACAGCTATTGCCTTCAACAATATTTCCAAGTGCAAAATAGGACTCAGCTATTGCTCTTTTCATGTTATGCATTAACAATTCGTCTGATTCTGGAAATATTGAACAAAATTCATCACAGTATGCTATTCTTTTCTGATAAAATGTTAAGTCGCCAGTGCCTGCATTTCCGAGTTCAGTTTCAAGGTCTTGACACCAATTATATATGAGCTCACATCCAGAGAATATAGTTTCGGCTTCTTGAACATTCCTGAATTCAGGTTTGAACCTGCTTTTCAGATTATTCCATAACTCCAACCACACGTCACATGCCTTTGCTGTTTCATTTTTCTGAAGAAGTAACCAACCTTTATCCATTAATACATCAAGTTCATCACGTTTTTGGACTGAAGAGGAATCTGATTTTGACTTATTTAAACAGCATTTTTTATGTTTTTTCCCAGACCCACAAGGACACGGTTCATTACGGCCAACCTTGAGAAGTGATGGTAAAACATTGTAATTTGAATCGGTATTATT
>JAUYIZ010000277.1 GCA_030688615.1 Desulfobacterales bacterium | reverse complement strand
GGGTTTTGCAAAGGTCTCGATTAAGACTCGTATTTGAAGGAAAGCGTTACCCGGGCGCGGTAGGCCGTGACCTTGCCGTCCTCCACCTTCATATCCAGTTTCGTAATTTCCGCCACACGAAGATCCCTCAAGGTCTTGCTTGCTTTGTCGATCCCGTTTTTAGCGGCTTCTTCCCAGGATACTTTGCTGGTTCCCACGATTTCAATGATCTTATAGATGCTGTCGGCCATGGTTTCCTCCTTTAACTTGCGTTGAGTTGAAAAAAACGTTACTGGAAGACATGATCTTTTTCAGGATACAACAAATAAAAGGCAAAAGTCAACGGATTATGACAACCCGCGGAAATATGCCTGCCGGACCCTGAACCTTTCCTTCCTTCTAACCTTTATCCCGCGCTTTTTCTCCCTGGGAAAAGAGGTTCCCGGTTCATTTATTGTTGCCTTTTGGCCTTGACATCCCCCGGCATATTCGTTATGCAAATGCTGAAAATCTGGTTTTCATCTATAGCCCTGATATCCACAGGAACACCGTGTGCCGTATTGCCGGAAATATGAGTGAGGAGCGTCCCGGACGATGAGTCTTAAGATCCTGCTGGCCAAAAGAAAAAAGGCGCTTGTCCAAACCTGGTTTGATCATGTGCTTGAGACCTATCCGGCCAACACCGCAAAATTTTTAACCAGCCAAAATGATCCTTTTGCCAATCCGGTGGGTCAAACCCTTGTCGCTGGTCTGGACGCGCTGTTTGACGGGCTGCTAAACGGCATGGCGCCCAAGACGGCAGCGGAACTTTTGGATCCGATAGTCAGGATAAGAGCGGTTCAGGACTTTTCCCCCTCCCGGGCCGTTGCTTTTATTTTATCCCTAAAGAACGTTTTAGAAACCCACGTCAGAAAAAAGTTTCCGGAAGAATTTTGCAGCCTTCGGATGATCAGCGAACTGCGTGAACTGGAGGCCGAAATCGACGCGTTATGCCTTGTGGCGTTCGATGTTTACATGGCATGCAGAGAGAAGATCTACCAGCTAAAGGCCGAGGATGCCAAGGGCAGGTCTTTCAAGGCCTTCCAGCGAGCCGGCTTGGTCGTCGAAGTGCCGGATATTGAAGCCGGTTCCAAGTGCCATGGCGCCCCATGGCGGGATGACCCTTAATGAATGCACCCTGTCTTTCTTCCTTCATTGCGGTTCTGTCCCTTTTTTTTCTGGCTTACCTCGGCGTTCAGTCGGCCGTCCTAAAGGTTCTGTTCGGTATTGTGATCCCCTATCTGGCCGTTGTGACATTTATTGCCGGCCTGATTTACCGCATTATGTACTGGGCCGCTTCCCCGGTACCCTTTCGCGTCCCGGTAACCGGCGGGCAGCAAAAATCGCTCCCCTGGATTCCGTCCGCCCGCATCGACAACCCGTCCACCCCGACCGGTGTGGTGGTGCGCATGCTCTTTGAAATCCTTTTTTTCCGTTCTCTTCTGAAAAATACCCGGTGCGAAATTCAAGCCGGGCCGAAACTTGTCTATATCTGGGAAAAGTGGCTCTGGCTTGCGGCCCTGGCCTTTCACTGGTCTTTATTTATGGTTCTGGCCAGACACTTCAGATTTTTCATCGACCCGATTCCCCCCTGCCTTAAGGTGCTGGAAAAAATCGACGGCTTCCTGCAGGTGGGGCTGCCGGGAGTTTACCTGTCCGGCATCGTCCTTCTGGCAGCTTTATTCTACCTGTTTTCCAGGAGAATCTTCATTGCCCAGGTGCATTATATTTCCCTTGCGTCCGACTATTTCCCCCTGTTTCTGCTCCTCGGCGTGGCCATTTCCGGAATTCTGATGCGTTATTACACCCCGATCGATCTGGTGGGGGCCAAAGCGCTGGCCATGGGCCTGGTGACCTTTCATCCTAAAATTTTCCAGGGTGTCGGAAATATTTTCTACGGGCACCTGTTTCTGGCCTGCGTACTTTTGGCTTATTTTCCCTTCAGCAAACTCATGCATATGGGCGGGGTCTTTTTAAGCCCCACCAGGAACCTGCCGAACAATACCCGCAGGGTAAGGCACATCAACCCCTGGAATTTTCCGGTCAAGGTTCACACCTATGAAGAATACGAAGACGCATTCAGGGAAAAAATGATTGCCGCCGGCCTGCCCGTGGAGAAGAGGTGAAAATGGCCGATATCCTGAAACCGGAGCAACTGGGGCAGGTGGATCTAAATCCGGGCGGACAGCACTGGATGGACGTCCCTTTGGATTTGTCCCCGGGCAGATTCTGCCATCCGGCCAAAGTCAAAAACCTTGAGTACCTGGGACTTGCCAACCCCAGAGAGTGGTCGCCGGCCGACCCGGACTGGAAGCTGCCTGAAAACTGGCAGGAGATCATTTTTGAAGGGCTCAAAGACCGGCTCGACAAATACCGCTCCTTGAAAATCTTCATGGACGTCTGTGTCCGATGTGGCGCCTGCGCGGACAAGTGCCATTTTTTTATCGGCTCGGGGGACCCGAAAAACATGCCGGTGTTACGGGCGGAACTGCTCCGGAGCGTTTACCGCAACGATTTCACGCGGGCCGGGAAACTTCTGGGACGAATTGCCGGCGCCCGGCAGCTCAGCGTGGAGGTCGTCAAAGAGTGGTTCTTTTATTTTTATCAATGCTCCGAGTGCCGCAGGTGTGCTGTTTTCTGCCCGTTCGGCATAGACACGGCCGAAATCACCATGATGGCAAGAGAGCTTTTGAACCTGCTCGGGTTAAATATCAACTGGATCCTGGAACCTGCCGCCAATTGCTTGCGAACCGGGAATCATCTCGGAATTCAACCCCATGCATTTAAGGAAATGATCGATTTCTTAGCCAATGACATCCATGAGATAACCGGCGTAAAGATCTGCCCGAGCCTGAACCGGAAAGGCGCCGAAATCCTTTTTGTGGCGCCGTCCGGAGATGTTTATTCCGATCCGGGAACCTACACCTTCATGGGCTACCTCATGCTTTTTGAACACATCGGGCTTGACTATACCCTGAGCACCTATGCATCCGAAGGCGGAAACTTCGGCCTGTTCACTTCCGCGGAAATGACCAAACGAATCAATGGCAAAATGTACGAGGAAGCCCGGCGGCTGGGTGTAAAATGGATCCTGGCGGGTGAATGCGGGCACATGTGGCGGGTGATTCACCAGTACATGAATACCATGAACGGTCCGGCGGATTTTCTTGAAGCGCCGGTCTCCCCGGTCACGGGCACGCGGTTTGACAACGCCAGTTCCGCAAAAGTGGTTCATATTGCCGAATTTACCGCGGATCTGATGCGGAACCGGAAACTGAAACTGGCCCCGCACAGGAATGATCACCTGAAGGTAACCTTCCATGATTCCTGCAACCCTGCCCGGGGCATGGGTTTTTTTGAAGAACCCCGGTATGTCATTTCAAATGTCTGCCGCCATTTTTATGAAATGCCCGCAAACACGATCCGGGAACAAACCTTCTGCTGCGGCAGCGGGGGCGGCCTGAATGCCGATGAAATCATGGAACTGCGGCTCAGGGGGGGATTTCCCAGGGCCAATGCCGTCAGACACGTTCACGACAAACATGGTGTGAATATGCTTTCATGTATCTGCTCCATTGACCGGGCGGTTTTTCCGGCCCTGATGGACTACTGGGTGCCGGGGGTGGATGTGACCGGAATCCACGAACTTGTGGGCAATGCCCTGGTGATGGACGGGGAAATTGAAAGAAAAATGAACCTGCGGATGGAGCCCCTCGGGCAGACGGAGGGATAATCCGATGCATGATAAAAAATGGATCATCATCGGCTTATCGGTATTTCTTGCTTTCTTTACATTCCCTTTCTGGTACAATATGGGCAAAGCTTCCCCGGCGCCCGAACCCGAGCTTACGGGAAAGTCGGCCGGCGCCAAGGCCTGCGTCGAACCGAAAGCTTACATGAAGACCCGGCACATGCAGCTTTTGAATCAATGGAGAGCATCCGTTGTTCGGGAAGAAAAGAAAATCTATGTCAGCAGCACTGGAAAAACATTTAAAATGAGCCTGACCCAAACATGTCTGGATTGCCATACGGAAAAAAGTCGGTTTTGTGATCAATGCCATACCTACGTGTCTGTTCGGCCTGACTGCTGGGATTGCCACATTGATCCAAAGGAGATATCGCGATGAAGGGCAGCAGAAGAAACTTTTTGAAAATCGCCGGCCTGGCCACCCTGGGCGCCGGAGTCAAACCCATGATCGACGCCGTTGCTCTTTCCGGCCCCCCAACAGAGTTCCGAACCTTGCCGGCCCACAGTGCCCTGAAGGCCGCCAGGTGGGCCATGGTGGTGGACACCCGTCAATTTAAATCCCCTGATGACTTTGCGCCCATCATCGCCGCCTGCCACGACCTTCACAATGTGCCCCGGCTTGAAAACAAGAAGCACGAAATCAAATGGATCTGGCAGGAAGGATATCTGCACGCGCTGGCCGACGGGGAGTATCAATATGTCAGTGAGCGGATAAAAAACCTGCCGTTTTTAGTGCTCTGCAACCATTGTGAAAAGCCCCCTTGCGTCCGAGTCTGCCCCACCCGGGCAACCTTTAAGCGCCCGGACGGGATCGTCCTCATGGATTATCACCGCTGCATCGGCTGCAGGTTCTGCATGGCGGCATGTCCCTACGGCGCCAGAAGTTTTAACTTCAGAGACCCGCGCCCTTTTATCCACAATGTCAATCCGGAATTTCCCACCCGGATGAAGGGGGTCGTGGAAAAATGCAATTTCTGCGCGGAAAGACTGGCCGCCGGGAATCAGCCGGCCTGTGTGGAAGCTTCCAAAGGGGCACTTGTTTTCGGGGATCTGGGTGATCCGGATTCCAACGTGAGGTCGTTGTTAAAGTCAAATTTCAGTATTCGACGCAAACCCGGTCTGGGCACAGGGCCTGCGGTTTTTTACATCCTATGAGGTGCTTATGCTTGAAAAGGCGTTAAAGGGAAGCAAAGGATATTATGGCTGGATCGCGGCGCTGCTTGCGGCCATGGGCACAGGTTTTCTTTTTTATCTCTGGCAGTTAAGTTTCGGAATGGCGATCACTGGAATGAGCAGGGATGTTTCCTGGGGGTTTTATATTGCCCAGTTCACATTTTTTGCCGGCGTGGCCGCATCTTCACACCTGCTGGCATTGCCCTTCTATCTACACGATTTCAAGGGGTTCGGGAAAATTGCCGTTCTCGGATCCTTTTTATCCGTTGCCTCGGTCAGCATGTGCCTTTTATTTATTTTCGTCGACCTGGGTCAGCCCACGCGCATCCTGAACATGCTGCTTTACCCGACACCGGGTTCGGTCCTCTTCTGGGACATGATCATTTTGAACGGGCATCTTATTTTAAGCATCATTATCGGCTGGCAGGTCCTGGAAGCTGAACGCAATGATGTGCCGCCGCCTTTCTGGGTCAAACCGCTGATCTGGTTTGCCATCCCCTGGGCGGTCGGCTTCCATACGGTCACCGCGTTTCTTTACGCCGGCCTTCCCGGCAGGGACTTCTGGCTGTCCGCACTGCTCGCGCCCCGTTTCCTGGCCTCGGCGCTGGCCTCGGGGCCGGCAGTGCTCATTCTGGCATGCCTGATTATCGGCAAACTCACCGGGTACACTCCGGGCAGGCGTCCGATCCAGACCCTGGCCAAAATTGTTGCCGTGGCTGCCGGAGTTAACCTGTTATTTTTTCTTTGCGAAGTGTTCGTGGCTTTTTACAGCAGGATCCCCGCGCACATGAATCACTTTATCTACCTGTTTTTCGGGTTGCAGGGCCAGGACGCGATGGTTCCCTGGATGTGGTCGTCTCTTTGGATGTCCGTAACCGGGATTTTTCTGCTGGCTGTTCCGACCACGCGCAAAAATGAGACCGTTTTAGCGGTTGCCTGCGTTGCGGTCTTTGCAGGCGCCTGGATTGACAAGGGCATGGGAACCATCGCCGGCGGATTTATTCCCTCCCCGTTAAATCATGTGACGGAATATCTTCCGACAGTGCCCGAAGTGATGATCGGGCTGGGCGTGTGGGCAACCGGATTGCTGATACTGACGGTGCTGTTTAAAATCGCCATCGGCATCCGCAGGGAAGCCGCCGGCCGGTAGTTGTGCGCTAGCCCGAGTTTCCGAGTTATGAAAAAGGTCTTATATAAATAGCTGTAATGAATAAGGATTCGCAGAGTGAATCCTTACCCTAAAACTCTGTTCGCTTCTTCCTTGAGGCCAAGAATCGCGATCAGTTTGTCCTGGAGTTCTGAGGTTTTGCTCAGCACAGATTGCCTGCGGACAGTCTTCTGGCCGCGTTTTTTGGCATAGATATTGATCACCTCCCGAATATCGTCAAGTTCTGAGAGCAGTCTGCTCATGGAAAGCCGAACCCCCGCCTTTGTTATGCGCCGCCACATCAGCGCTCGCAATAAAAGGGCGATAGTGCAATAGAATCCATGGACCCTGATCTTGGAGTCCGTCCAGTGATTCAGTGGCCACCAGGTGCCACTCTTGCGATCCTTCATCTCTTTGAAGACGTTCTCGATGATGAACTGGCTGCGATAGGCTTGGATGATTCTGGCATCATCCCAGGCCGCCCGGTCTGTAATGATCAGGTTCTTGCCAAGGTGGGTGTCGGATAGTTCATTAAGAGCAGCCGAATCAATCGTATAGTCCAGTTGTGCTGTATTCTGAGGCCCTTCACATATCTGCACGTTGATAATCTGTTTCAGATACTGTCGGCTCAAAATGCCCTCACACTGCTTCTGCACCGACTGCACCGTGGGAGCTCGGCCGCGCTGAATCAGGCCATCAGCCCGATCCTGCAGCTTCTGGCGTAACGCGCAAAGCTGCTCCATCGCCTTGTGCATGTCATTCTGCAGCGTCAGCCACTGGGTATTGAAAAGATTCTGGTTGAAGCTAACCACCACAATGCGTTCCTTGCCATAGACCGCCTTTTCGACCCGGAAGGACTTGGTCCCTTCGAGCCCGACCGCATCACAAGTAACAAAGCGTACATCGTCGTTGGATATGCGCGCCAGGTCCTTATGTTCGTCCAGCTTCGCCGAGCCAACGAAGTGCAGTCCCATCTCATCGATCAGGGTAAAGTTGGACGCCGAGTTGTTTCCTTTGTCAAAGACCAGCGTGATATCCGCCGGCCCGCATCTTTGCGCGCAAAGCTCGCCGAGAAAAGCATTGAACCTTTGCAGGATCAACGGAAACTCCTTGGCGTCGTTGCGGTTGCCTTCGTAGACATCGTAAAACAGCGGCATGTGGCCATCCGCACAACAGAAAAGCGCATAGCTGACCTGCCGCAGGTTGTTCCGCCCTTGTTTGTTCTTGCCGCGCTTGGCGATCTGGCATCGAAGGTTGAAGGTGTCGATGAAAGTATAAAAGTTCGTTCCGTCATAGGAAATCGAAGACAGATCCAACCCTTCACGTTCGGCCACATCCCTTAGAATGTTCTTCCAGATCGCCGCTGCCGCATCCGCGTCGATTCTGTCCATATGATCCCAGAAGCGCTGCGAACTCAGGGCCTCCTTGGAAGCCTCAGGCAGGTAGCGGAGCAGCACGGTTTGGGAGAACCATTCCCACATGCAGCGTTTGCTCTGGGGCCGAATCGCACGGTTAAGCGCCGCGATGGCCAGGTACTGACCCGTACTCAGCCCCTGATTACGCTTAGGGCATAGCGCATCGATTTGCTCCATCACGCTGGCCAGGGAACATTCCCGCCACAAGGCGGAGGGCAACCCCCACTGAAATATCTCCGCATAGGCCGGGGCCGGCCCTCCTCCCTCGCAGGCATTGACAATGTCTTGCAATTTGCCAAGGTATTTTTGCCACTTGCGTCTGCATTTGCCGTTAACCCAGCCCCACTCGGAATAATAGTAATAAGTGTGACCGCTGACTTTCTTGGTTTCGAGCCGTTCCATGCCCACACCTCCTTTTTGAAGAAGATATTAGGGCATAGTAAATTGAAAGTCAAGCTTTAATTTAGTGTCTTTTATGTTATTATTTTTAGGGCATAGTCAGAAAAACCATAAACACCTTTATTTACAAATGGTTATGCATCGTGGTAAACTTTAAGTAGGAAACTCGGGCTAGATCAGCCGATGGGCCCCGCAAAATATATCCATCCCCGATTCCTTGGACAGACAGGCCAGGGTAATGTTCAGCTGGGAAGCGAGCTGAACGGCCAGGGAGGTCGGCCGAGACATGCCGAGTATGATGGGAATCCGGGCCTGGGCGGCTTTCTGCACCAGCTCATAACTGATGCGGGAAGACAGAATCAGCAGCGCGGCCAGATGAAGCCGGCCGGCCAGAAAAAGCTTGCCGATGGCCTTGTCCAGTGCGTTGTGCCGGCCTACATCCTCGGCCACCGACAGCAGCTTGAAATCCGAGTCGTATATCACTGCGGCATGGCACGTCTGGGTCAGGTCACGCAGGGGCTGGATGTCCGATAGCCCGTCCAGGCTCTGCAGCGCCCTGTTGATATCCACTTTACTGTTGTTTTCCACCGGCCGGATGAGTTGATACAGATCCTTTATCACTTCTTTGCCGCAAATGCCGCAGCTGGTCTGACTGATGAACCCGCGCCTTTCCAGGTGTTGCGCGATTTTATCCCTCCGGGCCGGCTTGAGCGTAACGGTCACGACATTCAGGTCTTCATCCTCGCAGAACCCCAGGGTGTTAAAATCGTCCGGATCCTCCACAAGCCCCTCTCCCAGGCAGAATCCGGCCACGTGGGCCTTCTCGTCTCCCGGGGTGCGCATGATAACGGAATAGGGTTTCCCCTGAACTCTTATGGATAAAGGCTCTTCCGCGATAAGTTTCTGCTCGACGAATTTTGCGGTTTGATCCCAGTTGGTTACCGGGTGTTTTATGAAATTGGTCACATCAGCCCCACAATAAATTCCCTATAAAACCTGTATCGCATCGCCGCAGCGAATCGTTCCCCCTGCAACGACTTTGGCAAACACCCCTTCCTTGGGCATGATACAGTCGCCAGCCTGATAATAAATGGCACATTTTCGAATGCACTCTTTGCCGATTTGAGTGATTTCAACCAGGACGGCATCCCCCAGTTTTACCCGGGTGCCGACGGGCAGGGATTTCCATTCGATTCCGGTGGTTGCGACATTTTCAGCAAAGTCGCCAAAAGAGACATCAAGCCCTTTGTCGACCATGATATCAATGCTCTCGGAGGACAGGAAACTGACCTGCCTGTGCCAGTCCCCGGCGTGTGCGTCTCCTTCGAGGCCGTGATCCTTGATTACATTGGCAGAATCGACGCAGGCCTTGCGGGTGCCTTTTTTTTTGCTGATGGCAATAGATACGATTTCCATATCTTTCCTTTACGGGGTTTTTGCAGAGGTCGCTCGACTGTGTTGGTGGACGATGAATTGTTTTGTGCGACAGCCCCCTTGGGGAAGATAATAATAATATTGGCTTTCATGTCAAGCATATTTATCTTGCGGTAATATTTTTGTTGACATAAGCTGATAAAATAATTAAGAAGAATATTTTCAGCATTAATGGGGAAAAGTCTTTTTTGAAAGGGGACAGCTACATGTATGCGGTTTTAAATACAGGCGGGAAGCAATATAAGGTCCAGGAAGGTGAAACACTGAGAATCGAGAAAATGTACGGGGAAGTCGGGTCGCCGATTATTTTTGACACCGTGCTGATGTACGCTGACGGCGAGGATGTGCGCATCGGGAAACCGGTTCTGGAAAATTTGCGCGTTAAAGGCCATATCGTGGAACAGGGAAAGGCCAAAAAAATTATTGTCTTCAAGTATAAACGGCGCAAGAGATATCGTCGCAAACAGGGACACCGTCAGCCGTTTACCGCGGTAAGAATCGATCAGATCGAAGCCTGACGGGTTTTTATAAAGGAGTATGACTTATGGCACATAAAAAAGCGGGGGGCAGCTCCCGAAACGGCCGGGACAGCAAGGGCCAGCGGCGGGGCATTAAACGATTTGGCGGCCAACTGGTTAAAGCCGGTAATATACTGGCACGGCAGGTTGGCACAAAAATACACCCGGGGACAAATGTGGGGATGGGAAGGGACTACACACTCTTTGCGAAAACCGACGGCATCGTCACTTTTGAAAGGATGGGCCGTTCCCGAAAAAAAGTAAGCGTTTATGAAGAGTGAAATTCGTTGACGAGGTCATTATTATTGTTCAATCCGGCGACGGCGGAAAAGGTTGCGTAAGCTTTCGACGTGAAAAGTTTATCCCGCGGGGCGGGCCGGACGGCGGGAACGGCGGAAAAGGCGGGGACGTGCTGTTGCGCACGACGACACGCAAACAGACCCTGTATCATTTTCAACATAAATCTCACTTCAAAGCCGCAAAGGGAACGGCCGGCCAGAGCAGTCGCAAAACCGGCAAAAACGGCGCAGACATCATTCTCGAAATCCCGCCCGGCACACTCATCTATGATGCTTCCACCGGAGAGCTGATCAAAGACATGGTCGGACCGGAGGAAACCTTTATCGTGGCCAGCGGCGGCCGCGGCGGGCTGGGCAACAAGCATTTTGCCACGTCCACCAACCGGGCCCCCCGTTTTGCGCAGCCGGGTGAACCCGGACAGGTCAAAACCCTCAGAGTCGAACTCAAGCTGCTGGCGGACGTCGGAATCATCGGCCTTCCCAACGCAGGCAAATCCACCCTCATCCGTTCCATTTCTGCCGCGTGTCCGGCCGTCGGGGACTACCCCTTTACAACCCTCAGCCCCCATTTGGGCGTCGTCAATACCGGTCAACAGGAACCTTTCGTGGTGGCCGACATACCCGGTTTGATCAAAGGCGCGCACAGGGGAGTGGGGCTTGGAATTAAATTTTTAAAGCACATTGAACGCACCCGCATGCTGATCCACCTGCTGGACGCCGCCGGCATCGACCCGGAAAATCCCCTCGCGTCCTATGATGAAATCAATGGGGAACTTTCCATGTACGGCCAACATCTGGCTGAAAAACCCCAGCTGGTGGTACTGAACAAGCTGGATATTCCCGCAGCCGAACAACTTGCGGACATTTTCGA
>JAUYIZ010000154.1 GCA_030688615.1 Desulfobacterales bacterium | reverse complement strand
AGGGCAAATGATTCCCAGCCCGGGGCCGACCTCCGTCGATCCCCAGAATGAGGTCAGGTAAATTCCCAGCTCTTTTTCCACCCGGGTAATTAAGCCCTCCGGCGCCCGTTGCCCGGCAATGAGGCCGGCCCGCAGAGAGGTCAAATCATAATTTTTCCGGCGCGGGTGATTCAATTCCAGGATATAATGGGTCGGGGACCCCAGCTGCAGGGTAATTTTTTCTTTTTCAATCAGCTTGAAGGCCGCTTCCACTTCAAATTTTTCCATGAGCACCACGGTCGCACCGAGCAGTACGGGCTGAATCAGAATTGAACCGCAGCCGTATGAATGGGTCATGGGTAAAATGCCGATGAAAATGTCACCGGATGCCGCATCAACCCCCCGGGAATATTCCCATCCCGCCCGGATCGCCTGGTAGTGGGTAATCATGGCCCCCTTGGGCTTTCCCGTGGTTCCGGAGGTGTAGATCAGCATGGACAGATCTTCCGTAAGGTCGATGGGAGGCGGGGAAAATGGGTGCCGGGCGTCCCGGGTCAACAAATCGTGGAACAGATGAACGCCCCGGCCTTGTCCTTCGCCCACCAGTATGATGGATTCCAGTTCAGGCAGGTCCTTGTGGATAGCCGTAATGGAGTCCAGATAGTCGTAGCCGTCCCACTGCCTGAAGATGACCACCCCTTTGGCCCCTGAATTTTTTAATATGAACTCAGACTCGACCATCCGGTACATGGGATTGACCCATACCACGATGACCCCGAGTTTCTGGAGGGCATAAAAAGAAACGAAGAGTTCAACGGAGTTTCTCATGTAGATGGCGACCCGGTCACCCTTTTTAAATCCCAGCGACGAAAAAGCGCCGGCCAGGCTGTCGCTCATACCATTTAATTCTTTAAACGTTTTTCGCAGGTCCCCGGCTACCAGCGCGACTTTTTCCGGAACCGTGCGCGCGCTTTTTTCTAAAATTTTTCCGACAGACAGGTCTTTTGATATCTTCATAACTCGTTCCTTTCCCTATGGTTTTTATATTCAGGTTTCGTTCCAGAAGCCGAACAGTTCCCAGGCGTTCTGATACCCGATGCGCTCCATGATCCTGTCGTCTTGAACAATCTGCCCGATGACGTCGTAGTTTTTTTATGCCCGGCACACCCGGAAAATCGGTGCCGAACAGAAATTTACGGCAGAATTTTTTCATGGAGGGAAAACACTCCAGCAGCTTCCCGGGCGGCAGCCCTGACAGGGCAATATAGACGTTTTTAATCGTTATGAATATGTACGTCGATGATACCCATCTGTGGTCTTCATATCATCTAGCCGGGCCTATGGCAAATTATTTTGCGGGGTTGGTTTCGGCTGCGCGCGCTTCCTGTTTCCGGCCCAGCCAGAATCCGGTCGCCATCCAGAGGACGGACAGGGGCAGGGCGGCAAGGGCGATTCCGGCCACGCTGAGACCCATCAGCACGAGAAGACCCGAAGTCCAGGCGCCGATCTGATCGCCGAGGCGGTAGACAAAGGTATCGATAAAATTTTTGGACTTGTACTTGTCTTCACGGGGCACGACCGTAAAGAGAAGTTCCCGGACCGGTCTGACGACCGCGTAGCTGCCGGCCCGCCGGAAAACCTGAAAGATCACCACCACAATCAGCGCGGGCATGGCGCCCAGGCTGGTGAACCCGATGAGCGTGATGGTAGGCACGACCGTCAAGGTGAGGGCAACGCCCAGCACCTTGACGATGCGGCCGGTCAGGAAGATCTGTGTGAAGAGGGTCAGAATGTTAACCCAAAGATCGATTTTCGCAAAAAGAGCGGTCCGGGCCGCCCGGTTGACGTAGGCCTGCCCCACGATAGTTGCCTGCTCGAAATAGAGGAAGGTTGAAAGGATCGTATAGAGCAGCATGTAGGCGCAGATGCCGAGCAGGTAGGGAGATTGCCAGACTTTTGTCAGACCGGAAAGAATCTTCCCGCCGATGGGCGATTCGGCCGATGTTGCCCGCCGGGAGTAGTCCTGGGATCGCCCCTGTGACTTGGACAGCTGGTGCACGCTCCGGACGGCCAGTTCGAGCAGAAAAATGGAAACCAGCAGCAGCGAGGCGGTGCCCAGCCTTTGGGCGGAAATGGCCGTGATACTCGAACCAAGGATGGCGCCGAGGGTGCCGCCGGCTCCGATGAGCCCGAACAGGCGCCCCCCCTGACTGCTGGTAAACATGTCGGCCATGAAGCCCCAGAACACCGAAACGACGAACAGGTTGAAGATGGCTGTCCACATGTAAAAAATCCGGCCCGCCCAGATATGCTGTGATCCGGTTGTCGCCTGCAGCAGCAGGAAAAAAATCAACAGGTTGGCCATGAAAAAACGGTAGGTGATGGAAACGAACCGCAGGCGGGGGAGCTTGGTCACCAGGGCCGCAAAGGGTGGATTGAGGGCGACCATCCCCAGAAGCGTTCCGGTGAACAGCCAGGGCAGATTCTTCACGCCGCCGGCAACTCCCATTTCATCCCGGATGGGGCGGATCACGTAGTAGGCCGACAGGATGCAGAAAAAGTAGATGCAAGACCAGACCAGCGCTCGCAGCTCGTCGGGCTTCACATGGATCGTCTGCGTCAGAGTTCGGCGCAGCCGGCCGGTTGACGGTGAAGCTGCGCCCTGGTTTTCCGGAGCCATATTTTACCCCTTACGGAAGGTCAAATCCGCATGCAAGCGCCGGGCAGCGAAGGGTTGTCGGGTTCTCATTATTTCTTTTTTTTGCCTTTCTTGGCGGAAGGCACGCGCGGGAGTTTGTCGATAAAGTCTTCCATGCGACGGCGCAGCGCCGCGTCCGGCAGACGGCCCCGGGCGGCTCCCAGGTTGTCCACCAGGTACTCGACCTTGGCCGTGCCCGGTATGGCGCAGGTCACCGCCGGGTGGGACAGGATGTATTTGAGGAAAAACTGGGCCCAGCTGGCACAGTCGAACTCGGCCGCCCATTCCGGAAGCTTCTGATTTTTGGTGGCCTCAAAGAGACCGGCCCGGCCGAAGGGAAGATTGATCATGACGGCCATGCCGCGGTCGGCGGCCAGGGGCAGGATTTTGTCGGCCGCGTTCCGGTTGTCCAGGGCATAGTCTATCTGGATAAAGTCGAGCTTTTCCTTGGACATCACATCCAGGAAGTCGTCATATCGACCGTCACTGGAGGCCGTGATCCCCAGATAGCGGACGCGTCCGGCGGCTTTCCACTCTCTGAGGGTGGCCAGCTGGGTCTGGACGTCAACCAGGTTGTGCACGGCGATCAGGTCGATCATTTTTGTCCGAAACCTTTTGCAGGACTCTTCCATTTCGGCCAAACCCGCCTCGCCGCCTTCCTGCATGACCTTGGTGGCGATAAAAAGCGAGTCCCGGATGCCCAGTTCCGTGACCAGGTCGCCCACAACCGATTCTGCCGTGCCGTACCGCGGGGCCGTGTCAACGAGCTTGCCCCCCATCTGCTGGAAAAGCCGGATAACTTCCTTGAGGACCAGGCGCTGGTCCGCCGAAGCCCCGACGTCGTACCTGCGGGCCGTGCCGATGCCGATGGCCGGTATCATTTCGCCGGTTGAAGGGATGCGACGCAGGATCAGGGCAGATTGCTGGGCTGCAAAAAGGCGGTGGGGCAGCATGGATACCGCCGCGCAACCCAGGCCGAGCTTCATCAGTTCTCTACGGGATAACTTCATGATGACCCTCCTTGACATATTATCGGGTGATGGAGAATAAAGAACCACGGAGCGTTAGGATAGCAATCTTTGTGCCAGAATTGAAAAAAATCCTTTCTGACTGATATTGCAGGTTATTTTATCCGGGACCTTTCTCCGGGGAAAGGACGTTTTGTTGCGGCCAGGAAATGTGTGTCGATAACCTATCGTGAATTCGACATTTTCGTCGACGTGCACGGCAAAAACCCCATCCGCGCACCGGCGCTGAAAAGTATCGGCGCCGGTTACGGATTGGATTGGGCCACCGCAAGAATGGTCTTGACGATACGGGTATAGCCGGTACAGCGGCACAAATTGCCGGCGATGGCCTGGATGACGTCATCTTCGGTGGGATGCGGGTTTTCGTTCAGCAGCGCTTTGGCGCTCAGCAGCATCCCCGGCGTGCAGAAACCGCATTGAAAGGCGCCGTTTTCCAGGAATGCCTGCTGCAGGGGGTGTAAAACCCCGTTTTGGGCCAGGCCTTCAACGGTGAGAATCTCTTTGCCTTGCGCGTGGATGGCCAGCAGCAGGCAGGAAGGAACGGCCTTGCCGTCGAGAAGAACCGTGCAGGCGCCGCATTCGCCCTCGTCGCAGCCTTTTTTTGTGCCGGTCAGTCCGAGGTTTTCCCGTAAGACCTCAAGCAGCGTTCTGCGCTGGTCGATTTCCACTTCGTAAAGGTTCCCGTTGATGTTAAGTTCTATGGTTTGTTTCAAGAGAAATTACTCCTTCCCGAGGTTGCAAACAGGTTGCGACCGGTTATTTTTTTTCAAGTTGCGTGGATCCCTTCCAGGCCAGGGTCACAGCCCGCCGGGTGAAAACCTTTATCATGTCCCGGGCATAGTTGGTGTTGACCAGGGGGCGGGCCTGCTTGGCGGCGATCTGCGCCGCCTCCTGGATCAGGGTGTCATCCAGTTTCTTGCCTCTCAGGACTTCCTCGGTGCGCGTCGCCCTGAAGGGGGTGCCGCAGGGAAATTTGCATCCTTCCCGGCGCCAGCAGTGACTGCAGACGCTGCCGGCGACCTTGATGTCCCTGCAGACCTGCCCCTCCAGGTCGAGGAGCACCGCCACACCCACCAGCGGGTATTCCATGGCGCCCCTGAGGGTGTGCCTCAGATATACCCCGCGGCTGCCGGGGGCCTGAGCAGGCACTTGAATTTCAGCCAGAAACTCAATGTTTTTGCGTGTCGACTTAAAGGGTTCAAGAAAGAATTCCTCAATGGGCACGGTTCTCTCCCCCGCGGCGTGAACCAGCTTCAGCCTGGCACCCATGGCGATCAGGGCCGGCGGGGTGTCGGCACAGGGCGCCGTGTTGCACAGATTGCCTGCCAGGGTGGCCAGATTCCGGATCTGCGCGGACCCGAGGTCGGCGGCTGCCTGGGCCAGCGCACCGAATTTTTCCCGGATGACCGGGAAATTCCGGATACTGTGCATGGTAACCGCAGGGCCGATGCGCAGACCATCGGCATCGCTATACTCAATGCGGTCCAGGCCGGGTATGTTTTCCAGAGAGATCAGATGCTGCGGGACCGTTTCCCGGCGTTTCATCTTGGGCAACAGGTCGGTTCCCCCCGCTATTATCGCTGCGTTCTCACCGTATTGGGCGAGTAAAGCGCATACTTCCTGCACTGTCTGGGGCGCCAAATATTCGAATTTGGGCAACCGTCTGACATAATTCATGCTGCCTCCTTGTCTTTTTTTTCCTTAAGAGCCTTTAAGATTTTCTCCGGGGTAAGGGGAATGTCCATTATGCGCACGCCGATGGCGTCCTTAACGGCATTGGCGATGGTGACCGCCCCCAGCAGGGAAAATATCTCGCCGCCGCTTTTGGCCCCGAAGGCGCCGTAGGGGGACGGGTTGATGATGTGAATGCTGGTGTGATCGATGCCTTCCGCGGCGGTGGGCAGCTTGTAGTCCGTTAACGAGCGGATCAGCGGCCGGCCCTTTTCATCGATTTTCGTATCTTCGTACAGCGCCAGGCCGTAGGCAAAAGCCATGGACCCTTCTTCCTGACCCGCAAGCAGCAGGGGGTTGAGGGGCTGGCCGCAATCGACGGCGCCCACGGACTTGAGGATCTTCACATGCCCGGTCTCGGGGTCAACCTCGACTTTGGCTGCATGGGCCGCGCTGGCCCAGCCCTTTGCGGACCGGCCGCCCCCGCCCCCGTAGAGGTCATGGACCTCCACGTCGGGAATGTGGTAGTAGCCCCGGCCGTAAACCGGTATGCCTTTTTTGTAATAGGCCAGCCGGGCGGCATCCTGAAAGGACATGGCCCTTTCATCCTTGCCTTTGATATAGATTCCCCGGTCCCTGAACTCCAGGTTCTCCGGCGCGGTTTGCAGCTCTTCGGCAGCCAGTTCGGCAATCTGCATCCTGGCGTCTTCGGCGGCCTTTAACATGGAAACCCCGCCGATGGGGGTGCCCCGGCCGCCGAACATTCCGGCCTCCAGCACCGCGCCGTCGCTGTCCTCGGTGGCCACACTGACGTCATCCAGCTGCAACCCCAGCACCTCGGCGGCGATCTGCGCCAGGATGGTATCACAACCCTGACCCAGTTCCGTGCAGCCGGTAATAAGGGAGATGGTGCCGTCTTCGACCACTTTCACCAGGGAAGTCGAAGAGTGATGGCCGCCCATGCGGGTCCCGGGAGAGTGGATGACCGAGGAAAACCCCACACCCTGATAGGGCTTCCTGTTGGCTTTATGCTCTTCCCATTGGATCCCCTCGGCCACCTGCTTGAGGGCCTGGTCCACGGTCACGAAATCCACCGCCTGCCCGTGGGCCGTGGTGTCCCCCTGCCGGAGAGCATTTTTGAGCCGAAATTCCAGCTGGTCGATTCCCAGATCATCGGCCACGATGCTGAGCATGGACTCATAAACGTAGCGGCCGGCAAGTCCGCCGTGACCGTAGATGGTGCCGGAGGGAATATTGTTGGTGTACGCCCGGATGGCCTCGAATTTGAGATTGGGCAGCCGGTAGGGGAAATTGGTATAGTTGCAGAAAATCCAGAGCTCAAAGGCGGTTTGGTTGGCATAGGCGCCGCCCTCGGCAAGCACCTTGCAGTCAACGGCCATCAGGGTGCCGTCCTTCTTGGCCCCGATTTTCATCAACGATTTTTTATGCTGGCGCTGCTTGTAAAAGGAGATGACCTCATCCTGGTTGAGCACGATCTTGACCGGCCGCTGGGTCTTCTGGGACAGGCGGGCGGCGGCAAAGTCCAGGTCAAAGGGTTCGTGCTTGCCGGAAAAACCGCCCCCCACGTAAGGATTGATGATGCGCACCTTGCTCAGGGGCAGGTCCATGGCCCGGCAGAAATGCCGCCAGGTGATGTAGGGGCTCTGCTTGGACGCCTGGAGGGTAATCCGGCCCGAGGCATCGGCGCTGGCCAGCACGGCATGGGGTTCGATAAAGCCTGCCGTGGCCCGGTGGGTCTGGAATCTTTCCTCGCGGATATAATCGGACTGCGCAAAGCCCTTTTCCACGTCCCCCCAGTGGTAGTTGGCCTTAAAAAGCATGTTCCCGTCCTTGCGGTCATGGACCAGCGGCGCGCCTTCCTTCAAGGCTTCTTCGGCGGTGAAGACCGCCGGCAGTTCCTCATAGGCGACCTCGATCAGGTCCAGGGCCTCCTCGGCAATGTCTTCATCAATGGCCGCCACCGCCGCCACGGCTTCTCCCACATGGCGGACCTTGTCCATGGCCAGGGGCAGCTGGTCCCGGGTAAAGGGCATGTGACCGAAAGGAATGCCGGGAAAATCCCTGCCGGTCACCACCGCCCGGACACCGGGCAGTTTTTCCGCCTTGCGGGTGTCGATGTTGAGTATTTTCGCGTGGGCATAAGGACTTCTTAGAATCTTTCCGTACAGCATGCCCGGCAAGGCCAGATCGGCAGCGTAGACTGCCTGGCCGGTGACCTTGACCTTTCCGTCTATTCTGGGCAGAGGCTTGCCCACCACAGAGTATTCTGGCATATTTTTCTCCTTTTACTATATTTTACCCTCGGCCTTCAATTTTTCGGCCACATGGGCGGCAAGTTCCCGTTTGGAGATTTTTTGCGCATCCGCCAACATGGGGAATTGGTCAAAAAGCTCCAGCCGTTCGGGCAGCTTGTAAGGCGCAATGCCTTTTTCCTTGAGAAAGGATACCATCTCCTCAAAGGTCAGATCCAGCCCCGGCTTGGTGATCACACAGGCACAGGCCTTTTCTCCCATCACCGGGTCGGGCATGGGTACGATGGCCACATTGACGATCTTGGGATGCGCCACCAGCAGGGCCTCGACTTCGGCCGGCGCGATATTCTGGCCCCCCCGGATGATGATATCCTTGCGGCGGCCGACAATGTGCAGATTTCCTGCCGCATCGATTTTGCCCAGGTCGCCTGTGGCGCACCAGCCGTCTTTTTGCCCGCCCCACATTTTGAGCGTGCCCTCGGGATCCTTATACAGGCCGCCGGCGGTATAGGGACCTCTGACCAGAAATTCCCCGGCCCCTCCTTCGGGCACTGCGCGGCCTTCTTCGTCCACCAGCTTGACCTCGTTGCCGGGAAAGGGTCTGCCCACCGAAGCCCTGCGCACGTCAACCGGGTCGTCATAGTGGGTCAGAGAGATGGGGCAGCCTTCCAGCACGCCGAAAGCGGTAACGATCCGGCATCCCATCTTTTCCTCCACTTCCTTGGCGAAATCTGCGGGCAGGACGGCTCCGGCGCAGAAAAAAACCCGCAGGGAACTCACGTCATACCGGGCAAAATTGGGGTGACGCAGCATCAATGCCAGCTGGGCGGGAACGCCGCTGGCAACGGTGACCCGTTCCTTCTCGATGATCCTCAAGGCGCCTTCCCCGTCGAATCTCTCCAGCAGGACCACCCGGGCGCCCACGTAAGGGGCGATGAACAGGGGGATCGTATGGCCCAACCCTCCCACCAGGGAGGCGATGGCGGCACAGACATCTTTTTCGGTAATATTCCAGGCTTTTGCCCGGATGGGACCGGACCAGGTCTGCCAGTGGGTCATCTCGGCAAATTTGGGCATGCCGGTGCTCCCGGTGGTCATCCCCAGGGCGATCACATCGTGGAGCCCCATGCTTGTTTTTTCCAGATGACCGGGAGGATACTCCTCCTCCAGGGGACTCTGGGCCATCTCCTTGAGGGAGATGGCCCCTGGGGGCACCTGGTCGCCGGCGATGATGATGTGTTTTAAATGTGGCAGGTTGGGGCGGATTTTCTGGATCATGTCCCAGTAGTCGAAATTGTGAAACTGGGGCACCATGAAGATCGCCTTGGCCTCCACATACTCGAGCGCATATTCGCACTCCCGCTGCCGCAGGGTCATGGGGCCCACCGTGCCGATAATGCCGGCCTTGGGCAGAGCAAACCGGAGCAGCAGGGCCTCTGCGATGTTGGGCAGCAGCACCATGACCACATCGTCTTTCTGCAACCCGAGCTTGAGCAGCCCCAGCGCCACCCGGTCGCACCACTGCTTGACCTGGGCGAAGGTCATCCTGTTTTTTGAATCGGTCAGTGCTTCCTTATGGGGTATTTGCCGGGCGTTGCGGTCCAGATAATCCAGAAAAGTGGCGCCCCCCCACCATCCCTGCTGGGTGTAGCGTGCTTCCATTTCTTGGGTGTAACGAAAAGCTTTCATAAAAAAATATCCTTTCTCTCTTCGGGCCTCGGATAATTACACCCGCCACCCATGGGCAGTACGGTAATTCTAACCTCGTCTCCCTGACTCAACCGGGTGTCCAGCCGTGCGGGCAGATATCTGTATTCTCGACCGTTGATGCAGACGGTGAAGAAATCGTCCACTTCGTTGCTCTTAGGGTCAATGAATTCGACGTTGGCGTGCTGCTCGGTTCCGAGATCCATTAAAAGACTTCTGAGAGTAATTCCGTCCGCCTTGATTTCCATGGGATCAAAATTCAGATCAAAATTGCTCTTTACGATAATTTCCATTTGACGTATTCCTGATCATTAAAATCGAATACTATAAATATACCGTTTGGTGCTGTCAACATTTAATTAGGGGACGTACATAAGTTTATAAGTTCATTTTGATCACGCTATTGCCCCTTGCCGAAAAGCACCGTTTTGATGGTAAGGAATATGATTAATACATCCAGGTACCAGGAAAAATGCTTGACGTAATAGAGATCGTACTGAAGCTTTTCCCTGCCGTCCTCAATATTTTCACCATAAGGGTAGTTCACCTGCGCCCAACCCGTCAGACCGGGCCGGACGGTGTGTCGCAGATTGTAATAGGGTACGTGCGCTTCGAGTTGCCGGACAAAAACCGGGCGTTCGGGTCTTGGGCCGACCATGTCCATATCCCCTTTAAAAATATTGATAAACTGGGGAATCTCATCTAACCGGAGCTTCCGGATAATCCCGCCCACCCGTGTAATTCGTGGATCTTTTTTCTCCGCAAACTTCGGTCCGCTCATCAATTCCGCATCAACGCGCATGGATCTGAATTTAATTAAGCGAAAGGTATTGCCGTGTAAGCCGACGCGTTCCTGTACAAAAAAAACCGGGCCGGGGGTATCAATTTTGATTAAGATGATCACGATCAGGATCACCGGGGAAAGGACCGTCAGAAGAATCACCGATACAATTATCCCTTGAATGCGTTTGACGAATCCCGTAAGAGAGGTATGGTAAAATCCATCTTCAAAAATAAACCAGCTGGGCTTCAGGAATTCATCGATGTTCGTTTTTTTCTTTATCTTTTCATAAAATGCAGAGCCTTCCTGTATCCTGATATGGGCCACTTTGGCCTCGAGCAGTTCCCGGACCGGCAATTTTCCCCTGCGGTCCCTGAGGGTCACGATAATGCTGTTCGCGTCATGTACGGCCAGGATTTCTTCCATCTGGCCCACCAGACCGAGAATCGGAATCCCTTCGAAGGTACGGCCCACCTGGCCATCCAGAGTCGTAATGATCCCGATGACGTTATAAGCCCTGGTTTTTTTCAGACCGGTTGCCTGGATAATTTTCCGGGCCTGTTCGGTGGCCCCCAGGATTAAAATCTTTTCCCTGTTCTGGTGCATTCCATAAAAAAGATGGTACCGGAAAAAAAACAGGCATACAAAAATGACAGATAAGGTCGGGATCAGGTGCCAATGGATCACCGCCATGCTTTGGACAAAGAAGACCAGCGTCGCGATGGATCCGATGGCCACTAAAAAAGAACAGACAGTTCGCCGGATCAGTTCCAGGGGCAGGATATATTCTCTGAAGGAATATAGCCGGGCAACCGGCAATGCAAGGAGCGTAATCAGCGTGAACGCTGATAAAAACAGGTGGGGGTGCTGCAGGACGGCCCGCAACCCGGCGGAAAACCCGGAAAGCAGAGAGAGCACAGACCAGAAACCCGCATAGATAATAAGGAGGTCGGCAAGAATGATGGTTAGGGAACCTATGACCGTCTGTATGTGAAACACTGTCCCCGTTATTCCTCTAAACCGGCAAATAATTTAATGTTGCCGCCCCCCATAATTTTTGCGGATACCAGCGCCATTTTTGCTTTTTCCACAAGTTTCTCCGGCGAGTCGCCATCATGCGGGAACCCGGCGATTCCAGCGCTTAAGGAAAAAGGGTGCGCAACTTTTATGCGCATCTCATCCGGGAGTATGGCAAGCGCCGCCTGAATACGATCCGCTATGATCCGTGCGTCCGCTTTGGGGGTGTCGGGCAGTGCGATGCCGAATTCATCGCCGCCGATCCTTCCCACCATGTCGATGTTGCGCAAGCAGCTTTTAATCCGATCGGCTATAAGCCGCAACAGGTGATCGCCCACAAGATACCCATGGGCCTGGTTAAAGCGATCGAACTGATCGATATCCAGCACAATAAGGGATATGTCGGAACTTTTCAGACGTTTCGCACGGCTGAACTCCTCATGGAGTCGTTTCCACCAGAGTCCATAGTTGTATGTTCCTGTCAGGCTGTCGGTAAATTTGAAATCATGCAGCCTTTGGTCGGAAGCGGAGTTTTCAATCGTTCTCGCAGCGGCAACGCTGGCTTTCTGTATGAGGTCATTTGTCGCGTCTTCTATTACGGGCAGATCTTCGACAAAGAGGAAAAGCTGCCCGCGCTTTATATTATTCCATATTAACGGGATGAGGATGAAAAAATTCCCGGGCAGGAACCCCACGGGGGCCTTTAAAATATCTTGGCGGTTAAATGTGGTCAATTTGCTGGCCGAATCTACCCTGGGATTTTTCAGTTGCGGGACAAGTTCTTCATAGACCTCGCGGTATCGATTTTGATTAATGCCATAGCCCAATACCAGATCAAAAAAACCGGATTCAGGATTGTTAAGCAGCAAAATCCCTTGCCGCTTGGTCCCCAGAAGGTCGGATATTAAATAAAAAATATAATCGAAAACAACGCGAACCTCCCTCAGAGTGCTGTATTCCCGAAAAATATTCATCATATAGAGCTGAGAAGATTCCTCAGGCAGGGCTGCCGGAAAATCAACCTGGAGCAGATAATCAGAAAAGCGCCGGAGGATTTCCTTGACCTGACGTTCCTTTTCAGGACGGATTTCAGGGCTTAAGTGGCTCGCGTCAATGTTCACCGTGCCCATGGTCCCGTCAAAGAGCTGGATGGGTGCAATGTAAGCGGTGCGGATATCCGGATTCACCATGTCGCCGGGCAGGATGTTGCGGCCGGGTTCGCCGGCGCTTCCAACCAGGGTAAGCGGTTGACCGCTGGAAACGACCTTCCCGGATATACCCTCTCCCAGGCGTACCCGGGTTTTCTGAATGATTTCAGCTTTCAAGCCGCGTGCGCTTTTGATGGTAAGCTCCTGGCCCTTTTTGTCCAGCAGCATGATGGAGCCGCGCTGCGCCTGCATGACTTCCAGGATGATGTCCAGCATCAGATCCAGAGCCTGCGGTTGGATTTGCTCCTTAACCGATTTTCTGATGTGTTCTTTTTCGTTCATGGCAGATGATAATGAACGTCCCTCATTGGGTATAATACCGAACGATGGCGTCGCACAGGCCTTCGATGGTGAAGGTGTCCGCCACAATATGGACATCAAATCCCAGCTTCCTGGCCGTTTCCTCGGTTATGGGCCCGATGACGGCAACGGTCACGCCGGCCATAAGGGCCTCAAACTTTTCAGCGGGCAGAAGGGACTTGAAATTTGAGACCGTGGATGAGCTGGTAAACGTGATCAGATCGATGCTTTTTTCTTCCAGGCAAGTCAGGAGCTGATCAACGTTTTCACGGTCCGCCCGGGTGCGATAGGCCGCGACTTCATCCACCAGGGCCCCCATTTTCCGCAACTCCACGGGAAGAATGGGCCTGGCCTCTTTGGCCCGGGGAAGGAGGATCCTGCAGCGGTCTACATTTCGGGATGAAAAGGCCGCAACAATGGATTCCGCCCGGAAACTTTCAGGAAGGATATCGCTTCGGATGCCGAATTCAAGCAGCCTGCCGGATGTGGCCGGGCCGATGGAGGCGGTTTTCAGCTGATGCAGAACCCGGACGTCTTTTCCAAGTGCGTAAAGCCGCTCAAAAAAGAAGTTGACCCCGTTTATACTGGTGAAAATGAGCCAGTCATAGGCGCCGATATTTTCGATGGCCCGGTCCAGGGGTGCGAAATCATCCGGCGGGACCACCTTTATCGTGGGGCATTCCAGGCACTGGGCGCCCAGGTCGGAAAGAAGGTTCACCAGGTCGCTGGCCTGCTCCCGTGCCCGGGTCACAATGATTTCCTTTCCCATCAGCGGCCGGGTTTCGAACCATTTCAGGGTTTCTCTCAGCTGTACCACATGGCCCACCACCGTAATGGCAGGGGATGAGAGCCCGGCGGATTGAACCTGTTCGACGATGTTCCGCAGTGTCCCGGTCACCGTCTTTTGCCGCGGGGTGGTTCCCCATTGAACCAGGGCGACCGGTGTGTCCGGGGCCATCCCATGTTCCACCAGGCGGCGGGTGATATTGGGAAGATTTTTGACCCCCATCAGAAAGACGATGGTTTCGATCCCTTTGGCCAGGGCTTCCCAGTTGATGCGCGAAGCGTCCTTGGCGGGGTCCTCGTGTCCGGTGATAAACGCCAGGGTGGAATTAAAGGTGCGATGGGTTAAGGGGATGCCTGCGTAGGCGGGCGCCGCAATGGCGGAACTGACGCCCGGGACGATTTCAAAGGGGATGTCATTTTCCACCAGGGTCTCGGCTTCTTCCCCACCGCGTCCGAATATGAAAGGGTCGCCTCCTTTAAGGCGGGTTACGGCGAGCCCCTCTTGGGCCTTTTTTACGATCAGGGCGTTGATGCCCCCTTGGGACAGGGTGTGATCTCCGCCCTTTTTGCCCACATAAATAATTTCGGCATCCTTTGCGGCGGATTTTAAAAGCTGGGGAGCGGCCAGAAAATCATAAATGATCACATCGGCCTGCTGGATGCACTGGAGGCCTTTGACCGTAATCAGTCCGGGGTCGCCCGGTCCGGCGCCCACCAGATAGACTTTACCTTTTTGTAGTTTCATGTTCAGTTAACCCGATTTTTTCAAGCAGCTCTTTGGCGCCCCTGGCCAGAAGCCTGTCTGCAAGTTTAGTCCCGATGTCCACGGAATGCAAGGTGGATCCCGAGGCTGTCTCTTTGATAATTGTTTTTCCGTCAATGTCTGCCACCAGGGCGCACAGGACAAGAATTTCCTTTTGGATTTTCCCGTAAGCGGCCACCGGGACCTGGCAGCTTCCGCCGATCCGGTTCAAAAAAGCACGTTCGCCAAGAACGGCAGCTTGGGTTTCCAGATGATTCAACACGCCAACAACGGGCGTGATTCGGGGGTCGTTTTGACGGACTTCGATACAAAGGGCACCCTGGCCGGCCGCTGGAAGCATGATGTTTTCGTCCAGATACTGGGTGATTTTACTTTCAAAGCCTAGCCGCCTGACACCCGCAGCGGCAAGAATGATGCCGTCCAGATCTTCGGTGGTCAGTTTCCGGATCCGGGTGTCAAGATTTCCCCTCAAGGGCACGACATCCAGGTCTTTCCGGGCATATCGAAGCTGGGCGGCACGGCGAAGGCTGCCGGTGCCGATGCGGGCGCCGGCAGCCAGGTTGGAAAGCGAGAGTCCGTTTTTGGAGAGCAGGACATCCTGTGGATTTTCACGCCGGGGGATGGCGCCGATGGCCAGTCCCGGCGGGATTTCCGCAGGCATGTCCTTCATGCTGTGAACGGCAAGATCAATGCGCCCATCCAGCAGCGCATCTTCAATCTCCTTGACAAAGAGTCCTTTCCCGCCAACCTTGGCAAGGGGGACATCCAGAATCCTGTCCCCCTTGGTCTTGATGACCTTCAATGCAAAGGAGAGATGAGAAAATTGTTTTTCAAGGGCGGATTTGACCCAGTTGGACTGCCATAACGCCAGGGCGCTGCCTCTTGTCCCGATGCTGACTTTTCCGTTCATCGCTATCCACAACCTGCACAGCTTGTTGCAGCGCATCCTCCGCAGGATGAACCGGCCGACGAGCTTACCGTCTCCCCGCCGCTTGCCCTGCTCACAAAACCGCAGGCCGACATGAGCTTGCTGACCTGCTTGCTGCTGCAGGAGGGACAAACAGGCACTTCGGTCCCGAATACGAGAGATTCAAAGTCCCAGGTACAGGCATTGCAGTGGTATTCATAAATCGGCATTGAACTAACCCATTAAAAAAAATTGATAAATTATGTCAGCCCCGGCCGTCGGCCCGGGAAAAGATCAGGGGCGGAAATATAGATGCCGCCTATCATACGCGAACAGGATTTAAAATCAAGCGGAATTCGAAAGGCCGCCTCAAGTTGTCCGTAATCGTCAGGTTTTTTTGCCCTTATCCTGCGAGTCCGCTGGTAAACGGTCCCGCAAATTGCTGTCTTTTCCGATCCGCTCGATCACCCCCGCGGCGATCAGGGGCAGCAGGATCTCGTGGTGCCCCACCAGGTTGATCCCCTTGCCCCCCCTGGCCGTGGGCCGGTGGACCACGTTGGTCAGCGGACGGTATTGCCGGATAAAATCCATATTCACCGTGGTGAAATTTTCCAGCTCATGGCCCAGGTTGCGGGCGATAGAAACAGCTTTCAAAAAGATTTCCGGCAATATGACCGCCGAGCCGATATTTAAATAAACCCCTCCCTGAAGCCGGGAAATTATGGAGGCAAAGATCCTGAAATCCCTGTGGGTTGCACCTCCGGCCTTCTCGGGGTCAAACCCCGGGTGCATATGAAGGATGTCCGTCCCGATGGCCACGTGAACCGTCACCGGGATCCCCAGGCGTGCCCCGGCAGCAAGGATGCTGTGTTCTCTTCTGGGCAGGCGCTTTGCGATTATCGCCCGGCCCACCGCTTCACCCAGCCCCATGGAATGGTTTCCGGCCGTCTGAATGGCCTCGCCGAGAAACTCGCATGTTTCGCGGGCCATGCCGAAATCGCCGCTGTCCAGGGCTTCGGCCACATCTTCCGAAGTGCTGCCCGTCATGGCGATTTCTAGATCATGGATAATTCCGGCCCCGTTCAGGGCAAGGGCGGAAACAACCCCCCGTTCCATCAAATCGACAACCACCGGATTCAGCCCCACTTTGATGACATGGGCGCCCATGGCCCAGACCCGGATTTTTTTTTTCAAAAAGGCCGTCGCCAGGCAGGAAACAACTTGTCTGAGGTCGCTGCCGGCCAGAATGTCCGGCAGCGTGTCAATAAAGTCCTGAAAGGAGGACCCTGCCTGATAGGTTTTGGCAAAGAGGGCTTCGGAAACTTTGCTTTTTCTTTCCGACAGCGAATAAGTCCTGATTCGGCTTAAATCGATTGGTTTATAATCGTTTCCCATGTTTCCTCAGTTCAGTGTCTCTTCGGCCCCGGGGGTACTGCACGCTGAAAGGCGCGCTTGAACCTGCTGGATAAACTCATGGGAATCATGGCCCAGCTGCTCGGCCTTTTCAAATGCCTGCAGGGCGTCTTCCAGGCGGTTCCGGCCGAGGTGCAGCTGGCCGAGCCGGTGCCGGAAAAGCCCGTTTTCCGGCTCAATTTCAACGCTTTGCTCACAAAATGTTTGCGCGATTTCAAGGTTTCTTCCCTGGCAGAAGTACAGGTGTCCTAAAGCCGACAGGGACACCGCATCGCCGGGGTTGATTTTTATTGCCTTTTTGAATGCCTGGAGCGCCGATTCTGATTGGTTCAACCGGAGGCAGCATTCGCCCAGATATCGGAAGGCCGGGTTCGACACCGGGTTGAGCCGGGCGGCGTTTTCAAAATACGCCAGTGCGTTTTCAGGACAGTCCCGGGCGAAATATATCCGCCCGATTTGAATCTCAACCTCGGATATATCTTTTCCGAGACTTCTGGCCTTAAGGAAGTAATCCAGCGCCCGGTCCTTGTCGCCCGTCAACAGGGTCACCATGCCGATGTTATAAATGGCCAAGGATTCAGTGGCATCCAGCCCGGCGGCGGTTTCAAACTCCTCCCGGGCACGGTCGTAGGCGCCCAGCGCGCCATAACAGACGCCCAGGCTGTTGTGAAGGTTCAAATTTGACGGGTCCAGCAGAAGTCCGTCTTTAAACTCCTTGATGGCGCCGTGGATATCTCCCTGCTGATAGAGGATGTCGCCGCTGATGTTTAAGCTGACCGCGTCGAACGCAACCATGCTGCCAGGCCCGAAAAAGGCCGCGTGATCCAAGGCTTTGAAAGCATTGTCAAGGATCTGGTCCTTATGAAAATTGATCGAGGGGTAATCGGCAATTCCGATTGAGACGGTGTTTTTCCCGGCTGCGGCGCAGGCCTGCTGTATTTTTCCGGCCAGATTGAGGGCCGAGGTACGACTCTGTCCGGGAAAATAAGCGCCCAGCAGATCAGGCCCGAGCCGGCCCCAAATGCCACCGTCAGTTTGACAGATCACGTGAACGATTTTTGCGGCCGCAAGGAAACCGATTGCTTTGGGGTCATCGCCGGATCGTTGGGCCTTTTCTTCAAAGGGGTCCATGCGGATGACCATGGCGCTGAAATTAAAGGAAGGTTCGACCCTGGCCATGGCCTGCCGGATGAAATCTTCTTCATGTCCAATTTCCGGAAAAGCGACCGACAATGCGTCTAAAACCTCCTTGCCGGGCTTGCAGGTTGTTTCGTCAACGGGTTTCGAACCCGTTTTATACAACAGAAATTGACGCGTAGAACTCCGGTTTTGATATAAATTCGGGGAGACTTTCGGGGGGATATGATTCATGTTCAGGCCTTTTTGAGAATTTTTGTTATTGCCGTTACAATGATGGGCGATTCATCATCCTGCACGGTTCTTAAATCCATGAGAAAAATGTCTTCCTCGATTCTGCCGATAACCGGCGGGGTGTTTTCCCGCAGATACTTTTCGATGGAATTGGCCGACATCCCCCGAATGGTTATTCCGACACATTTGCTGGGCAGGTCCAACAGGGGAAGTGCCCCGCCGCCGGCTTTGGATGAGCGGTCAACACACCGGACCGTCAGTCGCTCGTCGCCCAGCTCTTCCAGCGCCCGGGCGAGAAGGCTCGCTTTAGCCTCGATACGATGCAGCGGGGTCGTCAACATGCGCAGGGTGGGGATGGTTTCCATCGCCTTTTCCGGATCTCTATAAAGCCTCAGGGTACTTTCAAGGGCGGCCAGGGTCAACTTGTCGATCCGCAGGGCGCGGGTCAGCGGGTTTTGCCTGATTTTATCCAGCAGCTCTTTCCTTCCGATGATGATTCCGGCCTGGGGGCCGCCCAGCAGCTTATCGCCGCTGAAGGTGATCAGGTCGGCACCTGCGGCAACGGATTCCTGGACGGTGGGTTCTTTAATCAGGCCGAATTTTGAAAAGTCCACCAAGGTTCCGCTGCCCAGATCCTCCATGACCGGAAGGCGATATCTGGCGCCCAGCAGGCACAGCGCTTTGAGGGAGACATCCGCTGAAAAGCCCACAATCTGATAATTGCTGGTATGAACCTTCAAGAGCAGGGCGGTGTCATTGTCAATGGCATTCTCATAATCGGCCAGATGCGTCCGGTTGGTGGTCCCCACTTCTTTTAAGATGGCCCCGCTTTTGGCCATGACATCCGGAATCCGGAAAGCGCCCCCGATTTCCACCAGTTCCCCCCGGGACACGATAACCCGTCTGGACCTGGCGATGGATTCCAGACAAAGCAGAACCGCTCCGGCATTGTTGTTCACCACCATGGCCGCCGGTGCGCCGCTGATTTCACAGATCACATCCTCCACACACGAATATCTGGATCCGCGGGTTCCTTTGGACAGGTCAAACTCCAGGTTCGAGTATCGCCCCGCAATGGATAAAAGGCTGTCCATGACGTGCGGAGAAAGAATGGATCGGCCCAGGTTGGTGTGGACGACCACGCCGGTGGCATTGACAAGGCAGACCAGGTTTTTTGCCATCACCCGCATGACATGTTCTTTAACCCGGTCCAGGATATGCTGGTCCGACAGCTCCTCCAGGGTCGCCCCCCGGGCCGAACCCAGAATCGCCGATCGGAGATTTTCCAGGATGTGCCTTATGGACTGAACCTGCACGGAAAAGGGCGCGTTTTCAAAATAGGGATCCTTTCCGGCCAGCTCGAGCAGGTGATCCACCCCGGGAATTTTTCTCAGAAGCTGGTGCTGGTTTTCGTTCGGGTTCATCTGTCCTTTCATTGCCGGAAGGTTGTATGGATTCATAAAAAATCCCAAAGATCAGGACGCGAACATAAAATGTCGATTTTCAGGCCTTTGGGAAACTGGTTGTTCATATCACCTTGAAACCATTCATTTCAATAGTTTTCTTGCCGGGTTGTCCTCACCGGGCGGAAAATAAGTCTTTATCAATGCCAGATTATAGGATATGAATTGGGCTATATGGATTATCGGCGGCAATCTGCCGGATGATTTTATGTTAATCAGTGCCCATCCATAAATGAGATAGTTTTTGCAAGATCAA
>JAUYIZ010000149.1 GCA_030688615.1 Desulfobacterales bacterium | reverse complement strand
CCATCCATAAATGGCTATTTTCCGCAATATCTGCGTTGGGCTCCGAATTTCAATCCTCAAAATACTCAATGTATTCCTCCGGTTGAAATTCTCGCCCGCCTTGATCTTGCAAAAACTATCTCATTTATGGATGGGCACTAGGTACTTTTCCTGACAACAAAATAGGTATTCATGCCAGTTGTTTTTATGTGATGTTTTCATATAAAGACACTCTTTAGGGTGATGTCTCCATTTTCGCCATAAACACACCAACCATTGAGGGAAACAACATGAGCACAGATGCCTATCTGGCGCTACCAGATGAGGAGAATATTTTCAAACCGCTCACGCGGCAGGGGTCGAGCTTTTACCTGATTGCCGCCCTGTGCTTAGGCCTAATCGCTACGGGTGTCTACGCCTACCTGAACCAACTATTTAACGGCCTCGGTGTAACCGGGATGAACCAGCCGGTCACCTGGGGCGTTTACATTACCAACTTCATTTTCTTCATTGGCATCAGCCACGCGGGGACCCTGATTTCTTCAATCCTGCGGATTGCCCAAGCTGAATTCCGCCGTCCCTTTACCCGGGCCGCAGAGGCCTTAACCGTATTCTCTCTTCCCTTTGGCGCCTTGAGCGTCATCGTAGACCTGGGAAGGCCGGGCCGTCTCCTTAACATGATAAGGGACCCCCAGTTTCTTTCGCCCCTGGTTTGGGATATGCTCGCCGTCACGACCTATCTGACCTTTAGCAGCATCTATTTTTACCTGGCCCTTATTCCGGACATCGCAGAATGCCGTGACCGGTTGAAGGGCAAAATTCCCGGACTGCAATACAAGTTGTACCGCATGTTGGCTTTGGGCTGGACCGGGGATTCCAAACAGTGGCGTGTCGTGAATTTCATTATGAGCATCCTTTGCGTGCTCCTGTTTATGGTGGTAATCTCCGTACACACCAACGTTTCGTTCGTCTTTGTGATGACCCTGCAGCCGGGCTGGCAATCCGCAATCATCGCTCCCTACTTCGTGGTGGGCGCCATATACTCCGGCGTTGCTTTTCTGGTGGTGATCATGGCCACCTATCGAAAGGTTTACAAATTACAGGCTCTGGTCACCGATGCGCACTTCAATCAGCTTGCCAGGTTCCTCACCGCACTGGTTCTGTTCTGGTTCTACTTTACCTTTATTGAATTTCTATCCGTCTGGTACCACAACGAACCGGTACACCTGATTTTGTTCAACTTAAAATTTTATGAACGATATGCCGTCACATTTTGGGTCATGATTACCTTTTGCTTCATTATCCCCATATGTGTTTTTCCTTTCCCCCGCATGCGCAAGCTTCCCATCATGGTGGTGACCTGTATCATCGTCAACATCGGCATGTGGCTGGAACGATGGTTAATATTAATCCCGAATCTAACGCGTCCCCGGCTTCCCTACCTGCTGGGTTCATATGGCCCATCCTGGGTGGAAATTGCCATCACGCTTTCATTTTTCGCAGCCATCGTGCTCCTGTTTTTACTGTTCTCGCGATTTTTTCCCATACTGACGGTCTGGGAGCTTCGTGAAGCCAAGGAGGAGGAAAAAGAAATGGTTGAGGAATATATTAAACTTCACCCCGGGATTGTGGGCAAACTTGCTGCTGATAAGGGACAGGAACCGTCTGTTTCCGAAATATAGGTTGAAATTGCCGTCTGCGGCGGGGATCTTAAAAATGCCATAGGTACTTTTCCCAATAACAAAATAGGCACTCCCGCCGATTGCTTTTACCCGATGGGCGTGTATATTTAACGAACTAAAGTTCGAGTTTTAAGTTTTAAGATTTAAGGTAATGCAGGTCAAAGGCCCTGGGAAATCAATGCCAAAAACGTAAATTTTTCTCACGTTTTTGATTTACAAAGCTTAATACACGAAAAACGGGTGAAGCCACCCGGGAAAGAGATTAAAGAACAGCATAACATAAAGGGGGCGATGCGATGAAAGAAATAAAAATCATATTATCATTGATTTTACTTGCTTTTGTACTGTCGAGCGTCGGAAACGTGACCGCCGGTACCATAAAAGGCAAGGTAGAAATTAAAGGCATTAGAAGACCCAGCAACGTGGTGGTGTACATCGACAAGGCGCCGGGAGAATTCAAGCCCCCGGCGGAGCACGCGCAGATGGACCAGAAAAACATGGCGTTCCTCCCCCATGTCCTGCCGGTTGTGGCCGGGACGACGGTTGATTTTTTAAACAACGATGAGGTGCTGCATAACGTGTTTTCCTCCAATGACTGCGCGGAGAATTTCAATCTGGGAACATGGGGAAAGGGTGAGGCCCGCCCCTATCAATTCAAGAACGCGGACTGCAACGCGATCATCCTTTGCAAACCCCATCCGGAAATGGAAGCCTGGGTGGTTACGCTTCAAAATCCTTACTTCGGCAAAACAGACAAAACCGGCGCATTTTCCATCAAGGATGTTCCGGCCGGAAAATACACACTAAAGCTCTGGCACAAAGAGGCCAAAGGGCCGGATCAGGAAGTTACCATATCCCAGGATGGCGAGGTTGTCCTTGATATTAAGATGAACCGAACCAAGTAAGATGCCAACTTATTTTTTGAAACTGACTTTATATGAAGACACGGAATAAAATCCTAACGTGGGTCGGAGCTGCTGCTGTGGCCGCTATTTTGCTGACGGTTTTTTTTGTTCAGGCAGGTAGCAGCGGTAAAATCCAGCAACCCATCGCCTTTAATCACAAAAAGCATTTCCAGAACAATGTCAGTTGTGACGTCTGTCATCCCCTGTACACCAATTATTCAAGTGCGGGTATCCCGGGGGTCAAGGTTTGTTTGCGATGCCATGAAGAGGTGATCAACCGGATGCCGGAAAAGGATAAAATCCAGAACTACCGCAAGTCGGGCCAGGAAATTCCCTGGGTACGGGTTCACCGGATCAAGATAACGGCCGGCACGCTTTTCAAGCCGCTGCCCGCCAAGACTTTTGCGATGATCTATGGCGGCAGTGAAAAGATCAATTTTTCCCACCGGCGGCATGTGATCTTCGGAAAAGTCGACTGCAGCGAATGTCATGGGAACGTGGCCGGCATGGAAAAACCGTTTACCCGGCCTTTTATAGAGTGGGTTATGGACAGTTGTATTTCTTGTCATGAAACTAAAGGAAAAAAGGTATCCGTGGATTGTGCAACCTGCCACAGATAAAAAAAGATGAATCGACGTGACTTTATAAAGTATATGGGATCTTTTGGCGCCCTGGGAGTCAGCTCGAGCTGGCTAATTGATCGACTTTGGGCAAGGGTGCAAAGCGGTCAATCCGGTCAAGATCTGGTCGAAGGGCCGGGCATCGAATCCTGGGCAAACTCCATCTGCCGGTTGTGTCCCGGGGGCTGCGGCATCATGGTCAGGTCAGTGGATGGCCTTCCGGTTGGCATTCGCGGCAACCCCGCCTCGCCGGTCAACCGCGGGGGGCTTTGTCCCGCGGGCTACGCGGGCTTACAACTGCTTTATAATCCGGATCGAATTCAGGGCCCCATGCGTCGCAGCGGTCCTCCCGAGTCCCAAAAGTGGGAAGCGGTCAGCTGGGAAGAAGCCTGGAAGATGATAGGGAAAAAACTGGTTTCTCTCCGGTCTGAAGGGATGGCCCACCATCTGGCTTTTTTAGATGGCGCTTCCAGAGGGCCTACCACCATGATTTTCAAGCAGTTTTTAACGGCCTATGGAAGTCCGAACTATATTCGCACCGACGGGTGGGAAAACAGGAAAGGGGCCTTTAGATTTTTGGAAGGTCGTGACAAAAATCCCGGGTTCGATATTGAAAACGCCAAGATGGTTTTAAGTTTTGGCGCCGATTTGTTCGGCGCGGAAAGTTCTCCGGTTTGGTTTTCTTCTCATCTGCGCGGCACGGATCAATCCGGCAGTCGCCGGCCGAGTCTGGTCCAGATAGATTCACGCCTGTCCATTACGGCATCCAAAGCCGATAAATGGGTCCCCGTAGCACCGGGAACCGAGGGGCTGCTGGCGCTGGGTATCGCCTATCTGATTATTCAGGAAGGACTTTATGACGCAAAATTCATTGAAGAAAATACCTTCGGATTCGAGGACTGGACCGATGCGGCCGGCAAGACCCATAAGGGATTTAAAACGCTGGTTCTTACCAGCTACTATCCCGAAGCGGTTTCCCGGTTTACCGGGGTCTCCATGGAGGATATCTTTTTTCTCGGCCGCCGTTTTGCGGCCAATCAACCCGGCCTGGCGATAGCCGGCAAAGAGGTTGCGAATAGTACCAATGGGTTTTATGCCCAACTGGCGATTCACTCCTTAAATGCCCTGGTGGGCAACCTGGGACGTTCCGGCGGCGTCACCTACCAGGGCGGTCTGCCTTTCACGGGCTGGCCGGAAGCCGTATTGGATGAAATGGCCCAGTTAAGCCTGAAAAGGTCCAGGATTGACCAAAGTCAGAGCCCGAGCTTCCCATTGGCCCGGGATTTACCCACAAATCTGGCAAGTCAGATCCTTTCGGGCCGTCCCTACCCCGTCGAGCTGCTGCTGCTGCATAAATCCAATCCGGTTTTCGAATTGACGGATTCAGATAACGTAAAGAAGGCGCTGGCAAAAATACCCCTGGTGGTCAGTTTCAGTTCTTTTTTGGATGAAAGCAGTGAATTCGCCCACCTTGTCCTTCCGGACAGCCACTATCTGGAAAGTTGGCAGGCAGATTTTGATGTGCCCTATACACCGTTTAACCATTTCAGTGTGGGAGCCCCGGTCATCGAGCCCATCGGCCATACAAAGCCGGCCGTGGAATCCATTTTAAAACTTGCCCAGGCCGTGGGTGGCACCACCTCCCGATCCCTGCCTTTTCCGGACTATTTGTCCGTGATTCAATGGGCGGCTAAAAAACTTTTTCAATCCGGCCAGGGCGGCATTCATGGCGAGCGGGATGAAGCCTGGATGGAATTTTTGAGAAAAAGGGGATGGATTGATCGCCCCTATAAGGTGTTTGAAAAATTCTGGCAGGCGCTGGTTCAAAAGGGCGGATGGGTGGATACGGCTCACAGCCAGGCATTTCTGCAACACGCCTTTGATACCCCGTCTAAAAAATTTGAATTTTACTCCCAGACATTAAAACAGAAGCTTGAAAAAGACATGCTGGGGGAGAGCCAGCTGGAACGGTTAAAAATTAAGGCGCGGGGTGATGAGGTCTATCTTCCCCATCATGAGCCGCCGCGATATGCCGGAGACGAGTTCAAATATGGTTACTATCTGATTCCCTATGAAATCAGCACGGTGGGGGATGGAACTCCCACCAACAGCCCCCTGCTCATGGAGATGATCGGATTTCGACAATATGTCCGATGGGATACCTGGGCGGAAATCAATCCGGAAACTGCCAGGCGAATCGGTGTTTCAGAAGGGGATTGGATATGGATCGAGTCGGCCTTCGGGAAAGTCAAGGTTCTGGCCCGGATCTTTGCGGGCGCCCAACCGGATGCGGTGAACATTCCCGTCGGGCTCGGGCACACGGCGCTGGGGCGCTTTTCAAAAAACCGGGGGGTCAATCCCCTGACGCTTTTGGCACAGGATTTTGACATGTTGAGCGGTGCTCCTGCGAAATCCGGGACAAGAGTCAACATTTATAAGGCTTAGAACGACTATGGCAGCTACCGAAACGGATAGAAACAAGCCCTTGTGGGGAATGGTTATAGATTTGGACAAATGTACGGCATGCGGCGCCTGTATCACCGCCTGCAAGCAAGAGAACAACATCCCTCAATGCGATCCTGAACAGGCGTACATGGGGCGCGCCATTTCCTGGATGGATATGGTGGTGGAAGTGGAAGGCAAGTTTCCCCATCCGCGGGTTAAATATCTCCCAAGACCCTGCATGCACTGTGATCAGCCGCCTTGTACCAAGGTCTGTCCGGTGGGCGCAACCTATCGAACCGAAGAAGGTCTGGTTGCCCAGATTTATCCGCGGTGCATCGGATGCCGGTTTTGCATGGCCGCCTGTCCCTACACGGTAAAATATTTTAACTGGTATAAACCCCAATGGCCGGCCGGATTGGACAAAGGCCACAATCCCGATGTTTCCGTAAGACCCCACGGGGTCGTGGAAAAATGCACGTTTTGCGTGCATCGGATTCAGAAGGCCAGGGAAAGGGCCCGGGCTGAAAACCGCCCATTGACAGAGGAGGATGTCATTCCGGCTTGCGCGGAAAGCTGCCCGTCCCAGGCTATTTATTTCGGGGATCTGCACGATACCGCATACCGAGTGGCCAAGCTGTATGGAAGTGAACGAGCTTATACATTGGAGCATCATCTGGGCACGCACCCCAAGGTGTACTATTTAGCAGAGGTAAAGCAGCATGTCTGAATCGATCCAAGAGGACGCCCTTCTTTTTCGTCCCATCGAACAAAGCCCCAAAAGTTTGAACCTGTGCATGGCAATCTGCCTGGCCGTGATCGGGCTGGCCCTGGGTTTTTATCTCTGGCAGTCCTATGTCGGGCTGGGTGTCACCGGAATGACCCAATCGGTCACATGGGGCTTTTACATTGTAAATTTCGTTTTTTTTATCGGCATCAGTCATGCCGGGACCTTGATCTCGGCTATTTTGCGACTTTCCAAGGCCGAGTGGCGGCGGCCGATTACGCGCATGGCTGAAGTCATCACAGCCATCGTTTTAGCCATTGGGGCCGTGCATCCCATGATCGATCTGGGCCGCCCGGATCGGATGTTGAACATTTTTTTTCACGGGCGACTCCAGTCTCCGCTGCTTTGGGACGTTACATCCATCACCACTTATTTTACCGCCAGCACGATTTATCTGTATGTCCCCATGATTCCCGACATCGCGATGCTCAGAGACCGGGGAACCCGGCCCCGGTGGTTGTACGAAATTTTGGCCTGGGGTTGGCAAGGCACGGAAAAACAGCAGAAAGTCCTCGACCGCGCCATCGGCATCCTCATGGTGATGGTCATCCCCATCGCGATTTCGGTTCACACGGTGATATCCTATATATTTTCCATGACCCTGCAGCCCATGTGGCACAGCACCATTTTCGGCCCCTACTTTGTGGTGGGGGCCATTTTCTCCGGAATCGCCGCGCTGCTGCTTGTGATGTTGGGTTTTCGAAAGATATTCGGCCTGGAAGCATATCTGAAAGAAATCCATTTTACATATCTGGGACGGCTGCTGCTCATCATGTCGCTTTTGTGGTTTTATTTTACCTTCTCAGAATATTTGACCGCCTATTTTGGCAATGAGCCCCATGAAATGCAGATATTTCTCTATAAAGTAACCGGACCGTATGCGCATTTATTCTGGACCATGGTCATCTGTAATTTTTTAATCCCGGTTTCTATCCTGAGTTTTAAAAAGACCCGTAAAATTCCCGGCGTCATTGTCGCCTCGACTGCCGTGATCATCGGAATGTGGCTGGAAAGACTTATTATTATCGCGCCTTCCCTTGCCAATCCGAGAATACCTGTTCCCGTCAGTTATTATGTTCCAACGTTTACCGAGTGGCTTCTGTTTGCGGGGGGCGTCAGCGTCTTTATTTTAGGGTTTATTATTTTTTCTAAATTCTTCCCCATCATATCCATCTGGGAGATACGCGAGGGCCGGCACTTCAGCGTGAAAGAAGTGAGTGAAAGGGTCGAATCCTATTTGCCGGATAAGGTATCGGCCTGATTGAACAGGGTAAAAAAGCAAAATGTCTCAAGATAAAAAAGAAGAGCGATATAAGCGTTTTATTTTCATCGCTCAAATCATCAGCGTGTCTTTCATTTGGGTGTTGGTTGTCGGCATCACCATTTGGCTTTTGGGCCGGCTTATCGAGTCCATACGGTTGAGTGACGCTACCGGATTTTCCATAACCATCAGTTTGGTGATGATTCCGGTTTATTGGACTTTGGCATGTATCCTGACCTACGTGTTCGTGGGTCTCAGAAGGAATCGGATGACCGATTAACAGCGAAGTGAAATTATGAAAAGATATTTAATATTATCTCGGATGCGGTTTGCCGGAATTTTTGGAATCATCGCCTGTGTTTTGTTGGCGATGAGCGGGCTGTCTTCAGCCCAGGAAGTTGGACTGCCCAATAACCCGTTGACGGGGCGACAAATATTTATGGAAAAAGGCTGCGTCAAATGCCATTCCATATTCGGCAGGGGAGGCAGGACCGGAAGAGATTTTGGGTCATCACTGGCGCATCTGGGACCTTCCGGCATCTTTGCCAGGATGTGGAATCACTCGCCGGAAATGAGCAGTTTATTGAAAAGCAACCAGAAATTGCCCGTTTTTACAGAGCATGAAATGGCCGACTTTATCGCTTTTATCTATTTTCTCAGCTATCTGGATGAAGAGGGCGATCCGGCCAGGGGGCAAGTGGTATTAAAAGAAAAGAAATGTTTAGCATGCCATCAGGTGGGCGGACAAGGAACCGAAGTCGGCCCCTCCTTGGACAAGATCAGAAGCTACGCCAATCCTTTGAGCCTGGCACAGAGAATGTGGCAGTATGGGCTCGGTATGAGCGCTTTAATGACCCAAATGAAGGTGCCGCGACCCGAGTTTAAAGGTACGGAACTGATCGATCTTTTTGCCTATTTAAGACAGATCAGCAATTACCGAACAGATGTTTTCACCTATCTTACCCCCGGCAAACCCAGGGTGGGGGAAATGCTGTTTGAAAAAAAAGGCTGTTTAGAATGCCACCGCATCGGCAACAAAGGCAAGGCCGTGGGACCGGACATCACCCGGGTTGAACTGCATCTGGGCGTTACCCAAATTGCCACATTGATGTGGAAGCACGGACCCGGAATGTGGGGTGAAATGAAGCAGACCGGAAAAGAGCTGCCTGTATTCGAGGTCAACGAACTGGCGGACCTGGTGGCTTATCTGTATTATTTAAAATTCACGCGACAGGAGGGTGATTTTATCGGGGGACAGCGGGTTTTCATAGAAAAAAGGTGCGTCCAATGCCACGCGATTAACGGCGTCGGGGGCAACGTGGCCACCGATCTGGCCAGATCGGAAAAGACCCTGAATTATATCAGGATTACCACCTATATGTGGAACCACAATGAACAAATGCGTGCCTTGATGAAAAAAATGGATTTCCCAATGCCGCGATTCAGCGAAAGTGAGATGACTGACTTATTCACCTATCTCCTCGGTTCAAGAAAAGAAGATGAAAAATAGACGAATTCAAACTGGAAATATTTCAAGGCTGGTCCTTCTCGGATTGCTCGTTTTTTCCTGGGCGTTTATCAGCGCATGCAGTTCGGAAAAGAAGTGGAAAGACTATCAGAAAGCTTATGCCCAGAAAGCAGCTGAACTGGGCAGCAAGGCGCCACAGAAGCCCTCAGGGGTCAGGGTGCTTGAGGTTGCAGAATTGGGGATTCAGGATCGTTGCACCAGCTGCCACGTGGCCATGGACGATCTGACAATGCTCAAGGAAGAGAATCCCCTGAAAAGCCATCCCGCAAGTTATTTGAAGGAGCACCCGCCGGCACGTTTCGGCTGCACCATTTGCCACGGGGGGCAGGGAGACTCCCTTAGCCCGGAAAAAGCACACGGCGGCACTTTCAGCAAAGGCGGGTTAATCCAGATATCCTGCGCAAAATGCCATGGAGAAGTTGTGCTGGAGGGCGCCGGGAACGTGAACCGGGGTAAGCTGCTGTTGAAAAGATATCAGTGTATCAATTGCCATTTAATCGCCGATCTGCCTGAAGGAGAGGATTTCAGGCCGGCCCCTTCCTTGAAGGGCATTGGCGACAAGGTGGGCGAAAAATGGCTGTGGCGCTGGCTGAAGGAACCGAAAAGCTACCTGCCCAATGCCACCATGCCCCATTACCCCATGGAAGAAAAGTATATGGACGCCTTGGTGGGCTATTTGATGGGTTCCAAAAATCCCCGGCTCAAGGCTGAGATTCAATACCCTGAGGGTGACAGCGAAAGGGGCGTCGGTACCCTGCGGTTGTCCTTTTGCAGTGCCTGCCACTCATTTAAAGGTAAAGGCGGCCAGGATGGTCCGGATCTTGGAAAGATCGGCAACAAGGTCAACCAAAAGTGGCTGACCCAGATGCTGGCCGATCCCCATGCTTTCCAGCCGGACACCACCATGCCCCGGTATAATTACACCCCCCAGCAGATCAGCGATGTGGCCGCCCATCTGTTTGAGGAATTCGCCGATTTCGAAATGCAGGAGAAAGATAATGCCTTTAAACAGCCGCTTTTCTGGAAAAGCCCCGGGGAGCGGGCCGAGATCGGACGTCGGGTGTACAAAGAAATGCGCTGTGCCAACTGTCATGGCATACTGGAGGAAGACGGCTGGTGGAGAAAAATAGGGCCCGACTTGACCCGGATCGGGGAAAAACCCGTCAGTGACATTAATTTCGGCAACAGTCAGGTGCCCC
>JAUYIZ010000136.1 GCA_030688615.1 Desulfobacterales bacterium | reverse complement strand
ACGGATCTCTAAAATCGGCGCCTGCATGATTAACCCTTTTGTTGCAACTAACCCCACCATCGACGCGTGCGGGAATATTGTTTTACATCTCTATAGTTTTTGCTGCCTGCGCTCCCGATCCCCAAATAAAATTCTTTCACGTCTTCATGGGACATCAATCTTTCCGGCGCGCCCTCGAAAACCACTCTTCCATTTTCCATAATGTAACCATAATCGGCGATTTTCAAGGCGGCCGTTGCATTCTGCTCGACCAACAGGATGGTTAACCCGAGGTCATTTCTAAGAGATTCGAGCACCTCCGTAAGAAAATCAACCACCAGGGGAGCAAGGCCCAGGGAAAATTCATCCAGCAAAAGCAATTTCGGAGAACACAACAAAGCCGATCCAATGGCCAGCATTTGCCTTTCCCCGCCGCTGAGGTAGCCGGCCACCGCGCTGCTTCTTTGATCAAGGACGGGAAAGTAAAAATATACTTTGTCCAGCGCCTCTTTCAGGTGACTCTTTTTTATTCTGCCTGCGCCGACCATTAGATTTTCTTTAACGGTGAGGGTCTCAAATATTTTCTGTCGTTCAGGGACCAGTATCACCCCCTCCCGGGCAATTTCATGGGGATACTTTCCATTCAGCTTTTTACCCTCAAAACGTATGAGACCATCTTTGATATCCGCAGCGTCTGAACCCAAAAATCCGGAAATTGCGCGCAATGTCGTCGTCTTTCCCGCGCCATTCACGCCTAAAATGGCGACAATGGTCTCTTCCGGGACTTTCAGCGAAACTCCTTGAATCGCCAATGATGACTTGTTGTAAATCACTTCCAACTTTGTGACATCCAGCAGAATCTTACGGGAAAATATATCATCTTGCATGGCCTGCTACCTCGTCTTACTGAAACTTCGCCGGTATCGAAACGGCCATAAGGAAAAATAATTATTTATGGTTTTCCAGATCCCGGCCAGACCCAGGGGTTCCACGAGGACGAACAAAACGATCAGAAAGCCGAACAGGGTCAGCTCGATCGCGGCTTTGCGGGCTTCAAAAACAAGGGGCAACGGAAGCAGCTCGAAAATGCCGGAAAGGGCGTAGGGTAAAACGGTTACAAAGAGCGCTCCCAGGAAGGAGCCGGTGATGGATCCCAATCCGCCGATCAAAATCATGGCCACGAAATTGATGCCCAGCCATATCGTGTACGTCTCGGCGGTGACAAAGTGGGTATAATACGCTGAAAGCGCCCCCCCTAAGGCCACAAGGGCCGAGGAAACAACAAAGGCAAGGATTTTGTAATAGCCGATGTTTATCCCTACGGCAAGGGCCACAAAGTCTCTGTCTCCAATGGCGGTCCAGGCCCTTCCCACCCGGCTTCGCAGGAGATTAACGCCAAAGACCGTCACCCCCCAGGTGATAATGATCAACAAAGGATACCATTTCACGGAACGATTCAATATGAAATTACCGATCAAAGGGTCGGGAATGGAAACGCCGTAATGGAAGCCGGCAAAACTTTGATATTCTTTTCCCAGATAAACCAGAATAAAGTGCATTGCCAGGGTGCCCAGGACAATATAAAGGGCGCGCAGCCGCAAGGAAGGCAACCCCATGATCAATCCGAAAACAGCCCCTGCCAGAAGGGCTCCGGGCAGGACCAGTAAAAACGGCACCTTCAGTTGCAGGTATAAAATCGGCACGCTATACGCCCCGGCAGCATATATGCCGCCATGGCCCAGGGAGATGACGCCGGCCCTGCCGGTAAGAATGTTAAGTCCCAGGGCCACGATAGCATTGATCATGACCAGGTTGGCTAAATGAACATAATAGCTGGAAAATAGAAGCGGAAAGATAATCAACGACAGGCAAAGAAACATCAGCCAGAAGAAACGAAAGCGCGTATCGACAAGCTTCATATCACTCATATAACTTGTTTTGAAATAACCACTTGCCGGCATATGATTACAACCTGTCCACCTCTTCTTTGGTTCCAAACAACCCCCAGGGCCGAATGATCAGCACCAGCAACATGATGACCATGGGGATAATCTCACTTAACTCCGGTCCGATATAGCGGCTCACGCCATACTCGGCAAATGCCACCAGCAGGGCGGCCGGAATAATCCCCACAATGCTATCCATCCCTCCCACCATGGGCACGGATAAAGCTTTCAGCCCCACCAGGCCGATCTCAGGTGTGATATTAACTCCCGCGCCATAAAGAATGCCGGATGCGGTGGCCGCTACCACGGCAATACTCCAGGTTAAAGCCAGGATGACCAATATGTTGATCCCACGCTGGGACGCCAGCAAATGGCTCTCGGCGGCAGCTCTCATCTGAATGCCCAGCCGGCTGTATTTTAGAAAGACTAAGACCCCTCCTAAAAAGATAACGGCGGTTAAAACAAGGGCAATGTCATAGGTGGAAAAAATGACCCCGGGGAAAATTTCATGGGGCTTATCGGGTATGCCCAGGCTGAAACTGAGCATACGCGGATCCGACCCCCAGACAAAGGTGGCGATGCCTTTTAACATTATGCTCAACCCGATGGTGAGCATTACCGGAGAAAAAAGAGGTTCTCCCATCAGGGGACGGATGAAAAGGAAATAAAGAATAAGCCCCACAACAAAGGAAGTTATAAAAGCCAAAATAACTCCCGCCCAAACGATGCCGCCTGAAAGTGGAATCATAACAAAACAAAAATATCCTCCGAGCATGAACAACTCGCCGTGGGCAAGGTTCAGGATCCGGCTGGAACGATAAATGATTACAAAGCCCAGAGCAGTCAGAGCATAGAGGCTTGCTAAAACCAGCGAACTTCCGATAAATTGAACCATTACTGGATTCCTTGCAGCTAAAGATTCGGACCCACTTTCTCAACAATCTTTCCTATGGCATCCGCACGCCACCAGTCGGTCACAGCAATCACTTTGTTTTTCGTATTATCCCACTTGTACACCCGCCAGATGAAGAAACCGACATGGTCATTAGCGGTCCACTTCGTTACCCGGCTTAACGGCCTGTTGTCAATTTCAAAATTGTTCATCACGTTTAATAAATTTTTAGTCGTGACCGGCCATCCCACCTGTTTGAATATTTTCTCCAATACCTTAGCGGCGTCCCAGCCCCACAGACTCTCTGTAAGGAGTATGGAAGCTTTATACTTTTTGGCAGCCGCTGTCACTTCCTTGTGCTCCGGAAGATTTAATTCAAGGGGCGCTACAGCACAAGCAGCATACAGGTTGTCTGCCTTCATTTTTGACAAATAGTTAAAGGCTTCGCCAATGATAAGGAAATTACCCTTCCATCCGCGTTTCATCAGCGCCGGATACATGAGTCTGGCTCCGCCGGGACCATGTTCAACCCCCCAGTTGACCCCTTTTTTTATCCACTCTTCAGCCACCGGTGTAAGGTCAAATGTTCCCATGGGAAAGCGGGATTCGACCACCGTCCACCCCTTGGCCTCAGCCAGTTCCCTATTTTTTTTGGCGATCATCACGGCCACCGGGATGTCGGTCACGACCATTCCCAGGGTAACCGGCCCATCCGCCAATTGAGATATGGGCTGCATCGCTTTATGCGGATCAGTTGCCGCGCCTTTGTCCGATGCAACAAACACCAGAGGATCCGGGTTAGGGGGAGCGGCCTGGGGCGCGGAAACACTGCCGCCGCTAAAGATGATCGGAATATTCGCCCTTTTTGCTTCGGCGATTGCCGCCGCATAAGTCGCTGAAGTACTGGAAACCATAACGAGACTGGCGCCGGCCTCAGCGAATTTTTTAATGTTGGTGGCGGCTTTCGCGCCTGATCCGCCATCATCTTCAAGCATGAGTTTCACAGGACGACCGTTAATGCCCCCTTCATCATTAATCTTTTGGATATAAATCCTGAATCCCTCACTCGAAGGCATATAGGAAATCGCCGCCGGCCCTGTCCGGACCGCACTTAACCCAACAGTATAAGGCTCTCTTGCCGTAGCTGCCATTCCATGAGAGACTAAAAATAAACTCACAAGGACCAAGAAACTTAAAAAGAAGCTCCATTTGACGGCACGCCGTTTGCTTTCCATTTTACTTTCCTCCTTTTTAAAATTTTTCATGCCGGTGTTGGTTTCATATTTTCCCCTGGAGTCCACCTTCTGATAAACTTTCCAGTCCCCTAAGCTCGGCACTGATGGATGCGGCATCATCGGAATACATGGACTCAACCAAATCCTCAAACTTCTGGTAAAACTTTTCCCGTTGGATCTTACGGGTAGAGGTCACCGGTTCGGATTCATCTTCCGGGTCCAGTTCTTTAGGAATAATACGAAATTTTTTGGGCTGCTCCACACGAGAAAGCTGCCTGTTTGCTTTTTCTATCTCGCCGGCCACCAGCTCATAGACCTGTGGATGCTGGGTCAAACTCGTAAAAGAGCCATAGGCAACCCCTCGACTCCTTGCCCATTCGGAAACCGTATCAAAATTAATTTCAATTAAAGCTACAGGATATTGCCGGCCATGTCCAATGACCACGACTTCGCTGATATAAGGACTGGATTTGTGGACTTTTTCTATCTCCGAGGGATTTAAAGTCTTCCCCCCGGCGGTCGTAAATACATCTTTCAATCGATCCACAATAGATACATTTCCGTCATCGGCTATTTTGGCGATGTCGCCCGTATGGATCCAGCCGTCCTTTTTGATTTTATTGGTCGCTGCCTCATCCCGCCAATAGCCTAAAAAAACGGCGCGGCCCCCGACCAGCAACTCTCCTTCTTCGGTCAACTTCATTTCATAGCCGAAAAGCGGTTTGCCCGCATTTCCCGGCTTTGGGAAATCTTCCAATTGCATCAGCGGAACACCCCCGGCTTCGGTGAGGCCGAAACCTTCCCGCAATCTCAATCCCCATATTTGCCACAGGGCTATTGTCTCAACCGGCACGGGTGCTGCCCCGGTCGAGCAGACGCTGACATGCGCAAGGCCGAACCTGTCCAATATATAACGGAATGCCAGCCAATATGCCAGTCTATAACCTATCTGCCAGATTATAGATTTTTCTTGGTCCCATTTTTTTTGAACATATTGACGTCCTATGGCCATAGCAAAACAATAAACGGCCTTCTTAAGCAAAGAGGTCTGTTCCATTTCGCTCAAAGCCTGTGCCGCCCATTTTTGAAAAAACCTGGGCGGCACCGACAAATAGGTGGGCGACACTTCAAAAAGCGTCTCAGGGATCGATTCGATCTCGTCACAGAAATGGGGTATGAAATCGGCCATCAACGGGAAATAGGCGCTGTTGGCCCGCTCCAGAATATGGGCCAGCTCCAGCATGCATACGACGCGTTGGGGCTGGAGCAGCACAGGAAAGGCAACCAGCACCCCCATCCATCCTGCAATGATGTTGCGATGCGTGAGCATGACCCCCTTGGGAGATCCGGTGGTTCCGGAAGTATATATGATGGTGGCGATATCATCTGGTTGCGCCCTGTGGGCTGACTTGTTAAACAGATCCGGCTCTAAATCTTTACGCCGTCGTCCGATTTGCTGCACCTGGGAAAAGGTCATGATAGATGAGTTTTCATACATAAACATTGCTCTGGTATCAATGACGATGATCTTTCGAAGGGATGAAATCTGATCCGCCACGGCAAGAACCTTGTCCACGTGTTCCTGATCTTCGGCCACAAAAAATTTGGGCCCGCCGTTTTCCATTAAATACTTCAATTCCGCTGGCGAACTGGTGGAGAAAATTCCATAACTGATCGCACCGGCGCACTGCGTCGCCAAATCCGCATACACCCACTCCGGACAGGGGCCCCCCATAATGGCGACGCGGTCCCCTGGCTCTAAACCCAGATCCAACAATCCTAAGCAAAAGTCCTCCACCTGGCAGCCGTACTGTTGCCAAGTCACTTCCCGATATATGCCCAGATCCTTTTTTCGCAATGCCACCCGGTGGGGAGTCTGCTTCATTCGCTGTAAAAGAAGGGAAGGAAAAGTGGCGCAAGCCAGCCGTTCCTTTAAAGCGGAAATATCACGGTTTGAATCAGCTTTCAGCATGGCCGCTGTCCCGCCTGAGCACTTCATGCAGCACCTTTTCCAACTCTTTCATCGCAAATGGTTTTGGCACCTCGCCGCTAAAACCGTATCCCCTGAAATTGGACATGACCGGATCATTGGAATAGCCGCTGGACACGATGGCCTTTACTTCAGGATCGATCTCCAGCAATTTGTTAATCGTTTCTTTGCCGCCCATTCCGCCGGGGATGGTTAAATCCAGGATGACGGCATCATAAGGCTTTTCAGATTCCTTGGCCTTTTTATATATCTCAACCGCCCCAGCGCCATCGGCGGCAAATTCAACTTCATATCCCAACTTCTTCAACATCCTGCCTGCCATGTTCCTCAACATCTCCTGGTCATCCATGAAAAGAATCCTGCCGTGACCTCTATCAGCTTGTTCTTCTTTCTTTTCAGGCTTTAGAGCCACTTTTTCCGCAGCGGGCAGGTAAATATGGCAGGTCGTACCCACACCCTTTTCCGAATCTACGACGATGCGCCCATTGTGTTTCCTGATTATGGAATAGACGGTGGAAAGACCCAGCCCCATCCCTTTTTGAACGCCTCTGTCTTTGGTCGAAAAATATGGGTCAAATACCTTGGGAAGATTCTCTTTGGAAATACCGCATCCCTGATCCTGGATGGAAATCTTTACGTATCGGCCTTCTGGTAGACGGGACCCTGATTCTTCTTTTTCTTTCTTAATCACGAGATTTTCCGCGAATACCTTAATTATGCCACCTTCCGGCATCGCTTCAAGGGCATTAATGATCAGACTGTTGATGACATGTTTGATCTGATTCTCATCATAATCAACCCGCCACAGATCCTCAGGCAGGAAATATTCACAACGGACATTAGCGCCACTCAAAGCAAGGTTAACCGATTCCTTCACCAATTCAAGAACGGGGGCTGTCTTCTTTACCGGCGCGCCTCCCTTTGAAAAGGTAATCAATTGATGGGTCAGCTCCTTTGATTTTAAAGAGGCCTGCTCGACTGCGGTTAAAAATTCAAGGAGTTCATTTTTGCTTTCAGTTTCCTTTGCCAGGGAAACATAGCCTAAAATAACCGTCAGAAGATTATTGAAGTCATGAGCGATGCCGCCGGCCAGAATCCCGAGCGATTCTAATTTTTGGGCTGTTAGAAGCTCTTCCTTCATTTTTTCCCGTTCAGCCATAGTGATGCGTAAGGCCTCATTGGACTTTTGCAAATGTTCTTGGGCCTCGCTTAACTTCTGTATGGTGACTTGCTTGTCTTGATAGAGCCTGGCATTTTCAATGGCGCTGCCGATCAGATGGCCGATGGAAACCAAAAGCCGGAGTTCTTCAGCCGAATAAGCCCGCGGTTCGACCGA
>JAUYIZ010000122.1 GCA_030688615.1 Desulfobacterales bacterium | reverse complement strand
CGGGCCCCCAGCCTGGCGCGCCTGACCGGGGACATCTACCTGAGCCTGGACGGGATCTTCGGCTATCCGATCTGGGTGGCCGGCACGGTGGTGATCACCTTCATCCTGTTCTCACAGCTGCTGATGGAATCCGGGGCCGGGCAGTTTTTTCTGAACCTGGCCCTTTCCCTGGTGGGGGGGATGAGGGGCGGTCCGGCCAAGGTGGCGGTGGTGGCCAGCTCTTTTTTTGCCACCCTTTCCGGATCCCCCACGGCCAACGTGGCCGCCACCGGGAGCATCACCATCCCCCTGATGAAAAGCACCGGTTATCCCCCCCACTTTGCGGCCGCAGTGGAGGCGGTCGCCTCGAAAGGGGGGCAACTTACGCCGCCCATCATGGGGGCGGTCATCTTTCTCATGGTGGAGGCCACCGGTTTCAGCTACCTGGAAGTCGCCATTGCCGCGACGCTCCCGGCGCTGCTGTACTACCTGTCCATCTTCCTGCAGGTCGATTTCAGGGCGGCCCGGACCGGTTTGAAGGGATTAGCGGCATCCGAGCTGCCCTCCCTGAAAGAGACGCTCAAAGGGGGCTGGCCCTATCTTATACCCCTGGCGGCCCTGGTTTACTTTATTTTCCTGCGGAACGATGAACCGGAACAGGCGGCCCTCTATTCCATGGCCGTATTATGGATCGTCTGCCTGTTCCGGAAAGATTCCCGGCTGACCCCGGCGCGCATCGTGCGCGCTTTTAAATCCGGCGCCACCACCACGCTTTACGCAGCGGTCCCCTGCGCGCTGTCCGGCGTCATCCTGGCTTCCCTGGCCACCACCGGTCTGGGGATCCGTTTTTCCGGCCAGATCATCAATCTGGCCGGCGGGAACCTGGCCGTCCTAGTGGGCCTGGCCGCTTTTGCCAGCTTTGTGCTGGGAATGGGCATGACTTCCATAGCGATCTATATCATCCTTTCCGTGCTGATTGCTCCGGGCCTGGTAAAAATGGGGGTCCATGTCCTGGCAGCCCATCTGTTCATCATTTTCTGGGGGAACATATCCTTTATTACACCGCCGGTGGCGATTGCCGCCTTTGCGGCGGCCGGGATCGCCGGTGCAGATCCCATGAAAACAGGATGGCAGGCCGCCCGCCTCGGAATTGTATCCTTTCTGATTCCCTTCATGTTCGTCTGGAACCCCAAGCTCATTCTGATCGGATCCTGGGGCGACATCGTAATGACATCGATCAGCGCACTTATCGGGGTAACGATTCTGGCCGGGGCGGTGGAAGGTTACCTGCCCGGAGGTTCCCTGGGGTGGCTGTCCAGAATTTTCATGATGGGCAGCGCGATTCTCCTCCTGGCGCCGGGATGGCGAACCGATCTGACGGGACTGATCCTGGTCCTGCCCGTGCTGTTCAGACATATGAGAGGCAAAGGGGTCCGGTAACCGTTCACGGTTTACAGTTACCGGATCACGGTTTAAAAAACCGAAATCAGATGCGAAAGAATTGATTGAAGAGTTGACGTCAATATCCAAAATGCTTCCATCGTTGCATAGTTCAAGGAGATAATATCATGAAACATTCAAAAACAACCCTCACAGGCGCCTTAATTTTATGGATGCTGATATCCGCGTTTCCCGCAGGCGCCGGTTTCGGGGATTTTTTAAACAACACCCATGCCCGGGACGGGCACAACGAAGCATGAAAATGGTCATTTTCATATAAAAGCCAAGGATGCTCTCGGAAACAGCGGCATTTCCACGGACAGCAAGGCCCTCAGCGAAACCGATATGATCCGGGGTTTAAAAGAGGCGCTCCAGATCGGAACGGAAAATGCGGTGGGAGCCGTGTCCAAACTCGACGGGTTCTATAAAAACCCGGCGGTTAAGATACCGCTGCCCGCTGCGGTTAAAAAGGTTGAGAAACTCCTGAGGGCAGGCGGATACGGGCCTAAAGTCGATGCTTTTGAAGAGAGTATGAACCGGGCGGCCGAAAAGGCTGCGCCGCAAGCAAAGGGGGCCTTCTCGGATGCCATCAAGGAGATGAAATTTTCTGACGTCAAAAAGGTCCTCAATGGGAAGGAGAACGAGGCGACCTTGTATTTCAAGGAACAAACATCCGATCAGCTCCAGAAGATCTTTAAGCCCATCGCACATCAGGCCCTGTCTGAAGTCGGCGCCACCCGGAATTATCAGGAACTGGCCGCAAAAATCGGAAATCTGCCCTTCGCGGGTCGACTCAATTTGGATCTGGACCAGTATGTCGCCGAAGGAGCCCTCGCAGGCCTTTTCCACACACTTGCCCAGGAGGAAAAAAAGATCCGCCAGGATCCGGCAGCCCGGGTAACGGATCTTTTAAAAAAGATTTTTAAATAAATATACAAAAAACCAATCTTGTGATAAATTCCAGCTTCCAAAAATTTGTATTTTTAAAAAAATTAAGGAGGAAAAAGATTGTGACCAAATCAGGGCACATCGCGAAAATCCGAAAGGTCGTACTTGGAATCGCATTCCGGCTGATGGGTCCGGCAATGGTTTTTTGCCTGACATTTAATGTTCAATCCCTGCCGGCCGTTTCCGCGGCGGATTCGCCCGCGGACCAGGGCGGGGCAATTCAATCTCTGGATCCGATGCTCGCGAAATCCGAGGACGCCTTTGTCGAATTCATGCTGACAAAACAAAAGGTTCACAGCAAATATCTCAGGCTGCGCCACCAGCGGCTGCAGCAGCTCCTCAAAAGAAGGGATGTTTACCGCCCGAAAGAAATCAACGCCTTTTTGCTCACCCCGCGGGAGGAATTCACCCGCAAATTAAACCGGGGTCTGGCTTACAATAACGCTGCGCTGATCATCGGCTACGGGGTGACGCTTTCAGGGCCGCACCTGGTGGGCCGCATGTCCTCGGCCCTCGATGTGCAACCCGGCGAAAAGGTTTTAGAAATCGGCACCGGGTCCGGATACCACTCCGCTTTTTTAGCCAGCCTGACGGACAAGGTCTATACCATTGAAATCATTGAGCCCTTGGCAGCGGAAACGGATAAAATTTATCAAGATCTTGTCGCCCGCGGATACACCGCGTATCAGAACATCGTCCGCAAGACCGACGACGGCTACTACGGGTGGGAACAATACGCGCCCTTTGACAAGATCATCGTCACCTGCGGCATCGACCACATCCCGCCGCCGCTCTTAAAACAGCTCAAAGTCGGCGGCACCATGGTGATCCCGGTGGGGCCGCCCACATCCCAGACCGTCCTCAAGGTTAAAAAGCAGCAGGATGATGCGGGCAACTTTACCATCACCCGGGAAGATATTTACCAGGGCCGGAAAAAAGTGACCTTTGTGCCCTTCACGAAAAAGGGCGGTGGAACCCACTTCAAATGAAGCAGGCCGGCGATTGCACCCATCAGCCGCTTACCTTTAGAGCTCATATCGCCATCGGCCTGGTTTCCGGCGCCGTAATCGCCTATGAGCTCTTTGTCATGAGAGTCTTTGCCAACGGCGGATGGTCGCACTTCGGGTCCACCGTGGTAAGCATCGCCATGTTCGGGTTCGGGGTCTTCAGTACGGTTCTGTGCCTCTGGAATGACTTTTTCTCCAGGCGTACCGCCTTTTTTACGGATGTCTCTCTGCTTTGCCTGGGACCGCTGATGATCTTTGCCAACACCTTCGGCCAGATGGTTCCGTTCAATCCCCTTTTTCTGGTGTCCAACCCGAGCCAGAAATACTATCTGATTCTGCTGTTCTTTATTTATTTTCTGCCGTTTCTCTGTGCGGCCATGTTCATCGGCCTGGTCTTCTTGTCCGGGCGGGCGACCTTCGGCCGCGTGTATTTCGCCAACATGTCCGGGTCCGGGCTGGGGGGCGCGGCCCTGTTTGCCTGCATGTACTGGCTCCTGCCGGATCGGCTTTTCCTGGTGCCGCTCGCAGTATGGGTTGCCGGAGCCCTGCTCTGGTTCCGGTCCAGAAAGGGGAAACGGCCTCTGGTCCTGCTGGCCGCCGGCACGGCCCTGGCGCTGGTGATGGGATTTGGCCGGCCCCAGATCAACGTGTCCGAGTTTAAAGGCGTGAGCTATGCCCGGAACTTTCCGGACGCGGAAAAGGTTTACCAAAAAGCCAGTCCCTTTGGCTTCATCGAGGTCTATTCCAGCGCTTATTTTCATTTCGCCCCGGGCTTGAGCGACACGGCCGCATTGCACTTGAAAGAAATGCCTAAAAACGCGCATCTGGGCATGTATATCGACGGCAACGGGCCCATGGGGCTCATGAAACCGCTGTCGGAAAGCCAGTCCGAATACTTCAGGTTCCTGCCCATGTCCATGCCCTATCTGCTCAAACAAAACCCGGAAACCCTTGTCATGCAGTTTGGCGGCGGGATTTCCACCCTTGTGGCCTTGAAGCTGGGAGCTGACCGGGTTGTGGTGGCCGAAGGGGACCCCATGATCATCGAGGCGGTAAGGGAGGACCCCTATCTGTCCGAATTCACCGGGCACATCCTGCGTCACCCCAAGGTGGACCTGGTGCCGGTCGACGGACGTATCCATGTGCGCCGGGAACACGGCCGTTTTGACGTGGTGGACCTGTCCCTGATCGACTCCACCGGTCTGTCCATGGCGGGCGGGTCTTCAATCTACGAAAAATACACCTATACCAAAGAAACGATCAAGTCCACCCTGCGGGCCCTGAAAAATGACGGTATACTGGCCGTTACGGTCTGGAACAAGGAAGACCCGCCCAAGTCCACCCTCAAACTGATGCGGACCATCGTACAGGCAGCCAAAGAATCCGGCACGGAAGATGTGTCCCGGAAGTTTTTCATGTGCCACACCTACCTGTCCACCCTGACCATTTTATTCAAGCAGAACGGTTTTACGGAACAGGAAGACCAGGTCCTGACCCAGTACTGTCGCAAGATGAGTTTCGAGATCGTGCACCGTCCCGGGGGGAAAGCGCCGGGAGGGAGTCTGCCCAGACTCCTGCAGGCGTTCAGGGATATGTACTTTAATCCCCAGGCCGTGGAAAACATGGGGGACGAGGTGGACATGTCCGCAAGCAACCTGTACCGGCACGCGGCTTTCAACCTCATATCCGGCCAGGCCGACCTGATGGCGGACGGGTACGTCTTCGACAACAGGGAACTGACCAACAACCGGCCGTACTTTGCCGGTTTCGTCAGAGCGCGCGACATTCCCGGATTTCTGGACAAGCTGGAATCCGTCAGCGATGAGTGGGGTTATCTGCTTTTGTGGGTGACGTTGCTGTTGTCGGTCATTTTCGGCCTCGTTCTGATGTCCTTCCCGATGGTTTTCGGGTGGAAAGCCGCTTTCTCCAGGCACCGGGGCAAACCGGGCATCATCGCCTACTTCATCTGCCTGGGCCTGGGTTACATGCTGGTCGAAATAACCCTCATATCCAAATATGTGCTGCTCCTGGGCAACCCCACCGTAACGGTATCGGTCCTGATTCCCGGCATGCTTGTTTTTTCCGGCCTGGGAAGCTACGTTTCCGAGCGATTCGTCGGCACGGCTCACCGGACCATGGGGGTCATCGCGCTGGCCGTAACCGGCTTGATCCTGTTCTATGTCTGGGGGTTCGATTACCTGCTGGGGGCTGTGGGGGACTGGCCGTATGTTTTGAAGACCCTGGTTTGCCTGGCGCTGCTGTTTCCCCTGGCTTTTCTGATGGGGTTCCCCTTCGCCCTGGGCATGGCCACCCTCGCATCCCTTAAAAAGGAGGTCTTCTTCGTCTGGGCCTGGGGCATCAACGGATCCTTTTCCGTCGTGGGTTCGGTCCTGGTGCCGGTTCTGGCCGTGCTGTTCGGGCTGAATGCCGTGCTGCTTTTTTCGGCGCTCCTTTACCTTTTGACCTGGCCGTCCTTTTTCTTCTTAAAACTGCAGGACCGGCGGTGAGGCAGGAACAGCCATGGTCCAATCATCCGCGTCCGTGTTTCTTGAACGGCTGAAATACGCGCCATTCCCCCATGAGGGCAAACCGGCAGGCAGGCAGGATGATTTTCACAGGGACAATTCCGTCCTTTTTTTTCTACCCCCGTCCTTCAACCCTGAAAAACCATTTTTCCATCTGATTTTTTTTCATGGCTTCCAGACCACCGTAGTGCAGACGGTTTCCACCTTTGAGCTGGACGACCAGGTTGCGGAATCGAACCAGAACGTTATTTTCATCGCGCCGCAACTGGCGGTGAACCTGCCGGATTCCAGCCCGGGAAAGTTTTTGAAGAAAAATATTTTCAGCCTTTTCATGGCCGAATGCGTTCAGGTCCTGAGCGCAAGGATCGGCCCGGACCATGCCCGGAAGCTGACACAGGCGCCGATCATCCTGTGCGCCTTCAGCGGCGGCTACAAGAGCGTCGCCTACATCCTGGAACGGGGGGGACTCAATCCACGGATCCGCGGCGTGCTGCTGTTTGACGCCTGCTACGGAGAATTGAAAAAATTCAAGTCCTGGATCGGAAGACACCTTTCCGAGGCCTTCTTTTTACTGCTGTATACCCAAGGGCCGGTGAAGGAAAACGCGCTGGCGCTGGCAGGGTATATGGCTGAAATCGGGTTGGTCCCCGAGCGGCAATGGCCGGATGAAATCAGGCCGGGACGGGCCTATCTGATCCAGACCCACCAGGATCATCTCACGGTGCCCCTGTCGGGCCCGCCGGAAAGGCCGCTGAAAAAAGCGTTGCAGAGCCTCCACGACCCCTCCCTATATTTTTGGCCTGCGTAAACAGCCCCAAAATCAATATCCTTTTTGATCCACCCTGTCCGATGCAAAACATCCCCTTCGCCCAAACAGGAGCCCTTTGAAAAACGCTCAATTTGCGGGCGTCAGGCACAAATGTATGTAAACTTTACCACTTTCTGTAAAAACTTACATATAAATTCAGCAGTCGGTTACATAGTTCATGATCCGGGTACTCCCATGATTACCTCTCGGAAATAAAATTTAAATTTTTAAATATCAATAGGTTAATATCTATATGGGCGATTAATTTTTTATTTTTTTAAATTCAGGCCTTATATGGTCCGATAATTGCAGATTCATGCCATAACAAGGATCACAAAAAACCTTTTACTATCTAACCCGAGAGGAAAAAATGAAGAAAGTTATTTTGTTTTTGGCGATCTTTTCAGTCCTTGCATTTTCGGCACCCTCTTCTGCCATGACCATTACGGCCTTTGATTCTGCAGGCAATCTGGCCCAGAGCTTGGCGGGAACGGGGATTGCCATAAGTAACGTTTCGTATAACGGGGCATCCGCGGCCTCCGGGTATTTCGCAGGGGGGACCGCGGCAGGCATCGGCATTGATAAGGGAATTGTCCTGACGACCGGCTTGGCTTCAAATCTGCATGGCGCATCAAATACCTCCGACTCGATAACCGGGTCCCATAACACGGCCGGCGACGCGGATCTGAGTAAATTAATTTCTAACAAAACGACGTATGATGCGGCGGTCCTTGAGTTTGATTTTAAAATTTCCGAGACCGCCACAGCGGCGTATTTTAATTATGTCTTTGGGTCCGAAGAATACAATGAATGGGCAAAATCCACCTATAACGACGTATTCGGCTTTTTCGTCAACGAAGTTAATTCCGTCAACAAAGTCAATTATGCGCTAATTCCGGGGACGAGCACGCCTGTCTCGATAAGCAGTGTCAACAAGTGGACAAATCAGGGATTTTTTAATAACAACGATTTAACAGATTATCCATCGCCCATACTGCCTTACCCCTTCGAATACGACGGTTTCACGGACGTATTCACTGCCAGTCTCACCGATTTAGACCCGCAGAAAACATATCATATTAAGCTGGCCATCGCCGATGTCGGTGATTCTACCCTTGATTCCGGCGTTTTCTTGCAGGCGGCCAGTTTTTCAAACTCCTCCGTCTCCTCTGTCTCCTCGGTCCCTGAGCCCGCCATAACGGTTTTACTGGCTTCCAGTTTGCTCGGGCTTGCAGGGTTCAGATTCAGGATGAAGTATAGAACGAAGTAATGGAACATCGCGCCTTGTGATTTTGAGGCAGGGTCGTTTTATGGCTCTGCCTTTTCTCTTTTGCCGTTTCCATTCCCATAGAGACGGTTCTATACCCCTCAAGTATCTCACCCTCAACCTTAAAACCCCTCTCGATATCGACCCGCAGATCAAGGCTGAACCCTGTCATATCGTACCAAGGCATGAGAAAAAGCATTAGTGCGGACTGCTGCGCCTCATATTTTCCGCTGAGGTTTTCGAAACGAAAAATCAGTAAAAAATCATACTGTTACAGTATTGAATCCCATTGAAAAAATAAGATATATTATTTTACAACAAGTTCTTGAAATCAAGGCAGGGACGAAGGATGCAACGAAGAAACTTAATTTTTCACAAAGTCATACAGGGAAATATCATGGAAACGCCACTCATCGGAATCAGCCCGAGCATCGAAAAAGTAAAAAAGACAATTCAGCAGGTCGCCGAAACCTGCCTGAATGTTGTTATTTACGGCGAAAGCGGCGTGGGCAAAGAAGTCGTTGCCCGGAAACTTTACGAAATGTCCGCCAGGAACGGCAATCCTTTTGTGAAGATCAACGCCGCGGCCCTGCCCGAAACACTTTTCGAGAGCGAGCTTTTCGGTCATGAAAAAGGCGCATTCACGGGGGCCGAGCGAAAAAAGCGGGGGAAATTCGAACTCGCGCACAAAGGTGTCTTGATGCTGGATGAAATTTCCGAATTGCCCTTGCCGCTTCAGGCAAAACTGCTCCATGTCCTCCAGAACGGGGAATACATACCGCTTGGATCCGAAAAGGAAATAAAGACTGACGCCTGGATTATTTCCGCAACAAACCGGGACTTGAAGCAGGCCGTCAAAGAGGGAAAGTTCAGGATAGATCTGTTTTACCGGCTAAACATCATCAAGATCCATATTCCCCCGCTGAGGGAGAGGCCCGAGGACATACTGCCGCTGATCAACTATCATCTCGGCAAATATTCCTCGGAGTTAAAAATAAACGGCTTTCAAGAACTCAAGAATCCCGCCTTGCAGAAACTCATGAAATACCACTGGCCCGGAAATGTGCGGGAGCTTAAAAATATCCTGAGGCGGTTTTTAATCGTGAACGATTGGGATCAGATTGTCGATGAACTTGCCCTCGAGGGCAAGGCCGCCCCGGCGATTCCGGCCGAAAACGAAGAATTTCCCTTCGAATCCGGCATTTTCCCTGCCCTGTTGGCGGAAAATATCGACCGGCAAAATCCATTAAAACCGTTTTCACTGAAAAAGATGAAGAAAAAAGCGCAGGACCGCGTTGAAAAAGAATTGATTTCCTACGTTCTGGGCAAAACAGGCTGGAACCGGAGCAAGGCTGTTGATATACTGAATATCAGCTACAAAACGCTTCTGTATAAAATTGAAGACCTGAATTTAAAAAAACCCTATGGTTCTTTCGATATCAGCAATTGATGATTTTTACCCCCGTTGCTGACTCAACTCATTGGAAATGCGTTTGAGAAGCTGTCTGGCCGCATCCATTTCTTCAAAAGAATCTTTTTGTCCAAGCGCTTCCTTCAGTTCCTGTTCGGCTTTATCTTTTTGCCCGGCGCCGTAGTAGGCCATTGCGAGATGATAGCGGACCAATCCCGCACCGGGCAATTTTTCCAGGCTTTCGCTAAACTCGGCAATGGCGCTGGAATAAAGATTCTTTTTTAAATAGAGAAACCCCATGGTATCCATGATGCCCGGGTCTTGCGGGTGCTTTTCCTTGGCCTTGCGCGCAAGCTCGAAAGCTTCATTCAGCTCTCTGTTTTGTTTTCCTAACAGATACGCCAGATTGTTCGCGGCCGGCACAAAATCCGGGTTGATTTTCAGGGCCGCCCGGTAATATTTTTCCGCCTGCCCATAATCTTTCCGGCTGTCATATATGATGCCCAGGAACATGTGGGGAGCGGCCTGATCGGGATTTTTCTCGATGGACGCAAGGTACTGCTGAATGGCGTCGGCATCCCTTCCCTGTTTGTGTAAGAGGCCGGCCAGAGAGTGATAGGCGCTGAAATAATCCGGGTTCGCGATTAACGCGGCACGAAACGACGCTTCGGCTTCGGGTTCTTTGTTTACCGTCAGGTACAGGCTGCCCCTGATATGGTGGATAAACGCCACCGCCTGCGGGTTGTTCTGCATTGTCTTGAGGTGCTGCGCGCTGAAGGCGAGGGCGGCGTCATAGTCTTTCTGTGAGGCATACAAACGAATGATGTACGGAAAGACCTCCATGCCCCCTTGCGGGTTGAGCTTCAAGGCTTTTTGAAAGTTACCCAGCGCCTGCGGGTATTTTTTGAGCAGCTGCTCTAAAACGCCCAGGCGAAAATACCCCGTGTAATGTTCGGGTGCCAGCTGAACGAGCTTTTTAAACGCTTCCTGTGCTTTGGCGACGTTTTGCTTATACATGTAGGCGTTGCCGCTAATCAGGGTTGCCGGGTAGTTTTCGGGTTCCAGCGCGAGTATCCGATCGCATTCTTTTATGGCAAGGTCATAGGACATCTCACGAAAATTCAGTTCGGCCAAAAAAAGTCTCGCCTGCACCCACCGGGGATCCGACTCGACGGCTTTCGCAAATGCCGCCTTTGAGATGCGGACCTCGCCTGTCCCCAGATGGGCGATCCCTTTAAAATAATTCGCCCGGGCATGATTCGGTTCCTCTTTGATGATCTGATCCAAAACTGCCAGTCCTTCCTGAAACTTCCTTTTGGATACGAGTATTTCTGCCTGCAACATGCGGGCCGCAAAAAATTCCGGCCGCTTTGCCAGCACCTTTTGAATATACTTTTCAGACTCCTCGACCGATCCGCTGGCAAAGTGAAACCGTGCGATGGCAGTTAAGACCCCTGCGCTTTGGCCCGAAATGGCCTCGGCCTTCTGGAATATGGACAGCGCCTTGTCGTTTTTTTTAAGCGATGTGTAGAAATCCGCCGCCGCCAGGTAGTATCTTTCATTTTCGGAATCAAGTTCAATGGCCTTTACATAGGCACTTTCCGCCTGATCCGTCTTTTTTTGATGCGAGTAGAAATCTGCCAGGGTCAAAAGAAGTTTCGGGTCTTCAGGATGGTAGGCGACGGCGGATTTGATTTCAGCTTCCGCCCGGTCCGGTTTCTTACGCCCCAGATAAAAACTGTAAAGGGCCAGGCGGGGCTCCACCTTTGCCGGATCGATTTTGACCGCAGCCAGAAGGGTCTCCTCGGCTTTCTCAAACCGCTGCTGACGCGTCAAAATCCTTGCCAGACCGAGGTGGGCGACATCGCTTTTTTTATCAGACCCGATGATCTTTTTGAAAACCGCTTCAGCATCCGCCAGATTTTTGCTTTCCTCATGAATTCCCGCAAGCAGTATGAGGGCTTTGACGTTGTTTGGATCTGTCTTCAACACTTCATCGATGTGTGACCTGGCTTCTTTATTATCCCGGCCGAAGAAATAAAGGGTCGCCAGTTTGATGCGGGACTCGGTGTTTGCCGGGTTCAGGCTGACAACCTTTGTTAAGGAGCGCACGGCTTCTTTGCCATTTTTCAACTTAAGATAGGTATCGGCAAGCCATGTGTGAGCCGATTCATTACCGGGGTCAATCTGCGCGGCATTCTTAAACTCAATCAGCGCTTTATTGTACGCCCCTTTCTCAAAATAGGCTTTTCCATCCTTGATGTGCCGGGCCTTTTCCTCCTCATCCGATGCACAGGACAGCAAAATGCCGCATATCAGGACGCCGCACACAAAAACCCGGGACTTTCTCCATGAGCGCATTATATCTTCCTCCGTATCAGGTTGACATATAAGTTTGTTTAGAACGACTCCTGCGTTTTGCTTTTACGAATCTTTAATACAAGAATCATGAATGCAAGAATCATGCAAAATCTTTTCTTTGCAAAATTGATGAACAGTCCGGGCGCATCCCGGTCGGGTTTCCTTTACTTTTTGACTATGAAAAAAACTACACAAATCCTATGTAATATTATTCTCTTTCCACAGGCCGTGCCTGAAATCCTTGGCCGTCCGGAAAATACGATAACTTTTAACTATTGGATATCGCGCAATAATATATATTTTTTAAAAAAAAGTATAAATTTGGCATCCCATTTGCAAGAAGAGAAGTACAGGAAAGGCTCCGGAAATTGGTTTTCAGCACGAGTTCAACTTGAATAGATGGATGTCAGGAAATTCTATGAAAAAAATATTTATAACGGGAACGGCCATTCTCTTGTTCACCGTCCTTGCGATGTCTTTCAATATTATCACCAGCGCAGATTTAACTGCGGGAGTTGTCGGCAAATTATTCATCGATGATGCTTCGGCCAAAGCGAACAACCCCATGACAATCGTTGCGGGTGGAGGCTACCAGGATCAATCCGGCCAAGAACCTGTCCGCACGCCGGCCCACAGGCCCTACAGCAGTTTCGGTCTGATCATCGTGGGCTTTGGAATGGTCTGCGTTGCCGGTGTGGGCGGAAAGAAATTTTTTAAAGAACCTTGACGGTTTCGTCAAAAGTCAGCGTTCCATAAAAAATACAGCCTGCTTTTGTGAATCAAAAGCAGGCTTTTTGTTTTTTTAGTCGGCGGCGCCTAGCCTAAAAAGGCCCTATTCTTTTTCCGCCTGTCATTGTCTAGTCGCCGGTCCCTGTCTGTTGCTCTTCGCTCCGGCAGGTAAAGGGTATAGGCGAACTGTCTCCTTTCGGGTATGATCCGGCGCCCCCCATTGTCCAGGACTCTCTGTCTAACAGCCATATTTGTCATATTCATTTCTCTCTACATCGCTGGTCCAAGAAATCATGCTTAAATAGTCTGCATTTAGTATGCCAAATTTTTAACTTATTTTTTAGGAATTTCCGGCGCATAAATTTTGCGTTTAACTATATGTATTTTCTATATAAATTTTAATTCATGCACAAGGCGCCGGCGAGGCTCTTTTCCCTGCAAGGATAATTGAATGTCACATTGGATGGAAAAGGATACAATATATGAAAACAAATTCTCAATTTTGACAGTTTCGTAAAAAGTCAGACTTCTGGGTTGCGCTGCATTCCGTGGCGATTGCATCGTACGCCAACCCACGTTTTATCGCACGAAACTTGCGCGCCATCAACCTGAAGCTTTTTACAAAACCGTCCCAACTTTGACTTTTCACGAGACCATCAATTTTCTATTTGGGTAACAATTTTCTCTTTTTTATGTAATTCATTTCCATTCATTGTGTAATTAATTTCTCTTTTTTTCTATCACGGTGGATCGTACGGGTAGCACCCCGAGGCCATATATGAAAAAAGTTTCCTCTAAAAATTGAATTTATTTGCACAATAATGGCATAAAATTACACGATCTTAGAAAAAATAGTCACATTTTATCCCCCTTCTTCCCTTTATTCCGTAACAAAAGTGGCACACTACTTGCTAATTGTCTGGATGAGGTGCGACAAAATCAACCGGGTTCGCATGGAACGCTTATTCAATCGGGATATTATAATGCCGGCAACCGACAAAATGATCGCAGGATACATTCCAAGGCAAAAAGTCGTTGTTCTGGGAAAAGATACTCAGGAGCGGGACCTTTGGCGTTCGATGGTCGATGGATGGGAATTTCAAACCTTCAGTTTCGGCGATGAAACCATCTGCCTGGATAATTTGAACACCATCGATCCGGATATCGTTGTTCTGGGTTCATTCGACCCGGAACGGTCGTATCGATTCATCAATACCGTCAAGGCCATGAATTCAAACATCCCGATTTTAATTGTTTCTTCAAACCAATTGATCGAAACCTTCGTCTCGGCAAACTGTTTCGAGGATGTCCATTTTATAAAGGATGCCCGTCAACTTCACGAGATCAAGCACATGATCCGCCAATCATGTAAAGATGAAACGGAAACAGACGCGGCCATGAAATGTCCGCTGATTATCGGCAACAGTTCTGCAATGGTTAAAATAAAAAGCCGGATCACTGAACTGGGCAGCACCGCAGACCCGATCATGATCAAAGGGGAGCCCGGGACCGGAAAAGACCACCTGGCAAAGGTGATCCATCTGCGATCGCACCGCAGGGCGGATCCGCTGGTCAGGGCCTGGATTCCGGCCACACCTGTTGCGCGGCTGGCAAGAGAGGTGTTCGGCCATGATGACGCCATCGCGGGCCCGCGGGAAAGGAAAAAAGGGATTTTTGAAACTGCGGGCCGGGGCACGATTGTTCTGGACGGCATCGAAGACCTTTCAACAGATCTTCAGGGGGAACTGCTGCAATTTGTCGAAAGAATCTTTGTGACAGGACACAGGAGCGACAGGGACCCGGCCGATATCAAAATCATCGTGCTCACCAGCCCGAGCATTGATCATCTGGTGGAAAATGGCAACTTCAGAAAGGACCTCTACTACCGTTTGGGCGTCATCTGTTTAGAAATACCCCCGTTACGGCATCGCAGGGAAGATATACCGCTTCTGATCGACTATTTTTCCGACAAATTCTGCCTGGAGCTGGGCAGGGGTTTTTTCGGGGCGGCTGACAGCACAAAACGCAAATTTCTGAACCACCGATGGCCGGGAAATGTCCTGGAGCTTGAAGATCTGGTGAAAAGGGTCATTGTCCTGGGAAACGAAGAGGTCCTGGACAGAAAAATAGATAGCGGCAACCAGGCGGCGCGAACGGCCGCAATATCGCCATTTTCAACCGACATCCACAAGTTGGCGAACCTGGACGATCTGAAAGAACACCTGAAAGGGCTGGACACAATTTCTTTAAAAAAAATCTGCGGCGAGTTCACCGCCAAAGCCGAAAAAAACATCATGAAACAAGCGCTGCAAACCACGAACTGGAACCGGAGGAAGGCGGCTTCTCTGCTGAGTATCAGCTACAAGTCCATGCTCAATAAAATAAAAGAATACGAACTGGTGATCAGATCATGACCGAAGTAACCCCATTAATCAAACCGGATAAAATCTTCGAGGCTATCGCCAGAAGAAGATGGTACCTCCTTGTTTCTTTCTGTGCGGCCATGGCCGTCGGGATATATCTGGCCCGGACGCTGCCCCGGCTTTACGAGGCCAACACCACGATTCTGGTCCAGCCCCAGGGGGTACCCAGCCAATATGTACAGTCAATCGTCTCTTCCGGTCTTGAATCCAGAATCAAGACCATCTCGCAGCAGATCAAAAGCCGCACAAATCTTGAACGGATCATCGAGATGTTTCACCTTTTTTCAAAACCAGACCAGGCCGATATGTTTGTGGAAAAAAAAATGGAGCTGTTGAGAAAACGAATCAACGTGGAGTTTTTCAAAACGGGGGATTATCGAAGGGAGGAAGCTTCCGGTTTTTCCATTTCTTTTAAAGGAGAAGACCCCGAGACGGTCATGAAAGTTACCAATACGCTGGCCACTTATTTTATCGACGAGAACCTGAAAGTCAGGGAGTCCCAGGCCGTCGGCACCAATGTATTTCTGGAAGACGAACTGAAAATCATGCGAACCCGCCTGGAAGGGCAGGAATCCGCCCTGAAAATATACCGGGAAAAGTATATGGGCGGACTGCCGGAACAGCTTGAGACCAACCTGCGAATCATAGACAGCCTGCAGGCAAGCATCATACAAAATCAGAAATCTTTGAGAGAAGCGAAAACCGAACAGATGTTTCTGGAAAAAGAGCTGCCCGAGCTGGGAAAACAGGCTGAAACGAACTTGCCGGATATGAAAGCGCCTGAAGAAGCAGAAGCCGATGATTCGAAAAGGCTTGAAAACCTGAAAGCCCTGCTTGAGGAGCTTGAGAACAAATACACGGAGCGGCATCCGGACGTCATCCGGACCCGGAACCTTGTAAAGGAGATGGAAAGCCGGCCCAAAAAAGCAAGCCCCGAAAAGCCAAAACAAACTTTGGCCCAAAAAAACGTAGCGTTTGAACTTATCAAAAACAAAACGCTTCTTACGAAAAGGATCCGGGACCTGAGCGTGGAAAACAAGGCCCTGACCGAAGAAATTTCAAACCTGAGCCAGAAAGCTGCCAAGTACGCCCGACTTGTGGAACAAACGCCCAAAAGGGAACAGGAGCTTTTATCGCTCAAGCGGGATTATCAGAACATCAGGGAAACCTACAATTCCCTTCTCAACCGGAAGCTTGAAGCGACCCTTGCGGTCAACATGGAAAAAAAGCAGAAAGGCGAGCAGTTCAGCATTCTGGATCCGGCCAAATTGCCGGAAATGCCGGTTGAGCCCAACATGAAAAAACTCTTCATCGCCTTTGTTGTCGGCGGGTTGGGCTTCGGCGCCGGTCTGATTTTTTTGCTGGAGAAGGCCAATTCCGCCTACAAGGATAAATCGGAGTTGGAAAAAGCCCTGGGCCTGCCCGTTCTGGCTACCGTCACAAAAATTTATCAGCCCAGACACGAGCGATTGCGATGGCTTAATTTTGCGGCCAGCAGTATATTGCTGGTGATCTCCATTTTGCTTCTTGCCGGGTTTGCCTTTGTCGCGCTCAAAGCCCCTGGCATCTGAACGGATATTCCGGCAATAGAGCCATCGGGAAACTGATAGTTATCATACTTTAAAAAGATTACAACAGAGGAAAGACAATTGGTTGACATTCAAGAACCACAGAAGAGAACTCGAAAAACCCCGGCCCGGCCCCGGGGGGTAAAGCGGTTGCCCGGCAAGACAGGTTCATCGAAGGACATTAAACGTTCATCCCGAACCTCCGCCGCAGCGCCGGCCGTCCCGGAACCTTCCCCGCCCGTCCGGTTAAACCCGGAACACATGGAAGATCCGGTCCTCAAGCGGCGGGGAGTCCTCGACCGTCTGGGGTTCCATCGTTTCCGGGTTCGCCCGCAAACCCCGGGGAATGCACCCGCCATGACGGGACAAGCGGAATCAGATTGCCATGCCCTGGAACTGAACCGCCTGCACACGGACATTGTCACCCTGCACAGACCGTATTCTTTCGAATCCGAACAGTTCAAGATTTTAAAGACCAGCATTCTCTGCCACGAAAACCCGCCGAAGGTCATCATGGTCACCAGCGCGGTTCCCGGGGACGGCAAATCCTTTGTCGCCTCCAACCTGGCGGTGAGCATTGCCCAGAATATCAACGAGTTTGTTTTGCTGGTGGACTGTGACATCCGGAAGCCGACCATCCACACCCGCTTCGGACTGCCCCAGGCGTGCGGCCTGAGTGAGTATCTGGCAAACGGCAAACCGTTAGGCTCCCTGCTTCAAAAAACAGCGGTCAAGAAGCTGACGATACTGCCCGGCGGCAAGCCGCCGCACAATCCGTCCGAACTTCTTTCCTCGGAGCGCATGACCATGCTTCTTAATGAAATTAAAAAAAGGTACAAAGACCGTTACGTGATCATCGATACGCCGCCGCCTTTGCTGGTTGCTGAAACAAGGGCCCTCGCCAAACAAGTGGACGGCATCGTGGTGGTGGTGAGATATCGGAGCACGCCCCGGAAGATGATCAAGGACCTGATGGGTCTTCTTGATCCGAAAAAAATTCTCGGACTGGTTTTCAACCAGATCGACGAGCCGTCCGCGACTTATTTCGGCCCCGGCAGTCATATGAAATACAAGAACTATTACGCCGGTTACAGACAAGATCATAAAATTAGTTTTTAACTTTCAAATAACTTGCTTATTTTGTCATGCCGGACTTGATCCGGCATCCAGTAAACTCAACGCGTTCTGGACTCCGGCCTTCGCCGGAGTGACGGCCCATGGGCCGAAAAGTTATTTCCGACTACAGCGCCGCATAGCGCATAATTTAGCTTTTAACTTTTTTCATTTTACAAAGGTTTCTGTAACCGACCAGGCGGAGCTATGTCCACACCCAAAAAAAATTTTTTTCTCATCATGTTCACCTGTCTGATTTTACTGACTTTTTTTTCAACGATCGTCAGATCAGCGGATATCGAAAAACCCGCCGGCCCTGAGCCGTACCGCATCGCCGCCGGCGACATCCTAAGAATTACCACCTGGAAAGAACCGGATTTTACCATCGACGACATCGTCGTGAGAATAGACGGCCGGATTACATTTCCCCTGTTGGACGACATCATGGCCGCCGGCAGATCGACCCTCGAGCTTAAAAACGATATCGCCACCAGGCTGGCAAAATATGTCGAAAACCCCTTTGTCACGGTCACGGTAAAAAGTCCGGAAGGCCAGAAGTTCTACGTCCTGGGAGAAGTGGTCCGCACCGGCGAGTACAAACTGGTTAAAAATCTTACCATCCTCCAGGCCTTTGCCCTTGCCGGCGGTTTCACAGCCTGGGCGTCCAAAAGTGAGATTATCCTGCTTCGCAGCGAAAACCAGAAGGATGTGATCATCCGGATCGATTACAAGAACATCGTAAAGGGCAAGGATCTCAGTCAGAATATACAGATCAAGGCGGACGACACCATCATCGTTCCATAGCCCATGGCCCCGATTATCATACCATGAGACCTTTGAAAAATGTCAAATTTTGTTCGAGTTCAAGGAAGGCGAAAATTTTAACCGTAGGAATACATTGAGTATTTTGAGGATTAAAATTTGAGCCTGACACAGAAATCGGGCGAAATAGGGGGTTTTGCAAAGGTCTCACCATCAACCCCATACGACTTTATCCGGTATTAATAATGAATACTTCCAAATACCCGCTGTGCGGTGTTAGCAAAAGCATACAGCATACCAGATAAATTATCCGCCAATTCTCCCACGCCTGCCTGAACACGGTGATATCCGGTGAAAGCGGCGTCGGCAAAGAGGTGGTGGCCCGCAACCTGCATGAACAATCTCCCAGGAAAGACAAGCCTTTTATCAAGATCAATTGCGCGGCCTTGCCTGAAACGCTCCTGGAAAGCGAGCTGTTCGGCTATGAAAAAGGGGCGTTCACCGGCGCCGCGAATTACCGGCGCGGCATGTTTGAGCTGGCCGATCACGGTGTTCTGATGCTGGATGAGATCGGGGATATGCCCTTGGCGCTGCAGAGCAAACTGCTGCATGTGCTGCAGAACGGAGAATTTTCACCGCTTGGATCCGAAAAGGTGGTGAAAAGTGACGCCTGGGTGATCGCTGCCAGCAACCAGGAACTTGAAAAAAGAATGCAGCAAAAATTGTTCCGCGAAGATTTGTACTATCGTTTAAATACCATCAAAATCCATGTTTCGCCGCTGCGGGATCGGCCCGAGGACATCCCTCCCCTGATCGACTATTTTATTGACAGATACAACCGCCGGGCGGCTCAGAATCAGATTATAAAACCTGAAGAACACCTCATAAAAAAAATGATGGCCCACCCGTGGCCGGGCAATGTCAGAGAGCTTCAAAATGTCATCAAGCGCTATATGGTCTTAAAGGATTGGGATGAAATCGTCGACGGGCTGTCCGGAGAAAAAAAACACGCGGATGCAGGCCCGGTCGATAACAGCCGTTTTGACTTCAACACCCCTGAGGGCTACCATACGACAGGCCCCTTGAAGGAAAACTCGCTGCCCTTGAAGGAAATCAGGAAAAGAGTTGCCCAGAAAGTCGAAAGAGAGATCATCTCTTACGTGTTGTCGCAAACCGCCTGGAACCGGACCAAAGCGGTCGATATTTTGCAGATCAGCTACAAAACGCTCCTGACAAAAATCGACGAGCTGAATATCAAGCCTTCCGGCGCCTTTGGCCCGTATGACCCGGACGACATTTAAATTTTATCAAAAAGTCCCAAAACCCGTCACTCCGGCGAAGGCCGGAGTCCAGAACTCGTTGAAAATACGAGACCTTTGAAAAATGCTCGATAAGGAGAATATTATGATCAAGATCGGCCTCATCGGATTCGGCTACTGGGGCCCGAACCTGGCCCGTAATTTCAATGCCAGCAGCCATTTCAAACTGTCAGCCATCTGCGACTTTTCAGAAGACCGGCTAAAAAAAGCCGCACGGTTGTATCCCCAGGCAAAAATGGTGGCCAACCCGGACGACCTCTTTAACGGCAACAACCTGGATGCCATTGCCATTGCCACCCCGGTGTCAACGCACTACGCGCTGGCAAAAAAAGCGCTGCAGACCGGAAAGCACGTGTGGCTGGAAAAACCCATGACCGACAATGTAAAACTGGCCGAAAATCTCATCGAGCTTGCCGAAAAGCAGGGAAAAACGCTCCTTGTCGACCACACTTTCGTTTACACCGGCGCGGTGCGAAAAATTAAAGAAATCATGGATAGCGGAGGTTTAGGGGACATGATTTATTATGACTCCACCCGGGTCAACCTCGGCCTTTTTCAGCAGGATGTAAACGTGGTCTGGGACCTTGCCGCCCATGACATTTCCATCATGAACTACCTGATGCCCGTTAAAAAACTGTCGGTGTCGGCCACAGGGTCGGATTTTTACCGCAACGGCATTGTGCCCAAAGCCCTTCTGACCGTTTATATGGAAAACAATATCACCGCCCATATCAATGTCAGTTGGATGTCGCCGGTTAAAATCCGTCAGACGCTCATCGGCGGCACATCGAAAATGGTCCTTTACAATGACAACGAACCGAGTGAAAAAGTAAAGGTTTACGACAAAGGCGTGGATCTGACCCCCACCAAAGAGGAATTGTATCACATCAACGTGCAGTACCGCGTAGGAGACATGTACGCACCGAAAATCGACGACACCGAAGCGCTCAAGATGGAAACGGATCATTTTGCCGATTGCATTCAGACCGGAGAAAAGCCCCTTACAGACGGCATAGCAGGCCTGGAAGTGGTCAAGGTGCTCGTGGCCTCCAAAAAGTCTTTAGAAAAACAAGGGTCCCCGGTCCATCTCACCTGATTACAATTTTTAAAAAGCGCCCAAAACCTGTCACTCCGGCGAAGGCCGGAGTCCAGAACCACTT
>JAUYIZ010000120.1 GCA_030688615.1 Desulfobacterales bacterium | reverse complement strand
CATACCATGAACTTCCAACAAAGCAAATCCCCTCCGGGGATAACCAAAGCCTGGTCCTCAGGGCCACGATATTTACTTTTGCGCGGCCTGTCCCGGCCGTCAGTTTCTCGGATGATATTTTTCGTGTATTCTTTTAAGGTGTTCCCGGGCAACATGGGTATAGATTTGAGTGGTGGAAATGTCCACATGGCCCAGCAGGATCTGGACCGTTCTTAAATCCGCCCCGCCTTCCAGCAGGTGACTGGCAAAAGAATGCCTCAGGCTGTGGGGGGTGATTTTCTTGGATATGTTCGCCTGGACGGCATAACGCCGGAGGAGCTTCCAGAATCCTTGCCGGGTCATGGGTTTTCCTGCTCGGGCAACAAAAAGATGGACGCTGACCCGGTTTTTTAACAGGATCGGCCGGGCGTTTTTCAAATAAGTGCCAATTTTTTCTCTGGCATAGGTGCCGATAGGCACAATGCGCTCCTTGGATCCTTTCCCGAAAACCCTGACAAAGCCCGCATCCATGCTGACATCGTGCAGTTTCAAATTCACCAGCTCGGAAACCCTTAACCCGGCTGCGTATAACAGTTCAATCATGGCCGCATCTCTTACGCCCAGGAGTTTTTGGGTATCCGGCGAATCTAAAAGCATTTTAATCTCCTGGACAGACAGGACGTCCGGCAATTTGAGACCGCTCTTGGGAAGTTCAACCATTGCGGCCGGATCACGTTGCAGGATTTTTTGTTGAACCAAAAACCGGTAAAACCCCCTCAATGTTACCAGGTGCCTGGCCCGGGATTTGGGTATCAGTCCGGTATTTCTCAAATGAATCAAATAGCTTATAATTTCCGTGGTGTCGTCTTCCGATGGATTCTGGATGCTTTTGGTTTCAAGAAAATCAGCATATCGTTTCAGATCGCTGCTATAGGCCAGCAACGTCTGATTGGAAAGGCCCTTTTCCACGAGCAGGTAATTCATATACTGATCCACCAGCAGGTCTAAAGAAGACATGGAATTATCCGATTAAAATTTATTGTCTTGCACGAGCTGGTCATCAATTATCCTGCAAGGTATTAAAATCCATATGGTTTAAAACTTCAGCCCCGTTCTCCCGGACGACAACCATATTTTCGAGCCGGATTCCGCCCCAGCCGGGAAGATAAATTCCCGGTTCGACGGTAAAGACCATGCCGGGCGCCAGGATGGTATCGGCCGTAGGGCTGACCCGCGGCAGTTCATGAACCGCGCACCCGACGCCATGGCCCAGACCGTGTCCGAAATTGTCTTTATAGCCATGTTTTTCAATATGAGTTCTGGCCACCGCATCGATCGCTTTTGAACTTTTCCCCGGACGTATGGCCTCAATGGCATTTTCAAGGGCGGCGCGCACAATGTCAAAAACCTTCAGAAAGGTCGGCCCTGGCGCCCCTGCCACACGCATTCTGGATATGTCGCTGCAATATCCGTTTAACCGCGCGCCCCAGTCGAAAAGAACCGGTTCACCCTTCTCAAGCTTCCGCTCCGACGGTATGGCGTGGGGCAGGGCGCTGTTGGGTCCTGAGGCCACGATGGCCGGAAAGGAGAGGGCATCGGCGCCGGCTTCCCGCAAGGCCTTTTCCAGCGACCAGGCGAGGTCTTTTTCCGATATGCCCGGCTGAATCATGCCGGCAATGCTCTGGAAGGCGGATTCAGCCAGACCCAGGGATGCCTGGATTGCTTTGATTTCCGCTTCTTCCTTGATGATGCGGAGATCTTCCACAATGTTTTCGCAAGGCATCAGGTCGATCCGGACCTGATCGGAATCCAGCTGGGAGGTCATTTTCTGGTAGGCCGCATAGGACACGCGGGAACTTTCAAAACCCAGGCTTTTGCTTTGCAGGCGGATCAGGATACCCGGAAGCGAGGGCATCAGTCCGTTCGGATAACAGAAAATATCACAGAAAGGCACCTCCCTTTCGGCCTGGGTCGTAAAGCGGGAATCCGTGGCTAAAATACATTCCGAGCGGGTGACAATGAGTGCACCGGCGGATTCGTCAAACTGGGTGTCTTCACCGGTGAACCCGCATAAATACCGGCGGTTTTCCTCCACCAGAACCATCAGAGCGTCCAAGTTCCTGTCGGAAAGCGATTTTCTGACCTGCGCCAGCCGGTCTTTGAATATGTCCGGTATATCCTTGTTCATTTATCCATCCTTTACGTTTTTATTAGTAATTCGTTAGGGTTGGCCGGAAAACAGGGTCTCCAGATAGTACCTGGCAATCTGGTCCGATTTGCTGAATCCGTAATTTTCGTTGCCGTTCCGGGTTAAAATTTCCTGCCGGATATCGTCTGCCACGGTTTTGCCCAGCTCCACGCCGAACTGGTCAAAGGGATTGTTGCCCCACAGGAAAGCCTCAAACACCGTTTTGGCTTCGTAAAATGCAAGCAAGCGCCCGATATTTTCCGGGGACAAATCGGCCAGAACAATGGTTGACGAGGGCCGGTTCCCGGGAAAGTGCCTTGCCGGGGAGCCATCTTCTCTGCCCGCGGCCAGAGCGGTTGCCTGTGCGATCAGGTTCGCCCAAAGCTCCTGATGATTGGTCACCCCCTTGGAGCTGTCCAGGTATTGCGGATAGCGCGGGTGGATCACCCCGACAAATTCGATTGGAAAGGGCCGCCCTTGATGGGCCAGCTGAAAAAAAGAGTGCTGGGCGTTGGTTCCGGGTTCGCCGAATATGATCGTTCCGGCCGGCTCGTCAAGCCGGTCTCCGGCGGCCAAAACCTGTTTGCCGTTACTTTCCATGCCAAGCTGCTGAATATGGGGGGCCAGCTTGCGCAATGGGGATGCATAGGGGATGATGGCCTGTGCGGGATACCCTAATAAATTGTTGTTCCAAACCGACAGGAGCGCAGCCACCAGCGGAAGATTTTTGGACACGGGCGTCTCTTCGGCATGGCGGTCCATCTCTTCGGCGCCCTTTAAAAAGCGCTCAAATGTTTCATTTCCGAGGTATAGCGACAGGGGCACGCCCCCGACGGCGGAAGTGACGCTGTATCTGCCGCCGATAAAATCAAACATGTCAAACGAAGCAAGCTTCGGGGTTGCCGGATGGTGACCGGGGCCGCCCTTGCGGGTTACGATGACAAAATGTTTTTTCAATGCCAGGCCTTTTTTTTCCATGAATTCATATGCCAGCCTGGCATTGGCGAGGGTTTCCGGTGTGGTAAAGCTTTTGGAAATGACGATCCAGAGGGTCGTTTCCGGCTCGATTTCAGATACGATTCTGCCGAAATTATGGATGTCCACATTCGATAAAAAATAGAGCTTCATCCGGCTTATGGCCTGTTCCTGCAGGGCGCAGGAAACGAACTCGGTTCCAAGGTATGACCCGCCGATGCCGATGACCACCAGATGCCTGAAAGCCTTTCCCGTAGATCCTGTCAGCGCTGCGGAGTGGATTTGCGACACGAAACCTTTGATTTGATCCCTGACGTTTCTGATATCCGGCATGATGTCCTTTCCGTCCATAAAAACCGGGTCCCCTGAAAACTTCCGGCATGCCGTATGCAGGGCCGCCCGCTCCTCGGTGACATTTATGCTTTCACCGGAAACCATCGATGTAAATGACGCCCTGATTTTTCTCGACTCGGCCAGTTTGAATAATAGCCTCATCGTCCGCTCATCAATGCGCTGATGGGAGAAATCATACAACATCCCCGCACCTTTCAGCAAACAGGTGTCCAGGCGATTTCTCTTCAGAATCAGATGTTTCAAATGATTTTCCGGCTGTTTCATGATTTCCGCCTGCTGCTTTAATTTTTCCCAGACAGGATAATCCTTCAGCTGTTTGGTGTTCATGCGCCGCTCCTCACCCCGGCAAACATAGCCCGCTCGGGAATGCCCGCTCAAAGAATTAAAATGAATTTGTAATTGTAACGCCTTGCTCTATTTTATATCATATGATAAAAACCTTTACAAAACACACTAAATAATTTTTCGAAAGGACAGAGATGGCAACGCTGTTTGAAAGAACCAGTATCGGCACCCTGACATTGGAAAATCGGTTTGTTCGTTCGGCCACCTGGGAGGGCATGGCAAAACCTGACGGCGCCTGTAGTAAAAAACTCATCGACCTCATGGTTCAACTGGCCCTGGGCGGTGTCGGCTTAATCATCTCAGGGCATGCCTATGTCTCCAGGGAAGGGCAGGCGAGTCCTTGGCAGCTGGGCGTTTACACGGACGAATTGATACCGGGTTTGACCCAAATGACCCGGGCGGTTCATGATTCAGGCGGAAAGATCGTCATGCAGCTTGCCCATGCAGGCTGCCATGGCATATATGATCCGGCCCGGGTAAAACCGGCCGGGCCATCGGTCATGGAGACCGATAGAGGTGTGTTCTGCATGGAAATGACCGTCGAACAAATCCGGCAAGCCGTCGAGGCCTTCGGCCGGGGGGCCGCCCGGGCCCAGAATGCCGGTTTTGACGGTGTGCAGATTCATGCCGCCCATGGCTATCTGCTCAGTCAGTTTCTGTCTCCTTTTTACAACCAGCGGGGTGATTCCTATGGCGGCGCCCTTGAAAACCGGATGCAGATTGTTATTGAGGTGCTTGAAAGCATTCGCGAAAAAACAGGAGGCTCATTTCCGGTCCTGATAAAAATGAATTCGGAGGATTTTCTGGACAGGGGGTTGAGTTCCGAGGAAATGATTCAGGTGGCCCAGGTGCTTGAAAAAAATGGCATTGATGCCATCGAATTGAGCGGGGGAACACGATATTCAGGCAGATACAACCCGATCCGGACGGAGCAGGCGGCAGGCAGGGAAAATGAGGCCTACTACCTGGAGTCTGCGGTAAGGTATAAAAAAAATATCTCTGTCCCGCTGCTTCTCGTCGGAGGCATCCGGTCTTATGAATTTGCGGCCCGCTTGATCCACCAGGGTGCGGCGGATTACATTTCCCTGTGCCGGCCCCTGATTCGGGAACCCAACCTCATCCATCGCTGGAAATCCGGCAACACCAGAAAAGCAAGCTGCCTGTCGGAAAACCTCTGTTTCAATCCGGCCAGAACCGGCGAAGGGGTTTTCTGTGTGGTGGAGGACAAATTGCGGCTCAAGCAGCCCAATGTCCGTCCGTAAATATCCTGGCCCAGGGGACCAGGCTTCGGTTATCCCCAGAGGGGATTTGTTTTGCTGGAAGTTCATTGTATGATTGAAATCACAAATATCAAATTACAAACACCAAACAATTTCCAATAACCAAAATTCGAAAATCCAAACGATGTCTCGCCCTGGAAGGTTTGGGTCATTGAATATTGGGATTTGAGATTTGTTTGTAATTTGGTGCTTGAAATTTGTAATTTTAGACATAAAAGACCAAGGCAGAGCCATCTATCCCTGACCTGGCCCAAAGGACCAGGTTTTCTATGATTGAATAAAAAAACGCACCGGGGCCGGATTCCGGCCGGTGGTGCCCCGGGAACAATATCCCCTAACCTCCCGGGCGCCTCGGCCTGGCTTTCTGCCTTGCCCATACAGCCAGGCAGCCGGCCG
>JAUYIZ010000096.1 GCA_030688615.1 Desulfobacterales bacterium | reverse complement strand
GAATACTTTATAGAACCTACGGCAGATATGCCGAAGCCGAACCGCTCTTTCATCAGGCCCTCACTATTTACAAAAAATCGCTTGGTTCAGACCATCCCTCTGTCGCCAAAGTATTATATGAGCTTGCGGAAATTTTTCTCCTTCAAGATAAATATGCCGAAGCAGAGCCCCTTTACAAACAATCTCTTAGTATCTATGAGAATGTCTTTGGCCCAGACCACCCTAGTGTTGTTAACGTCCTGAACAGATTGGGAGAGCTTTATCAAGACCAGAAGAAATATGCGGAAGCGATACCGCTCTACAAAAGAGCCCTGGCCATCGAAGAAAAAACACTCGGTTCAGGTCATCCCGACCTTGCCTCTGCAATGAACAATCTGGCAACGCTTTATTACTATCAGGGTGAAAACACTACGGCTGAGTCCCTTTATAAGCAGGCGCTTGAAATATATGAAAAAGAATATGGCAAAGACCACCCTTTAATTGCAACCGTATTGGAGAAAATTGCGGAATTTTATGAGGGCACCGGAAGGAAAAAAGAGTCGAAACAATTAATAGAAAGGGCAAAAAAGATTTATTCAAACTATCAGAGATAAGATATGATGTTATTTTTCAGGCGTCGGGGTAACCGTGACGATAATAAGGGGTATAAATATTCTAAAGTTAGGGGATTAGTTATATGGAAACTACTCTAGATCCCCTACCGCAAAGGCTTGAGATCTTCAAGTAATCGGGGCAGCGCAACCGCCTGGATGTTTCTCGCAAGCTGGAACGTCTCTTCGCCTGAGTGAATTACATATAAGCGCTGAAGTTTCAGGTCTGAAAGGGCGCTTCGCATTGAGGGAGTCACGTGCGGTGAGCTGGTAAGCTTGACTTCAAAGCCCAGCCTGTCTTTTCCCCTGACTACGAGAAGGTCCAGTTCCGCGCCTGCATGAGTCGCCCAGAAAAAGCAATCCTCATTCCTGAATCCCATCCAGCGGATAACCTGCTCAATGACAAATCCCTCCCATGATGCCCCGATCTTGGGATGCCTTTCCAGATCGCTGCGGGTTTTGATGCCGAGTAACGTATGAAGCAAGCCGCTATCTGCAATATAAACCTTCGGCGATTTAACCTGGCGTTTTGCGATGTTTTCATGCCACGGCAGCAGCTGCCTAACAACCAGCGCTGATGATAACAGATCCAGATAATGGCGAACGGTCGTGTCGGCAACGCCAAAAGACCGTCCGAATTCAGAAGCATTCCATATTTGGCCGTGATAATGCGAAATCATGCTCCAGAACCGATGCATGGTAGTTGAACGGATAGTAATTCCCAACTGCGGGAGGTCTCTTTCGAGAAAAGTCTGTATGAATCCGCGACGCCATTCTTCACTCATCGTATCAGAGGAAGCAAGGTATGAACGTGGGAACCCTCCCCGCAGCCACAATCGCAAATAGTTCTTTATTCCCACATCATCCAGAGAAAAGCCTCCCAGTTCTTGATAGATAATACGGCCTGCGAGAGATTCAGACCCCTGACGAAGAAGTTCAGGAGAAGCGCTGCCGAGAACCAGAAAACATGCTGGTGCCTTCGGGCGGTCCACAAGCACTCTTAGAATAGGGAAAAGCCCCGGAAATCGTTGTATCTCATCAATAACAACAAGACCCTTCAAACCCTTGAGAGCAAGCATCGGGTCGGCGAGCCGCGCTAAATCCTCCGGATTTTCCAAATCGAAGTAAAAGGATACACTGCGTATATGGTCGGAGAAAGAACGTGCCAGCGTTGTTTTCCCAACTTGTCGTGCACCGATGATTCCAACTACCGGGTGGTGTTTCAGAAGAGAAACAAGTTTTTTTACGTCATGTTTTCTGTCAATCATGATGAAAGCTTACCTTGAATATTCTGTTATGTCAACAGAGTTTTCAAGGAAACTGCAATTCTGTAAAATCGTCGTAGTCATTAAATGCTTTTGTACCCTTACGATTCCATGAAATGACCTAACCGCTCCTTAAGCATATCCTTCATGTGGCAGTTTATCTCCCACGCATCGGCAATGGGTTTTCCGGTAAAGGGCAAGGTAACCATGTATTCGGGCGGACCAAACTCTGAACAAACCGGTAAATATTCCGTTTGGTTCTTTTTGTGATATTCCGCTATCTTTTCCCACCACCGTATATGTGCGTCAACGGCATCCTTCCACTCCGGCGCTCTCGGATCAGTAATCTGTGGAGAGGTTGCACAGCCAACCCTTGCATGAATGTAATCGGCCCGTTCGATGACACGGTTAACAGCCTCGCGCTGATCCTGGAGCAGGGAATTGTGTACGCAGCACCAGTGTGAAAAATCCGCAGTGAATCTTATCTCCGGCACGGCCTCAATGATATCCATGGCCGCCGTCGTACAAAAGGTCGCCCTGCCACGATGCGTTTCATGCAACACCTTTATCCCACGTTCTCCGGCAAAACTTTGGGCGCTTGCAATCACCCCTCTGTTTTCCTTAAAATGCCAGAAATCCTTGCCGCAATGGACGTTCACAAGCAAGGGATTCAGCTCAGCGGCTTCGCCTAGCCCTTGTTTCAGTGACTCTATTTGCGCATCAGCGGTCGCCCCTTCAGCCCTGACCTGAGCAACCAAATCCAGCCCGATTTCATTGAGCAATACGCCAAGCCTGTTTCTCCCGGCGCTGTCGCCGGGAACAATCATTTCAACCCCTTCAAACCCGGCATCCTTGATCACCTTGAGGTTGTCCTCAAGGGTAGACCGATTCATACCCCACAGGGTGCACAACCACTTAATCTTCATTTGCAAGATTTT
>JAUYIZ010000084.1 GCA_030688615.1 Desulfobacterales bacterium | reverse complement strand
AATACTTAAGGCGAGAATTTCAACCGGAGGCGTCCTGAAGGAAGTGCCCTGGGGGTGAATACATTGAGTATTTTGAGGATTGAAATTACAAATATCAAATTACAAATACCAAACAATTTCCAATGACCAAAATTCGAAAATTCAAACGATGTCTCGTCCTGGAAGGTTTGGGTCATTGAATATTGGAATTTGAGATTTGTTTGTAATTTGGTGCTTGGAATTTGCAATTTTAGACCCAAAACGCCATGGCAGAGCCATCTATCCCTGACCTGGCCCAAAGGACCAGGTATTGCTATGTTTGAATAAACCCCGGCTTGAAAGAGGCCCGGTTTAATCCAGCCCCAGGGTTTCGGCAATAAAGAGTTCTTCAGCCGGCATGATACGGCTGGCCAGGCCCTGTTCGTGGGAATACTGAATCAGCGTTTCCACGGCTTTGCGGTTGTTTTTTAAACCATAATCCCAGAAATTTTTTCCCAGAAGCTTTCGTTCTTCCTCCAGGGCGGGCAGAAACCATGCCAGAGAGTATTCCATGGTGCCGGATTCGTCCAGCTCCGAAGCGAGAAACTCTCTGGATGCCACAAAGGCCCGGTATAACGCCGGGGCCACCCAGGGATGTTTTTCATGGATTTCACGTTTGACGACCAGGGTGTGCATGATGGGGAAGATGCCGGTTTTTGCGTAATAATCCTTTTCCGCCTGCTGATAATCAGGGAAAAGACGCGCCACCGTTACAGCGCCCTTCCTGAAGGGAACCGGTTTGCGCACATTCATCAAGGCCTGTATTTTCCCGCTTTGCAGCAGGTCGTCCAGGTTCTGGTCTTCGGGTATTTTATGGTAATCCAGCTTTCCGGGGGGATCCCAGTCAAAGATGTCTTTGCGGGAATAATACCATTTCATGTCTTCCGGTTTTACGCCGAACTCATGCTGCAGCAAACCCCGGAGCCACACGGCGGCCGTCATATAATAGCCGGGGACGCCGATGCTGGCCCCGCGAAGATCTTCCGGTTTCCGGATGCCCGATCCGGTATGAATATAGATGCAAGAGTGGCGGAAGGTGCGCGCGGGAAAGATGGGGATGGCCAGAAAATTTTCGTTTCCTTGAGAATGCAGATAGGTGTAATAGGACAGGGACATCTCCGAGATGTCAAATTCCCGGTCCCGGATCTGCCGGGTGAAGGTTTCATGGGGCTCCAGACAGATAAAACTCAAATCCATGCCTTCAGGCCGCACCGTTTTGTCCATGAGGGGCCGGACATGATCGTAGGGACGGCAGGCGATGCTCAATTTTAATTTATCCAAGTTACCTTAACCTCCTTTTTGGAACCGCAGCAGGCAGCGCGTTCCCCGTCCCGCCATGGGCGGGAATGCAGGGAGCTTCCTTCCAGACTACTAAAACCTGATTTTTGACCTAAGTCAATTTTTTTTATTTATTTTTATTCCATATTCAATTATGCTATACAAATTTTCCACTCGTTGTGCCGTCCGTCTTTACCGTGGCCTAAACTCAATAACCTTAGGAGGTAAAAAAATGAAAAGATATGCTTATCTACTCACCATGCTGTTGCTGGCCGGAATCTTTCTAATATCCTCAGGCGCTCCTGTTTTCGCACAGGAAAAAACGACCCTTCGCCTCTATGGCCTCGGCGCGGCCAGTTACCCGCGGGTGATGACCCATGCCCTGGGCGAGATTGTCAACAAGAACTCGGACAAGCTGCGCATCGAGGTTCTGGAGGGCATGTCCTCATCGAGCAACCTTTTCGTGCTGCAGAAAGACAAGGAAAGAAGGGCCGATACCCTGATCTTCACCAACACTTTCAGCAACGGAGACGCCCAGGCCGGCCGCAAGCCGTTCAAAGCACCCTATACCGGCGCCCGCCTGATTGCCACGTTTACCGGCTCCACCATCGGCCTGTACACCTCCAACCCGGAGATTAAAACCATTGAGGACATGAAAGGCAAGAGCGCCCATTTCGCTCCCCGCGGCGCAACCCCGGGCGTCGTATTCAGCAAAATGCTTCAAATCGTGGGCATCCTCGACCAGGTAAAGGTCTCCTACGGCGGTTTCGAAGCCATGACAGACGCCATGATCAATGGGACCGTTGATGTGGGCATCGCATCGGCCCCGGGTTATATCGGCATTGGCATGACGCCCGCGCCCAACTATGTGGAGCCCTATTCCTCCCGGAAACTGACCTTTGTGTCATTTACCAAAGAGCAGCTGGCCAAGACCCAGAAGGCGCTGAACTACAACGTTCTTCCCTTTGCGGTCATCCCGGCCAAGACCATGTTTCCCAACCAGGCCGCCTACCCGGTATTTCTGCACGACCAGGGATGGTGGGCCGATGCGTCCCTGGACGAAAAGACCGCCTATGAGCTGGCCAAAACCATCGTGACGAACCTGAGTAAATTCGGCACCTACCATAAGCTGGGCACCTTCATGCGACTGGAGAACATTGCATGGATACCTTTACCCGCCGATATGGTCCATCCGGGCGCCGCCCGTTACTACCGGGAAAATAACATTCCCATGGGAGACCAGGCCAAAGGAATGTTTTAAGGGAGCCCTGCACTTGACTGAAACGAAAAACAGCCCCGCTAAAAAAGAGACGCTGCCGGAAAAAGTCCTCGGGATCTCGCTGGCGGTCATTGCGCTGGGCGCCGTCGCCTACCACATGATTTCCACCCAGGAGCTGCTCCTGAGCACCACCGGGCATCTGAGCATCCACCTGTTCTTCATCCTCAGCCTGGTCATGCTGGGATCCCTGAGGACCAATACAACGCTCTGGCCGCTGGTCCTGCTCCTTTTCGCGGCGGCCTTGGCGAGCGTCTATTACATGCTGACCAATCGCGCCGAACTTGAGTTTCGCTACGGCTTTCCCGAGACGACCGACGTTTTTGTCGGGGTGCTTCTCATCATCGCCGTGCTGGAGAGCTGTCGGCGCAGTATGGGGATGTCCATCCCGATCCTGGCCTGCCTTGCCATCCTCTACGGCTTGTTCGGATACCACCTTCCGGCGGCGGTCCGGTCCTACCAAACCGGCTTCACGCTCCTTTTTTACCAGTTGGCCCTGGACGGGATCTACGGCTCCCTGCTTTCCTTATCCGCCAACTATGTTTTTCTTTTTGTGGTCTTTGGCGGAACGCTTCAGGCCGCCGGTATCTCCCGGCTGTTTGAAGAAATCGGGATCCTGGTGGGCCGCGCCTCCAGGAGCGGGCCGGCCATGGTGGCGGTGGTCGGCAGCGCCATCATCGGCTCGGTAACCATGTCGCCCAGCGCCAACATCGCCATTACCGGAAGCTACAGCATACCCCTGATGAAAACGGCCGGTTACCGGCCCCACCAGGCCGCCGCCATCGAGGGAGCCGCCTCCACCGGCGGACAGATCATGCCCCCGGTGATGTCCTCGGTAGCCTTCATCATGTCCAGCATTACCGGCATACCCTATGTCCGGATCATCGGGGCCGCGCTGATTCCGGCCATTCTCTACTTCATTTCCACAGGCGTTTACGCGCACCTTCAGGCGCTTAAATTAGGACTTAAACCCCTCCGGGGGGAAGTTAACTGGCGGGAGCTGCTGCTGGAAAGCCGCCTGCTGATCGTGCCCATCGCGGTGATCGCCGGATTGCTGGTCCTGCGCTTCACCCCGACTTTTACGGTCTTCTGGGCCATCCTCAGCGTGATCGCCATGGGGCTGCTGCGCCCCGGAACCCGCCCCTCCTGGCGGGATTGGGTCAAAGGATTCACTTCCGGCGCGACCACCGGGGCACAGGTGGGCATTTCTCTGGCCGCGCTGGGAGTGGTGGTCCAGATCGTGTCCATGACCGGGCTGGCACAGAGGCTGCCCGGGATCGTGGAACTCTTCAGCGGCGGCAACTTGATACTGGCTTTAGGTTTGATCGCCGCTGTGACCCTCGTCCTTGGATGCGGCGTGCCCACCCCGGCAGCTTACCTCATTGTCGCCATGACCACCGCGCCGATTCTGATCCAGAATTTTCATCTCTCACTTCTCCAGGCCCACTACTTTGTTTTCTACTATGCGGTTATCGCCATGCTGACGCCGCCGGTCGCTCCGGCCGCCTTCGTCGCCTCGGCGCTGGCCGGCGCCCCTTTTATGCAAACCGCCCTGGAACAGGTGAAACCGGCCATCGCCGGCTTCATCATCCCCCTGGCCTTTATCTGGGCCCCGGCGATTCTGGGAGAGCCCAAAAACCTGGTGCTGGAGGTCGTGCTGATCCTCTGCCTGACCGGGGCCATCATCCTCTTTCAGGCAGCATTTGTCGGATACCTCACCCGAGCCGCAACGGTTATCGAACGGTTCCTGTAC
>JAUYIZ010000071.1 GCA_030688615.1 Desulfobacterales bacterium | reverse complement strand
AGAATCATAACAAGTCAGCATTATCGCCCTGATGGAAGTGAGGATTCATATTGTTTTACCGATAAACACACCCATATTCTTGATTTGACCAGATCCGAAGAAGAGTTGTGGAAAAACATGGAAGGCCGTTGCAGGACCGCTATTCGTAAAGCGAATAATTCCGGCGTGACCGTCGATGAGATGTCTGATCGAAAAGGCATTGAAAAATACTATGCCATCCTGCAACAGGTGTATCGCTCCCAGAATAAACCATGCCCGAACCCAAAGAGATTATACTATGATATTTGGGATAATTATGGGAGAAAAAGGGCGGTGTTTTTATCTGCCCGGTATAATCATTCGATGATTGCAGGCGCCATTATTATTATGGACGGAAAACGGGCCTACTATTTGAACGGGGTATCGAAGCACGAATTTCGGAACCTATCGGCCAGCAATTTGATTTTATGGGAGGCTGTCCGTATCGCCAGGGAAAATGGCGCCGAACGATTTGATTTTGTGGGATCGGATATACCCAGACTGGCAAAATTTAAAAAAAGCTTTGGAGGCGAACTTTCAACTCATTCCTGTATTGAAAAGGCATGTTCCAGACTGTTTCAGGCAATTAGAAATAACTATCCGGTTTATAAAAATAAAATAGGAAATATTCAGAGGTTTTTTGAAAATAGGATAGAAAAAAAATGACCTTGAGCGCACCACACATGACAACGATTGAGCAGATGGATGTATGCAACAGAGATTATTGGGATCAGGAAATTGTTAAATTCAAAACAGTCCATCCCCTAAATGCCTATGGATGGGGCAAGGTTCGGGCCATAGATGGATGGACGGCTATATGTCTGATGGCCAAAAAGGACGGTGTTGTTACCGGAGCGGCTATGGTATTGACCAAATCGATTCCTCTAACGCCGTTTTCAATTATGTATATACCCCGGGGGCCGGTGTTCGATCTTTCCGACAGAGAAACATTGAAAGCGCTTCTGGTAAAGATCCGGAGCGAAGCCCGGCAAAAGAACGCAATTTTTCTCAGAATTGATCCGAACACACCTGAAAATGATATTTCCGGGAAGGTTGATCCATTTGTCAATGAGGGGTTTATTCACCTGGGAAATCGTTGGACGGACTGGAATGCGCCTAAAGATGTTTTTCGAACGGATCTTACAAAGGGGGAAACTGAAGAACAACTTTTTCAACTTATTCATCCAAAAGCCCGCTCAGGTGTACGCAAGGCAAGAAAGGAAGGCATAGCAATCCGCCAGGCTAAAACTGACGACGAAGTCAGGGAATTTTATAGGGTTTTTAAAGAATTTGCCATTGGAAAGGGTTTTTTATATCGAGGTTTTGATTACCAGCAAGCAATTTGGGAAGAATTCGTTAAAAGGAAGCTGGGCGTGTTATTTTTATCTGGCCATGATGAAAATATTGTCGGAGGAATGCTTTGTCTGACTTTTGGTAAAATTTGCCTTGAAATGCATAGAGGGGTTTTTTCGCAATATCAAAAATTGCGAGTCAATGAGGCGCTTGTATGGGAAGGGATCAGATGGGCCAAGGAAAATCAATGTGACTGGTACTGCCAGCGCGGGATCGGGTCTCTTGCATTGAGGAAATTTAAAGAGAAGTTCAACCCAGACCTGGTATCCCTGGCTGGCTATTATGACTTGGTGTATTCTCCTTTATTGTACGCGGTATTCAATAAGATTGAATTCGGCCTTATACCGAAACTTTTGCCTGGCCTTAAAAAAATTAGAAAGGTTTATATGGCGTGCTTGGGTCGACTTGGAATAAACAGGCCGCAATCGCGCTAATCGGGCAAAACTATGGCAAACATATTAATTCTCACGGAATGGTATCCCACCGAAGCAAATAAAGATTGGGGAATATTTGTAAGGGAGTTTGCCCACGCCTCAAAGAAGTTTGATAATATCGCTGTTTTATTCAGTAGCCAAGATCCATTAATGAAGGGGCTATTTAAGATATCGGATAATATGGAAGACGGAATTCGCGTGATACGAATTGTCTGCAGGCAAATACCTTTTTCACGCTGTCTAAATATTATTTTACTGTTTATTGTATTTCTAAGACTCAAAAGGGAAATTCCGCCCGATTTGATTCATGTGCATGAATATTCCTCTGGCATTTTAGCCTGTGTGGCTAAAGCGCTTTTTAAAATTCCGTACGCGGTTACACAGCACTATGCCATAACGAAAGAAGATTTTAAGATTGTGTATCGGCATGAAAGCCGTCTCAAAAGCAGTGTCCGAATACTGCTGGCCAAAATTGTTTTTCATAACGCTTCCCACATTATCAGTGTGAGCAGATATATGATGTATGAAATTGAAAAATTAAAAATCAAGAATTCATTCAGTATCGTCCCTAACACTGTGGATACGTTTCTTTTTTATCCCCAGGAAGATTTAAAGCAACCTGAACCTATAAAACATATTCTTTTTGTGGGCGACCCGACCTATCGAAAAGGTATTGATACTCTTTTAGAGGCAATTTCGATGGTAAGGAAAAAAAGAAATGATTTCGTGCTCCACATACTGGGAGACGGGTATGAAAGAAAACATTTTGAGCATTTGACGGAAAAACGACGTTTAACTGATCTTGTGACATTCCATGGCTACAAGACCAAAATGGAAGTTGCCGATTTTATGCGAAAGTCCGATTTTTTGGTGTTGCCCAGTATATGGGAGTGTCTCCCATGCGTCATCATTGAAGCCTTGTCATGCGGTTTGCCGATTGCAGCGTCTAATGTCGGGGGTGTAAAGGAGATGGTGAATCAAGATAGGGGCGTACTGGTTTTACCCAAAAATGCCGCTGATCTAGCCGATGCCATCATGTGGATGCTGGACAACTATCAGAATTACGATACCAATGCGATTTATGAATACAGCTTGAAAAATTTCGGCCACGAAATCATCGGCAGAAAATTACATCAGATCTATCGTTACATTATAAGAAAAGACAGCCGGCATTAAGTCAGGTTAAAAATGATAAACTTATTGCAGGTAATTGCTCCGATAACCGTAGGGGGCGCTGAAAATGTTTTGTTAACTCTGAATAACTGGATTGATAAATCTCGCTTTACCCTTTCGTTTTGTATTTTTATTAACCCCCAAAGGCCGAAAAATGAATTTTATAAACGCCTGCTGGAGCATAAATGTGATGTTTCAATTATTTACCTGGATAAAAGAATTGATTTTCTTTACATCCTTGAGCTTATCCGGATCATTCGGCAGAAAAAAATTCATATTATCCATACCCACGGTTACCTGTCCGATATATTCGGCATCGTTGCTTCCAAGGTTTCCCGTAAACCGATTATTTCCACTGCCCACGGTTGGACTTTTTCAACCCGCAGAGTGCGTATATATGAATTCGTTCAAAGAAAATCAGCCAGATTTTTTGACGGCGTTATTGCTGTTTCCCAGCAGATACAAAACGTGCTGGTTCAAAACAAAGTAAAAAAAAAACGGATCCGAACCGTAAGTAATACAATTGATTTTCGAAGATTTTCCAGTTTGAATAACCCAGGCAAATCTGAAAGTAAAACCGGATGCGGCCTCGATGGGCCTGCGCTTGGCGTGATAGGAAGATTAAGCAAGGAAAAAGGACATATTGTCCTTTTAAAAGCCGTTTCACTGGTCAGGAAGCATTATCCAAATCTCAAGCTGTTTGTCATCGGTGAAGGGGATCAAGAGGATCGTTTGCGAGCGTTTATTAAAGCGGAGAAAATCGAAGACAACGTGGTTTTTTTAGGTTTTCAGAAAGATGTTTGCCGCTTCTATCCATTATTTGATATTTTTATTCTTCCTTCCCTGACGGAAGGGATCCCCCTGGTCCTACTTGAAGCCATGTTTTTTAAAACGCCCATTATTGCCAGCAACGTAGGTGGGATCCCTGAATTAATTTCTAACGGGTATAACGGGGTGCTGGTTCCTCCTGAACAACAGGAAATTTTAGCCGCTAATATATTGATGCTTCTTCAGGACAGGCAATATGCTCTGAAAATAGCGGAAAACGGGTATGAATACCTTCAGAAAAACCATGATCCCAGGATATGGGCCCGGAAAATCGCAGATATTTATCAAACGGTATACGACAAAAAAATGATTTAGTGTTGTAACTATAGTGATGAAAAAAATTTGGATCGCATGGGAAAGACACCGTCGCACCTTGGAATTAGTTCGGGTTTTAGACGGGATTGCCCTATTCACTCTTGAGTGTAACGCACCCAGAGTAATAAGATATCCATTTTTGTTGTTTAAAACCTTTTTTATCCTCTGTAAAGAACGGCCTGATTTGTTGTTTGTTCAAAATCCTTCCGTAATACTGGCCTTGTTTTCCGTAACCATGGCCAGACTTTTCACCCCGTTGGTTGTGGTCGATGCCCATAATGAGGGGATTAAACCGTTTTATGGCCGCTTGAACTGGTTGATGTTCATTTATCATGCGATCCAGAGAAAGGCTGATCTGACCATTGTCACCAATCATAAACTGGCCCGGGAAGTTTATCGAAACAAAGGAAGGCCTTTTGTCCTGGAGGATAAAATCCCTGCGTTTAGCGCGGTCGAAAGGACTACTCTTGCGGGGAGGCATAATATCGTCTTTATTTGCACATTTGAAAAGGATGAACCCTATCAGGCCGTAATTGAAGCAGGTCGTATGATGGATCCTGGCATCAACATATATATCACCGGACAATATCAGAAAGCGCCCGGTCGAATTATTAAAACAGCCCCGCCGAATGTGGTTTTCAGCGGGTTTTTATCCGAGCAGAACTATGCCAACCTTCTTTATTCATGCGATGCGGTAGTGGATTTAACCCTGATGCAGAATTGCCTGGTGTGCGGAGCCTACGAGGCCGTTGCCCTTGAAAAACCGCTTATTTTGTCCAACACGCCGGCGTTGAGAAGTTATTTTGGCCCCGGCGCGGTTTTTACTGAAAACAAAGCGGCTTCCATTGCCGATGCTATAAATCATGTTCTGGCAAACAAGGAGACCTTGGAAAACCAGGTAAAAATTTTAAAAGAAAAACTACAGGCCGACTGGCAGGAAAAATGGGTCGATCTTAATGGGGTGCTGGAACAGCTCGGGACGGGCAGGTAATATATGTGCGGCATTTGCGGTATATATAATTATAATAAAGACGTAGCCGTCCACAAATCTGAAATAGCGGCGATGTGCCGCTCCATGTTTCATCGGGGCCCGGATGATCAAGGGATATACACCCAGGGGGCCATAGGTTTAGGCATGCGCAGGTTGAGCATCATAGATGTCGCCGGTGGAAAACAACCTATTGCCAACGAGGATGAAAGCATATGGATCGTATTGAATGGGGAAATTTATAATTATCTTGAACTGCGGGAATTTTTAGTAAAAAAGGGGCACAGGTTCAAAACAAACAGTGATACGGAAAGTATTTTGCACTTATATGAAGAGAAAGGAATGGGCTTTGTAGACGATCTTAGAGGAATGTTTGCTGCCGCCATCTGGGATAACAAGCAAAGAAAGCTGATCATTGTGAGAGATCATCTGGGTATTAAACCTCTTTTTTATGCCATGTACAACGGTAAGCTGGTCTTTGCTTCTGAAATGAAAGCAATCCTTCAGGACAAGCAATTCCCAAGGGGGATGGATGATCATGCTTTGGCGGCTTTTTTTACGCTTTCGTATATTCCCGCCCCCCTGACGATTTACAAGAATATTCGGAAACTGATGCCGGGGCATTTCCTTACGGTTGCCGATGGCAATCTTAAAATAGAAAAGTATTGGGATGTCGAGTTTAAGCCGGATCGATCCAAAAAGGAAAATGACTTCATTGAAGAATCAATGTCGATCTTACATCAATCGGTTGATATGCAGCTCATGAGTGAGGTGCCGTTAGGCGCTTTTCTGAGTGGTGGAATCGATTCGGGGGTCATCGTTGCCCTGATGAGCTTAAACGGCTCAAGCAGAGTGAATACTTTTACCATCGGGTTCGGCGGAGAAACCGGGGGCTACCTCGACGAGCGCAAGTATGCTCAAATGGTGGCAAAGAAATATTCAACCAATCATAGAGAATACGAGGTATCACCCAGCCCTGCAGGCATCATTGAAAAAATCGTAAGCGCTTTTGATGAGCCTTTCGCGGATGATTCTGCCATACCTTCATATTATGTCTGCAAAATGGCCAAGGAAAATGTCACGGTAGCCTTGTCCGGGTTAGGCGGGGACGAAGCTTTTGCCGGGTACGAAAGGTATCTCGGGTTTAAACTTCGCAGTATGTATCTACGGGTGCCCCTTTTTTTTAGAAATCAGTTCATCAGCAGAATCATTGCCAAACTTCCAGAACGGTCTGATGGCCATTACACGATAAACCATATGAAACGTTTTACGCGTTCGGCCGGCCTTCCGGCAGATCTTTGTTATTTGGGATTTATTTCGATGATGACTAATTCTTTGGGCTTTTACTCAGATTCCGAACGATTTCTAAATCCGGTGTTATCCGTCCAGGATCTGCTTCGTTCATATTTTAATGCCCCCAATTGCTCCAATGATCTGGACAGAGCTTTTTATTGTGATATTAAGACCTATCTTCCGGAAGATATTCTTGCCGTCACGGATAGAATGAGCATGCATCATTCTTTGGAAGTTCGGGTGCCGTTTTTAGATCATAAACTGATAGAACTGTCTGCTACGATACCGCCTGAAATGAAATTAAAACGGCTTCAAAAAAAATACCTGCTGAAAAAAGCGGCTGGAAACCTATTGCCGCGGGATGTCATTCGCCATAGAAAGCAAGGTTTTTCGGTTCCCATGGCCCGCTGGCTTCAGACAGACATCAAACAGTATGTTATGGAAACTTTGTCTGAAAATGAATTGAATAAGCACGGATTATTTAATCGTAAGAACATCGTAAAGATACTGGACGAGCATTTCACCCAAAAAGAGATCCACGACAAGCTTATTTGGTCCTTGGTGATTTTCCAGACCTGGTTTAAGATGTACGCTCAGGGAAATGATAAACCCTGAAGGGTTCGATTGAACCGCGCCAGCGCTCGCTGCGGGGGTTCTCAGCAGGATGGGTTTGATGAAATGATAAACGTATTGTTTGTTTTACCGGGATTAGGCAGCGGGGGTTCCGAAAGGGTCGTATTAGACCTTGCAAAAGGGCTTGATAAAGAAAATTTTAAGCCTTTTGTTTTTTCTATCCTGGGGGGTCCCTTGGAAGCTCAGTTTAAAAATGCGGCCATAGGGCTGTTCATTTCAAACAAACAACCCGGCAAAGGCTATCTGACGCTTATGACACAGATCCATCAGGTAATCAAAGAATGCCAGATCGATATTGTGCTCCCGCACCACTGGGTTTCTTTGTTCTATGCTTTTTTCGGGATGATATTAAATCGTAGGAAGGTCAGGCTGTATTATACGGAGCACTCCACCTTCGAAATCGTATCTTTGCAACCTTTCTATAAAATAATCGCGATGATCTTTTTGAATTTTTCAGCCGGATGCATTGCAATTTCCAGGGAAATATCCAATGCTTTTGAAAAATCATTGAAAATAAGCCGGCGAAAACTCTATTATATACCCAACAGCGTTGATCAGGGCAGATTTGAACAACCGGTCGATATCAGAAAAACAAGGGCCGCTTTAGGGATTCGTCCGGCGCGGTGGGTGATTGGAACCGTGGCAAACTTTAAAGAGGTAAAAAATCACCGGAGTTTGATTTTTGCATTTCAACAGGTACAGGAAAAATTTAAGGATGCGGTTTTACTGTTAATCGGTGCAGGGCATCTTGAAGATGAAATCAAATCGCTGGTAAATAAGCTGGGACTTAAAGAAAATGTATTATTTCTCGGCTATAAACCGGATGTTTCCCTGTGGATACGGATCCTTGATATTTTTTGTCTGCCTTCTTTCTCAGAGGGATTTCCGATTTGTATATTAGAAGCAATGGCATGCAAGATACCCATAGTTGCCACCGATGTTTCTGGAATTAACGAGATCATTGAAAGCGGCCAAAATGGTTTATTAGTTCCTTCCAATGATTCGAAGCAATTGGCCGTTGCGATGATTAGATTGCTGCAGGACAATAAATTGCGTGCCGAGTTGGCACAGCAAGGGTATGATACTTTTAAAAAAAAATATGATTTCAAGCAATGGATCAAAAAATACGAGAGGCTTTTTACCAATCGAGCAAAAAGTGATTATTTTGCTCCCCAAAACCAATTATAGAGGTCATGATAAGATGAAACACAATGAAATAATTAAAAGTCGGATTTTTGTTTTCTCTGCAATTGTGATTTTTCTATTTTGCTACAAGGTCGCTTCGGGCCAAATGGAAAATAAGACTATTTCGGCCCCGAAAAATCTGCGTCTCGAAGCTGCCGATGATCAGACGCAGAAAACCTCACCTAAAGTCCAGCCTGTCGTACCCGTCGGTGCTATGGAGAAGAGAGCGACCAGAAGCGAACCGCCGACTGATTCCTATGGAGGGCTGAATACGCCGGGACGTCCTGAAGAGCCCAGAATTGATTATGTCGTCATGTCAGAGCGGGCAAAACCCAAAATGGACACCCGATCGATCTGGACCCGCCTCAAATCGAAGATCTCATCGCCAAAATCAGATAATGATATCATATGGTATGATGATTTCAACGGTGCGGCAGTAAAATATGCCGAATCCAAAGGCGGCCTGGATGACAAAGAATCCTTCGGGGGGGGTGGAAAATCCATGATCGCCCTTTATAAAAAAGGCGACCATGGGGAAGGGGATAGAAAAGTCTTTTTCGGTGACACGCCGACTTATCAGGGCGATGCCGTTCGGACAGGTGAAAAATTTGATGAGATCTACTGGCGGGTTTATGTGAAACACCCCTTTGGCTGGACAGGCGGCGGACCGGATAAATTGTCGCGTGCCATAAGCTTCCATGCTTCGGATTGGTCCCAAGCCATAATCGCACACGTGTGGACCGTGGGCGAGGCGCTCACGCTGGATCCCGTTTCGGGTATCAGCGGTTCCAATGCCGTAACGAAAGGTTATAATAACTTTGACAACTTTAAGTGGCTGGGTAATCGACCGGTATCGGAATTCAAAATTAGCAGCGCCAAGGAAGCGGGTTGGTGGGTTTCTGTCGAATCCCGGGCGAAGCTTAACACACCCGGTAAAAAAGATGGCATTAACCAGCTCTGGATCGACGGGCGACTGGCAACTGAAAGAAGAAATTTAGACTGGCGTGGAAGTTATACGGCCCACGGCATCAACGCGGTTTTTCTCGAAACCTGGTGGAACAACGGGTCACCGGTTAATCAGCGCCGGTGGTATGATGAATTTGTAATTTCAACCAAACCCATCGGTCCGGCCGTTTGTCCCAGAAATCCGGAAGTCGTCAAAACGCCCTATAGAGGACCCGGGGAGCAGGCGGGTTGGGAACTTGAAATTACGGATAACCCGAACGGAAACGGGTATGTTTGGAAATCGGTTTTATTGAAATCCCCCCGCCTCGTCCGGGTTGACACCCAAAACGGAGAATTTTCGGGCGCACTGAACGGCCAGGCCCAACTGGCGCCGGGCACCATGTATTTTTCCCGCGTCCGGCAGCAAAGCCAGGAAGGCACATGGTCGGATTGGAGTCATTGGCACCAGGCATTTCTAACGGAAAAAGAGATGGATGAAAAAAAAAGATAGCAAGTTAAGGGTGAGCCCTAAGGCCCTTCCCACAGGATAGATTTAGGTGAAAATCATGGATGAATCATTAAACCAAACCGCTGCGGTCATGAAACAACGTATCACGAGAATTGAGGCCTCAAAGGGCTTGGCAAGGCTGGATTTGCGCGAGTTATGGGATTATAAGGATCTGCTCTGGTTTCATACACTCAAAGAAGTGAAAGGAAAGTACCGTCAAATGGCTCTGGGGCCTTTATGGATTATTCTTCAGCCGATAATCAACATGATAATATTCACGCTGATATTCGGCGAGATTGCCAAGCTGCCTTCCGAAGGCATTCCATATCCAATTTTTACCTACGTGGCCCTTCTGCCCTGGGCGCTATTTCAGAATTCATGCGAGTTTTCGAGTCATTCGCTGGTTGCACAGATGCACATTATTGCAAAGGTATATTTCCCTCGCATGATTATACCGATTGCCTCGACTCTGTCCTGGCTGGTGGATTTTGTTCTATCCTTCGGGGTTCTTTTGATTATGATGTTCTTCTTCGGCTTTATCCCCGGCTGGCGCATCATCTTTATCCCCCTTTATCTGATTATGGCTGTCGCGTTTGCGCTCGCCATCGGGTTCTGTACAGCCAGCCTGGCGGTGCAGTTTCGCGATATAAAGTTCGTGGTCGATCATGGATTGCGGGTGTTCATGTATCTTACCCCGGTGGCTTATTCCGGGACCCTGGTCCCTGAACAGTGGCAGTGGCTGTATCAACTTAATCCGATGTACTGGGTGGTTGAGGGTTTCCGTTGGTCTCTTTTGGGTACTTCTGCGGGGCCGGATTGGTATATGGTATTCCCGCTGGGGTTAACGGCGTTTTTGCTCATCGTTGGCGCTTATATGTTTCGACGAACGGAACGCACGGTGGTCGATTTACTATAGCGGGCCCTTCACCCATAGATATGGAACACAGTGATGTCTGAAACAGTTATCAGAGTTGAAAACCTCGGGAAACGGTATGTTGTCGGCAAGGTATTCAAACCTGCCAACACGCTGCTGGGCCGAGCACGGCAGCTGGCACACGCACCTTTTAACTGGTTTACGCAGCAAATTAAAGGCCCTGATCCGGACCAGATTCTCTGGGCCTTAAAGGATGTGTCTTTCGAAGTTAAACGCGCTGATGTTGTCGGCATCATTGGCCGCAATGGTGCCGGTAAGAGTACCTTGCTGAAGATCCTTTCTCGCATTACAGACCCGACGGAAGGCTTTGCCGAAATTAAAGGACGTGTCGGTTCTCTGCTGGAGGTGGGAACCGGGATGCATCCTGAACTTACCGGCCGCGAGAATATTTATATGAATGCAACCTTGCTGGGCATGACCAGAAAGGAAGTGAACGCAAAATTTGATGAAATTGTTGACTTTTCCGGCATAGAAAAGTTTTTAGACACACCTGTAAAACGCTATTCTTCTGGTATGCATGTGCGATTGGGTTTTGCCATAGCAGCACACCTTGAACCGGAAATTCTCATTGTGGATGAAGTGCTTGCTGTGGGTGATTTGTCTTTTCAAAACAAGTGTATAGGAAAGATGGATAGTATAGCGAGTAAGGGTATAACTGTTCTATTTGTTAGCCATAATATGGGGGCTATTCAGAGACTTTGCGGATCAGGGATACTAATAGATGGTGGAAGAATGAGCGCCTACGGACTAGTTGATGATATAATGGATCGTTATCTTAAGAGGAGCATATCATCTACACTAATATGGCAACGAGAGGTCGCCGCCTTTCTACCAGCATGCATCAAGAGTGTCCTTCTATGCGACCACGAAGGAAACTCAATTAACTACATCACCACGCAAACCCCAGTCGCAGTAGCTATAGAAGTGAACTTAAGCGAATATTGCAGAGACTTGCAGTTAAGCGTTGGATTGCTAGACTCAAACGGGGATCAAATATTCGGATCAGCGCCTCAAGATGCGCATCTAAACCCGCCAGATCAAGCGGGTCATTACCTATCAATAATGTATTTGCCTTCTGAAATACTCATGTCAGGCACTTATGGAATAAAAGTCGTTCTATGGCGACCGCAAGGTGGTGTTATTGATTCTGTTGATGATATCCAATTCAATGTTGAAGCAGCAGCTTCATTTGCGAATAATACTCCAGGCGGCAGACAAGGAATTATTGCACTGCGATGTAATTGGACAATAGAAAAAAAATCATAAAATACTGCTGACTATGAAAAAGAAATTTGAGTCCGTCATCCTTAATGACCCCTATTTCAAAAGCGAGGACAAAGATTAACGGAAGATAAATTATGATAAAACAGTATAGTTTCATGGAATGGACAGACGATAAGGTCAAAAAATTCTGGG
>JAUYIZ010000070.1 GCA_030688615.1 Desulfobacterales bacterium | reverse complement strand
AGGAAATGCATTGAAGATAGCGCAATTTCTGGAAAGTCATCCAAAAGTCAGAAGGGTCATTTATCCGGGACTCAGCTCACATCCCCAACACGAGCTTGCAAAGAAACAGATGACCGGATTCGGAGGAATCGTAACGTTCTTTATCAAAGGAGGGCTGGAGGCTGCCCGAAAATTTCTTGAAAGAGTAAAAGTATTCTCCCTGGCAGAAAGTCTCGGTGGTGTGGAGTCGCTCATAGAACATCCAGCAATCATGACGCATGCGTCTCTGCCAACGGAAGTCAGGGATAAAATAGGCATATCAGACGAACTCATCCGCGTTTCTGTGGGGATTGAACATGTGGATGATTTGATAAGCGACCTTAAACAGGCTTTAACTTGACGTTAAGGAATTTCCATGTAGGGGTTGAAGATTTTCAACCCCTACAAGTGACTGCCTATGGCACCCTAATTTAATGTACAGGAATTTCAAAGTTTATAGTTGTAGTGCGAACTTCAGTTCGCACTACATTGAAAAAGTTGCCGAAGGCCTAATTTAATCACATAGGAATTTTATTTTATTTATGCGTGTTATACAATGTAAGGCACAGAGAATCCCTCGTGTAGGACAAGCGTCCCCGCTTGTCATCATAATGTCAAGCGAGGACGCCTGACCTACCATAGGGGGTTAGGGGGTTGTAAAATACCCCAGGGAAAAACACAACCCCCTCTATCCCCCTTTGTTAAGGGGGACTTAAAAGGAATAATAACAGAAAGGAGGTCCTTATGCCGGTACAGAAATTAAAAGAATTTTTGGATAGCCACAACATTAAGTACGTGACCATCAGCCACTCACGGGCATTCACAGCCCAGGAAACAGCAGCAACTGCTCATGTTCCTGTGAAAGAACTGGCCAAGACGGTCATGGTCAAAATCAATGGGAAAATGGCAATGGCCGTGCTTCCTGCTTCTTCTAAAGTGGATTTTGACCTTTTGAAGAAAGTGATGGGGTCGGGTAAGGTTGAAATTGCCAGTGAAAAGGAATTCAAAGACCTGTTTCCCGATTGTGAAATTGGCGCCATGCCGCCGTTTGGCAATCTCTATGGAATGGATGTGTTTGTGGCAGAAAGTCTGACGGAAGACAAAGAGATTGCATTCAACGCAGGTTCTCACAGGGAACTGGTCAAGTTGGCGTACAAAGATTTTGAGAGACTGGTAAAACCAAAGATTGTAAAGTTTTCCGTTGAAATCAAATAAATTTTGTATAGGAGACAAACTATGATTCAACTAGATCTCACGAAAGAGGAAAAAGATATTTTGACAGAAATCCTGGAAAATGACCTTTCCGATCTCCGCATGGAAATCACAGATACAGATAGTTTGGATTTCAGAGAAATGCTGAAAAAACAAAAAGAAGTTTTAACGAAGGTGCTGGAAACCCTGCGACAGGCCGAATAAGATATGTAAATAACGATATTTGCCATTGCTGCGACTTGTAGGGGTTGAAGACTTCGTCGTGAGCTCAGTCGAACGATTTTCAACCCCTACATTGAAATTCCTGTATATTACATCCATCGGTTACCCTATGTCATACGATAGCAAAAGTATCTTTGAAACGGCCATTTCGGAAGAAAAAAAGGCCAATCGGTTTTACTCTAATCTGGCGTTCCAGATGGAGGATAAGGGCGCTCGTCTCAAATTTGAGGTCATGGCTGCCATTGAGATGAGACACTATGAATCCCTCGTCTCATATTATCAGGAAAAATTTAAGAAGCCGCCCTTAGTGCAAGAAGCAAAAGAAAGCAAGATCGTCCGGCCTGAAACACCGCCTAAAACAGCATCATTTGGTGAAGCCATCAAGGTTATCATGGACACTGAACGAAGGGCATACGAATTCTATAAAAAGGCTCTAGAATCTTCGACTGATGAGAATGACCGGAAGATTTTCAAGGCGCTTGCGGATATGGAACAAGCACATTTTGAGCAATTCAGGACAGAATACAACTACATGACAGAATCCACCATCCGCTTCGCCAGCGAAGATATTCCGTGGATGATGGAGGTATATTAAAGAAAAAACAAACCACAGAAAAGCAAACAACAGCGCACAAAAATTGAGAAAAGACTTTCAAATCATCATGCCCAAAGGGCAGAAAGCATATAGCCAGGGGTAAAGCCCCTGGATACAGAATAACACAAAAATAGCCCCTTTGGGGGCGAAAGAGTAGGGAAATTTTCCCATGACTGGCACATTCACATTTTTAGGAATTCATTATTCTAACGGCCTTTCAGGCCTAAAGACGTATAAAATTGAGTAATTCTCTTTTTCGAATTCAAATTATGAGTAGGGTGGATTAAGGCGTTGGTTTTTACGCCGAATCCACCTTTACTGTATTTGTAAATGGTGGGTTCACTCCGTCCTTCGCATATTCTCAGGACAGGCTTAGACCACCCTACCGTAAATCCGCATAAATAAAATGAAATCCTATACAATCAGGTTTTGCCAATTCGCCAAATTATTTGTGCTGGTTCACGGCTTGCAGCCTGAACCAAAACATTTCGTTTCAATTGAGGATGATTGAACCAGCAAAATAATTTTCCTGGAGGCGTTGGATAACAATGGAATCGAGTCTTTTTACGGTTGGTGGCGTCTCCGCCTTTGTATACGCCGGTGTTACGCTATTCCTTTATGTCTATCTGTGGACACGCTGGAGTATCATAAACGGCGGCGAGGCCCACCAGATATTGACGATGATAAATCAAAAACATGGCGAGTGGTTTGCCCTCTGGTGGGGCATTACCATTATACCCTATGCCATGATACCTGTGTTCCTGGCAGTCATGAAGTCACTCTGGCAGGATGATGCGTCACTCGCCTCGATGGCATTCATTGCCGGTATGATCGCCCTCATCCTGGGGATTATCGGCCCTCTGAGAAGCGCCACAACGACTGAAACCCTGTCTCGTATCCACGCTGCAGGGAATGAGGTGGAAAAGACAGCGGCACGGGTGATTTATCAGTCCGGAGAATCTTATGGCAAGGGACTCTTCTGCCTTTTCGGCGCTACCTGACTGCTTGGCTGGGTAGGCCTGTCAGGCCTGGCGATGGTTCGCACGGCGGTATTCCCCGGGTGGCTGAGGTGGTTGGGCATCATCGTTGCCCTGCTCTATC
>JAUYIZ010000053.1 GCA_030688615.1 Desulfobacterales bacterium | reverse complement strand
GGATTCCCCGTAGGGGCAGGCCCCTGTGCCTGCCCGATTTTATTGTCGCGCCCGTGCCTGTCCGTCCCGTGCCTGCCCATTGTCGAAGCCATTATTTTTCGACAGCCAGGATTTTTCCTTGAATGCTGATGATCACATTTTCAAAGGGGATATCCTTCCCGGCATTCTTCAGGGCCCTTTTGACGACGACCGGAAGCCCCTGGCAGCAGGGCACTTCCATATCAACGGTGGTGATGCTTTTAATGTCGGCCGTCTTAAAGATATCCGTAAGTTTCTGGATGTCAGCCGCGTTGTCATCTAATTTCGGGCAACCGAGCAGCACCACCTTGCCTTTGAGAAAATCCCGGTGAAAATCGGCATACGCCACCGGGACGCAGTCGGCGGCCACCAGGAGGTCTGCGCCTTTTAAATAAGGGGCTGCCGGAGACATCAGCCGGATTTGTATCGGCCAGTGGGAAAGTTCCGAATTTGCGGCAGATGATCCTGCGGGCATTTTGGGTTGCACGCAGGGTCCGGATGGGACAAAAGATCTCATTTGAACCGAAGGGCATCCGCAGGGCGGATCTACGGCCGTTTGGCCGCCTTTGATTTCAGACAGGCGCTCGTGGACGGCTTTTTCGTCAAAATCGTCTGCTTCCCGTTCAATGATTTCAAGCGCACCCGTGGGACACTCTCCGATACAGGCCCCCAGACCGTCACACAGCCGGTCTTCCACCACCCGCGCCTTTCCGTCCACCAGGATCAAAGCGCTTTCGGCACAGGTTGATACGCATTCTCCGCAGCCATTGCAGAGTTCATCGTCGATTTTTATGATTTTTCGATTGATTTTCATGATTCCTCCTCACTCTTTTAAAAGCACTTTTTGCGCAGTTTGGCGACCTTTTGCGGTCAAAAAAGATTTTTCAACCATCTGCGCCAGCCTGCCGGGGTCCACCGGGTTTTCTTCCTGGTTTTCCTCCAGATTGACAATGAGGTCCGCATCATACAATACCTTGAAATTGATGGAGTCATCGGGCCCCGGATGATGATGATGCCCGATAATGTCACATATCTCGTCCATAAGGGGTTCCTTTGCGCCCAGCCGGGACAGGATCGATCTGGCAATGGGAGGGCCTTCCTGCTCCTGGAACTGCGCCGCCGTGCTGTTGTATTTACGCTCGGCTTCGTGAATGCCGATATCATGCAAATAGGCGGCGCATAAGATAACGGAAAGATTCCCTTTTTCTTCCTTGCCGATCTGCTCCGCATAGCGGGCAACTTTCGTGGCATGGCCGATGCGTTTAAAATCGGTTTTGAAATACTTTTTCATCTCAATCGCCACGCGATCCTTCAGCAGGTTCTCCTTCAGGGCGACAAGTTCGGGGGGCAGGGTGCCCAGGCACTGGTCGGCATATTCACAGTACGCGGCACAACCGAAATCCATTTTGGGGTTTACCTGCCGGTGACCGCAGTTGCTGCATTTTCTGGCCGTGTCGTCCTTGAAAAACTCGACGGTATGGCCGCACTTGGTGCAGTTTGCTTCGAATATGGCCCCCGGCTTCCAGTAGCGGCTGTCTTGACCCGGGCATTTCATGGTGCTTCCCTCCCTCCGACAGGTTATCCTAAAATTGCCTTTAAATCTTCGTCGGGCGTTTGAATCGGCATGATGTTAAACTTTTCCACCAGGACATTTAATACGTTGGGCGACACAAAGGCCGGCAGGCTGGGCCCGAGCCGGATGTTCTTGATACCCAGAGAAAGCAAGGTCAGCAGGATGGCGACCGCTTTTTGTTCATACCATGACAGCACCATGGATAGCGGAAGATCATTGACGCCGCAGTTAAAGGCGCCTGCCAGTGCGACGGCGATCTGGACGGCCGAAAAGGCATCATTGCACTGCCCCACGTCCAGAAGCCTTGGAATGCCCCCGATTTGGCCCATGTCCTTGTCAAAAAATCTGAACTTGCCGCAGGCCAGCGTCAATATGACGCAGTCTTGCGGCACCTTTTCGGCAAATTCCGTGTAGTAGTTTCTTCCGGGTTTTGCGCCGTCGCAACCGGCCACAAGGAAAAAGTGCCGAATGGCTTTATTCTTTACGGCTTCAATCACCGTGCCGGCCACCCCCATTACGGTATTGCGGGCAAAACCCGTCATCACCGAACGGCCGTCGACGTCCTCGTAAAACCCCGGCATTTCAAGGGCCTTTTTTATCACCGGCGCGAAGTTGTCATCCGCAATGTGAGCAACCCCGGGAAAACCGACGGTTCCGGCGGTGAAAATATTGTCCTGGTAGGATTTTTTGGGTTTTTGGATACAGTTGGTGGTCATGAGAATGGCGCCGGGAAAGGCGTCAAATTCTCTGGACTGGTTCTGCCAGGCAGTTCCGTAATGGCCATAAAGGTGGGCATATTTTTTCAATTCCGGATAACCGTGACAGGGCAGCATCTCACCGTGGGTGTAAACGTGAATGCCTTTTCCCTCTGTCTGTTTTAACAGATTCCCCAGATCTTTCAGATCGTGTCCGGATACCAGGATCGCTTTTCCCTTTTTGGCGCCCAGGGGGACGGTCGTGGGAACCGGATGTCCGTAGGTTCCCGTGTTGCCGGCATCCAGCAGCTCCATGGCGCGAAGATTGATCTGCCCGCATTTGAGCGCCAATCCTACCAGTTCATCCACTCCCGGATCGGCCAGGGTGGCTGCCAGGGCCTCCTGGATAAAAGCAAAGACTGCGTCGTCTTTCTGTCCCAGGATCAGGGCATGGTCCGCATATGCAGCCGTACCTTTGACGCCATAGGTTAAAAGTTCCTTCAGGGATAAAATATCCGGGTTGATGCCGGGATCCGACTTTATCCCGTTTCGCTCCCCCTGTTCCACCAGGGCCCTGAGGGTGTCTGCCGGGACAAAAACGGCCGGACCGCCGGAAAAGTCCGTCTTTCCACCCGCGTTTTTGACCTTTTCCTTGAGAGCATTTCGAATTGCAACACATTCCCTGATGAGCCCCACGAATCGGTCCGGATCAAAATTTACGTTGGTCAGGGTGGAAAATACGGCCTTGCAGGTAAACTGGTTGACCTGCTCATCGTTGATGCCCACTTTCCGCCCTTCGACGGCATAGAGGGACAATCCCTTAACCGCGTGCAGCAGTAAATCCTGCAGTGCGGCCACATCGGAAGTTTTCCCGCAAACGCCGACCTGATCGCATCCCTGTCCTTTTGAAGTCTGTTCACACTGATAACAAAACACTACCAACCTCCACTGTTAATTGTTTACATACAAAAAGGGTTCCTTACCCCGACAAAATACCATGAAATTCCAAAGCGAGAAGTTTTTCTCTCGATTCTCATTCCGGGTAGATATATAACATCAAAGATTGAGCGCCCGCCTTGACTTATGTCAAAAAAAAATATAATTTTTGAAAACCCTGCAGCAAGCTGCAGGGAATGCGCTCGCTGTGGCGGTTCAAAAAAGGAAAAAAAATGAAAAAGAAACGGGAAGTCATTTCAAAAACCTTTCTCTTCAACGGGCTGTCCGACAGCCACCTCGAGGAAATCGAACGGATTTCCATCCCCAATACGTTCAATAAAGGCGAGACGGTCTTTTCAGAGGGAGAACCGTGCAAGGGGTTTTATATTATTGTCGACGGCCAGGTTAAAATCTATAAGGTTTCCCTGGAAGGCAAAGAGCATATCCTCCATATTCTGGGGCCCGGTGAGCCGTTCGGCGAAGTTCCTGCGTTTACCGGGCAACCTTTTCCGGCCAGCGCGGAATTGATTGTTAAAAGCCAGTTGCTTTTTTTCCCCCGGCCGGCGTTTGTCGAACTCATATCCAGAAGTCCTTTCCTGGCCTTGAACATGCTGGCCGTACTTTCAAAGCGACTTTTTCAGTTTACTCTTCAGATTGAAAGTCTTTCCTTAAAAGATGTCCCGGGAAGGCTGGCTGCGTATCTGATCTATCTGAGGGCCGAACAGGAAAAAAAAGATGCCGTCACATTGACGATTTCAAAGGGACAGCTTGCCAGTCTGTTGGGTACCATCCCGGAAACCCTTTCCAGAATTTTTGCTAAAATGACGGAACTGAATCTGATAGAAGTCCAGGGCCGAAGCATCCGGCTGCTCGATATCGACGGCCTCAGGCAGATTGGCGAATCCGGCAAAAGTTTGTCCTGATCGTTCCGGTTGCCGGTCTCACCGGGTTTCCAATAGCTTATTGCTGAGAAGCCGAACGTGCTTCATCTCTTCTTTGATAATTAAATCCACCTGGCGCTTGCCGAATTTCTCGGGAACAGATTCCTTCATCCCCAGATAAAAGACGATGGAGTCTTTCTCGGCCTCTATGGCGGCCTTAAATATTTCCTCAATGGAGAATCCGGGCAGCTCTTTTTTAAAAAAAACGCGGGTGTCCGCCAGTGCGCGCAGGTACAACACCGCTTCGTTTTCAGGGTCAAAGACCGTTGCTGCCCTGTCTTTTTCCGGCAAGGCTTCCCGTAAGGATAGAAAGATCTTTTCATGCGCAAGTTCCATTGCCGCCAGGTTGAGCAGGAATTTCTTTGCGGCGCCGTCCGTAACGTTTTCAGATGCCGTACGATAAAATTTCGCCCCGTTTCTTTCAATCTCTTCGGCCATTTTAAAAATTTCGTCCGCGGTAAAATCGTATGCCATTTTGTTTGTCCAATCCTTTCTTGAAATTATTGCCGCAATAATCTTGTGCCAGTATAAATAGTATTGCATCAAATGTAAAGCAGTCCGATGCCCCGGAGGATTGTTGTTGACAATTCAGCCCACATGCCATAGGTAAAAGGCAGGTCAGACAACTTCGATTTTTTGGATAACAGATGCCGATTCGAAAAACACTCCATATGCTCCTGGTACTTTTCATGAGCACAGGTCTTTTTGCAACCGCCGCCCCGGCCAAGGTCCGATGCGAGCATAATTGCTGGGGGCACTTTACCACGCACCCGGATCATAATGGTTCCCGCTTCGCCGTCCGTGACGGGTCCATGGCAGGTTATGCCGGGATGAAAATGGGCTCCTGCCGGCTTAACCGGAGTAAGTTTCCCGACAGCATCACGCCCTTTATTCTATCCAAAAGGAGTCAATTGCCGGGTTATGACGGCATCGGTCCAGTGGAGCCTGCCGGTTATTCAAACCGGACCGTGCCCGGAGACCCGGCGCCGTTGGCCGCCCATAACAGCCCTGCCGGGCAACCGGACATTTATCTTGCCAACCGGTCGTTGCGCCGTTGATCCTGCCGAGACACCCCTTCTTCTCATTTCATAATGATTATTGCTTTTTTGTCAGGAACTGAAGTTTAAGTTTCAAATAGTGTCCGTCCACGGCGGGTGTAAATCGCAGTCGTTGGTGAAAGAGGTTTCAGGTGTCAGGTTTCAGCACTGCCGCCAGCGGAGCTGGATTCATCGCCATAAGAAACGCGGTTTCTCAGACGAGGCTTAAGGTTACAACTCTTGCATATTGCGCCTGACACCTGAAACCTGACACCAAATAGCCGTGACATAAAAACGGACCGGAAACAGCC
>JAUYIZ010000042.1 GCA_030688615.1 Desulfobacterales bacterium | reverse complement strand
CTTTGACACCATCCGCAAAAGCCGAAAAGGAATCGGTGTGGCCGAGATCTGCCAAAAAACCGGACTCGAAGAACAAAAAGTCCGAAACCTGATCTTTCGGCTCAGAAAGACGAACCGGATCAAGAACATCGCCCGGGGAGTATATACGGCCAGTTGATGAAAGAACCCGGCTGGACGATGACTCGGATCCCTTCAAATATTGAGCCGGCCCTAAGGCATTATGAGGCTTTCTATCGATTAAAAAATGGTCATATCCCTGCACTGCCTCTATTTTTGCGTCTACCAGTATCCCAGTCGTTTACTGCTGCCGGTATAACTGAATTCCTTGCTATTTTTCCGGGATATTGTATAACGAACTGAAATTCGAGTTCTAAATATTCAAATTGGATTGGGGCAGACAATGACTTTTCCTCAAATGGCCACGGTGAAACAAACCTTTGACAATCGCCGCGTGGAGGACATCCCGGCGACGGTGACGGCTGAACTGGAACGGGTCGGCATTCAAAATAAACTCAAACCGGGCCAGAAGGTTGCCGTCACCGCCGGCAGTCGCGGCATCGCCAACATTGCCGAGGTCACGAAATCGGCAGTTGATTTTGTCACGGGCTGCGGTGCAAAGCCCTTTATTTTTCCGGCCATGGGCAGTCATGCCGGAGCGACCGCGGAAGGCCAGAAAGCCATGCTGGCAAATTTCCGGATCACGGAAAAATCCATGGGATGCCCCATCCTTTCCACCATGGAAGTGGTCGAAATCGGGAAAAGTCCGGACATGCTGCCCATTTTTATCGATGAATACGCCCATTCGGCCGACCACATCATCGTGATAAATCGCGTAAAGCCGCACACCAAATTCGAAGGCGACGTCGAGAGCGGCTTGATGAAAATGATGGCCATCGGCATGGGCAAGCGTCATGGCGCCGATTTATACCATAAAGCGTTCATTCAGTTCGGCATCAAGCGGGTGATAGAGACGGTGGGACTGGTGGTTATGGAAAGATGCCCGATTCTCTGCGGCCTGGGAATTGTTGAAAACGGGTATGACCAGACGGCCGTAATTCGTGCGACACTCCCGGATGGGCTGCTGGCCGATGAAAAAAAACTGCTGGTCCAGTCCCGTCGCATGATGGCCCGCATACCGTTTCCGGAAATCGACCTGTTGATCGTTGATGAAATGGGGAAAAATATTTCCGGCACCGGTATGGATACCAACATCACAGGGGTCAACCGCGACGTCCTGGGGACTTTCAGCTCCGAACCCCACACCAAATGGCTTTTTGTAAGAGATCTCGCACCGGAGTCGGAAGGCAATGCCATCGGCATCGGACTGGCTACTTTCACGACCTCGCGCCTGGTCGAAAAAATCGACCGGCAAAAAACGTATATCAATTGTTTGACCGCCATCAGTCCTGAAAAGGCGGCCATCCCCCTCTACTTTGACACGGACAGGGAATGTGTAGCAGCGGCCATGTCCTGCCTTGGAATGATAAAACCTGAAGATGTCCGCATCGTGCACATCCGCAACACCCTGACATTGGAGAACCTGCATGTATCCAGGGCATATCTTCCGGAAATAGAAAAGCAGGCCGGGCTGGAAATTACCGGTCCCTGGAGGCAGCTGCCGTTCGGCGAAGACGGCAATATCCTCTCTCCGTTTTTATCTGACGGTTAAGCGATTATTGAACATGGAATTATTCAGAAAAAACCTGGCCGGCGGAATGCGGGACCGGCATAAACGCCTGCTGGAACTTATCAGGCAAAATCGCCGTAAGCTTTATATGGCCATGGCCTGCAGCCTGCTGGTGGCGGCCACCACGGCCTTATCGGCATATCTGATTAAATATGTCATCGACGATATATTCATTGATAAAAATGTCCGGACACTGATGCTGCTGCCGTATGCCGTCATTTTACTTTTTTTATTAAAAGGCCTGGGCATTTACGGCCAGGAATACTTCATGAGCTACGTGGGTCAGCGGGTTATCCGAACCCTGCGGGACGACCTTTACGGCCATATCCAGGATCTTTCCCTTTCCTTTTTTCATAAAGAACATACCGGCGCCCTCATGTCACGTATCACCAACGATGTTGCCGTCATACGGTCCATGGTTTCCGATGCGGTAAAAGCGGCGTTGAGGGATTTTTTCACCATCATCGGCCTTACGATCGTTATTTTTTACCGGGACTGGAAATTGGCGCTGATCGCAATTATTATCCTGCCCGTTGCCTTTTTCCCGGTTTTTGAATTCGGCCGGCGCGTCCGCCGGTACACCACCGGGTGCCAGGAGGCCATGGCGGAACTGAACTCGTTTCTGCATGAAACCTTTGCCGGGAATAAAATCGTAAAAGCCTTCGGGATGGAATCTTTTGAAAAAAACCGGTTCTTTAAAAAGACCCTAAACCTTTTTAACCTCGAAATGAAGTCGGTCATTGCCAAAACGCTGTCCCCGTCCATTATGGAGCTTCTGGCCGGCATCGGCATTGGTTTTATCATCTGGTACGGCGGTAAAAACGTGATGGACGGCACTTCCACCCCGGGAACCTTTTTTTCCTTCATCGGCGCCGTGCTCATGCTGTACGACCCGGTAAAAAAAATCAGCAGAATCAACAATACGATCCAGGAAGGGCTGGCCGCGGCCGACCGGATTTTCGATATCATTGAAAGACAACCGGACATCAAAGAAGCCGAACATCCCGTCGACCTTCCCTTGGGGCCCCATCGGGTCACCTTTAAAAATGTCTCCTTTAAATATGACTCCGTTGAGGTTATAAAAAACATCGACCTGGACGTCACGCCCGGAAAGATCCTGGCCATTGTCGGCATGAGCGGCGGCGGCAAGACCTCTCTGGTCAACCTGATACCCAGGTTTTATGATGTCAGCCAGGGGCAAATCCTCATCGACGGAACGGACATCCGCAAAGTCGGCATCGCCTCTCTACGCCGGCAGATGGCGATTGTGACCCAGGACCCGATATTATTCAACGCCTCGGTGAAAAACAACATCGCCTATGGAAATCCGGAAGCCTCCTTCCAGGATATCTCCCGGGCTGCCAAAGCTGCCTATGCCCATGCTTTCATTGAAAATTTGCCGGACAAGTTCGATACTTCCATCGGTGAACTGGGCAGCCGCCTTTCCGGCGGTGAGAAACAGCGGATCTGCATTGCCCGTGCATTATTAAAGGATGCTCCCATATTGATTCTGGACGAAGCGACTTCATCCCTGGATGCCGAGTCCGAATCGCTGGTTCAAAAAGCCCTGGAAAACCTGATGAAAGGACGTACCACCTTTGTCATTGCCCACCGGCTTTCCACCATCGGCCATGCCGACGGAATCATCGTGATGGCGGACGGCCGGATCGTGGAACAGGGAAAGCATGACGAATTGATGGCGCTGCAAGGCGAGTACTGCAAGCTTTACCAGATGCAGTTTGCCGACGGGCACCCTGACCGAACGAACCGGATGAAATTATGTGGACGACCTTAGCCCAAATTGACATTGATCTGTTTTTTCTGATCAACCGCAGCGGTGAAAATGGCTTCTTTGACGTATTGATGCCTGCCATGAGCAATCTGAAAAACTTTTATATTCCCATTGGATTAGCCTGGCTTTTTCTGATCGTCAAACCACAGGCGAAATTTCGCATCGTTGCCATTCTGATTCTGCTGCTCATATCCTTTTCCGAATGGACCAGTTCCGATGTTTTAAAACCGGCCTTTCAGCGCCCCCGGCCTTACCACAGCCTATCGAACGTGCACCTGTACGACCGGATGGCCAAGACCTGGAGCACCACCCCCAAATTGGATAAAATCATCCGCGGGGAGTCCAATTCACTGCCCTCTTCCCATGCCACAAATATCTTTGCAGCCGCATTTTTTCTCAGTTTTTATTTCAGAAGAATGGGGCTGTTTTTTTACCTGATCGCTTTTTTAGTCGGCTATTCCAGGGTTTACCTGGGCGTGCATTTTCCGTTGGACGTCGTTGCCGGCGTCCTGGTCGGGAGTGCCTGCGGTCTTTTGTTTGTGTGGTTGGGCAATGCCATGATACTGTTTTTTGCAAAAAGAAATGCCCCGGGTCCGGAGATCTCCAATTAACATATGAAACTTTCCATTATTATTCCCGCCTACAACGAAGAAGACCGGATCGTCAACACGCTGAAAAACACCCTTGCCTATCTGAGCGCACAGGCTTACGCAAGTGAAATCATCGTGGTCAGTGACGGCAGCACGGATCGTACGCGTCAAATCTCTGAAAAGCGCTTTCATCCCGGAAAAAATGTGACCGTCCGTGTTATGGAGTACCACCCGAATCAAGGGAAAGGCCATGCGGTCCGCCTGGGCATGCTCAAAGGCTCCGGAGATCTGGCGCTCTTTATGGATGCCGATTATTCCGTGCCCATCCAGGATGTTGAAAAAGGAATAAGGTTGATCGAGCAAGGTCATGACATTGCCATTGCCTCCCGCACCCTGCCCGGGTCGGTGGTAGCAAAGCATCAGAATTTGTTCCGGGAAATTTCGGCCAAGACCTACACCTTTATCCAGAACCGTTATTTAGGAATTTCTTACAAAGACACCCAGTGCGGTTTTAAAATCTTTACAAGAAATGCGGCGCAAAGGCTTTTTATAAAGCAGAAGCTGACCAGCGTGATCTTCGATCCTGAGATTTTATGGCTGGCGAAGCTGGCCGGTTTCAAGGTGGCGGAATTTCCGGTGACCTGGACCCATATGGAAGACTCCCGCATCCAGTATGACAGTATCGGCAAGTCGATTTTCGTTTTCCAGGAGTTATTCAGGATCAAAAAGCTGCATGGGGGCAAGGCATAATGCAGCCGGGTCTGGTTCTAATATCGGCCGAAAAGATCTGTCAGTTGTTGATTGCTGATTGACGATTGTTGATTGTTGATTTGTGGAATCGCTTCGCTCTTTCTTTTTTAATTAAATCGATAGAATTCCTTCTATCAACAATATTCACTTCCGAAGTTGTTCGTGGCCGATTTTGGAACCAAGCCCTTAGCTGTACTCGTAAAACCCGCGGCCTGTTTTTCTGCCCAGCCAGCCGGATTCCACGTATCTTCTTAGAAGCGGGCAGGGCCGATACTTTGAATCTTTAAACCCGGCCGAGAGGGTTTCCATGATGGCCAGGCAGGTATCCAGACCGATCAAATCCGCCAGTTCCAGCGGGCCCATGGGATGATTCATGCCCAGCTTCATGACCATGTCGATATCCTCCCGGGTCCCCACGCTGTGATACAGGCAATAAACGGCTTCGTTGATCATGGGCAATAGAATCCGGTTGGCGATGAAACCCGGATAGTCGCTTGCCTGGGCCGGGGTTTTCCCCAATTGTTGGGCCAGATCCCAGGTCGTCTTGAATGTTTCCTCGCTGGTGGCCAGCCCCCGGATAACTTCGACCAGTTTCATTACCGGAACCGGATTCATAAAGTGCATGCCGATAATTTTCTCCGGCCGTTTGGTTCTGGAGGCAATGCGCCCGATGGGAATGGAAGAGGTATTGGTCGCCAGAATAACCTGGTCCGGACAAACCTCATCCAGCCTTTGAAACAACTCGAACTTAACGGGCTCATTTTCAGTGGCCGCTTCCACAACAAAATCCGCGCCGGCCATGTCCCGGATATCCACGCTGGTTTTTATGCGGGCCAAAACCTCATCTTTTTCTGCTTCGGTCAGCTTCCCTTTATCAACACTTCGGCCCAGAAGCTTGCTGATCCCGGAAAGGCCGCGTTCCACATATTCGGCCTTGATATCATTTAAAATCACATTCATTCCGCCGGCAGCGGCGACCTGAGCGATACCGCTGCCCATCTGACCCGCACCGATGACCCCAAATGTATTGATTTCCATTTTCAACTCCTTTTTATAATCAGTGCAACGGCCTCCCCTCCTCCCAGGCAGAGGGAGGCCAGTCCGACTTTCTTGTCCTGTTTAATCATTTCATGTAAAAGGGTTACCAGAACCCGGCAGCCGCTGGCACCGATCGGATGGCCGATGGCAACGCTGCCGCCATTCACATTGACCTTCTCCGAGTTCAGTTCCAGCTCCCGCATCACGGCGACGGTGGAACCGCTGAAAGCTTCATTGATTTCAAAGAGGTCCACATCGGTTAGGGCGATACCCTCTTTTTTCAGGCATTTGGGAATGGCCAGGATGGGCGCCACCAGGACATACTTCATGTCGATACCGGCCGAGGCCTGAGCGCCGATGGTTGCCATTATCCGGCATCCCAGTTCATTGGCCTTGTCCTTTGACATCACCACCACGGCCGCCGCGCCGTCACTGATAATCGATGCATTTCCCGCGGTGGTCAACCCGTCCTTTTTAAAAGCAGGCGTCATCTTCGCAAGGCTTTCGTAACTGGTCTCGCGCGGACATTCATCCCGGGAAAATAAAACCGGGTCACCTTTACGCTGGGGCACTGGAACGGGTACGATCTCCTCGACAAATCTGCCTGCATTGATGGCCTTGATTGCTCTGGCATAGGACACAGCCGCGTGTTGATCCTGGTCCTGCCGGCTGATACGGTATTTTTCGGAGCAGAGTTCGTTTGAGATGCCCATATGAAAATCGTTCACAATATCCCAGAGCCCGTCATGTACCATATGATCCTCAAGCTTTCCGCTGCCCATTCGATACCCGAACCGTGCCTTCTCCAGATAATAGGGCGCCATACTCATATTTTCCATGCCGCCGGCCACCACCACATCCGCATCTCCGGCCTGGATGGCCTGGGCCGCAAGCATTACCGCCTTCAGTGCTGAACCGCACACCTTGTTTATGGTGAAGCATTCCACCTCCCATGGCAAATCGGCCAGGACCGCCGCCTGCTTTGCCGGATTCTGGCCGTAACCGCAGGGAAGCACCATCCCCAGGATGACTTCATTGACCTCGCGGGTCTCGATGCCGGCCTGTTTTATGGCCGCGTCGATGACGATGGCTCCGAGCCGGGTAGCCTTGACGCCGCTTAAGGTCCCGTTGAAATTACCCACCGGTGTTCTGACCGCACTGACAATAACCGCTTCTTTCAAAATACCCCTCCTGTCTGACTTTAATCTTTTTAATATTGTTTATATGCGCTCTCAGGAATCTTGTCAATTCAGAATTGACCAACTTCTGTTTTTGATTGACAAACCATTATCATAAGATTACATTAGTTTTTTTAATCCATCAGGCGATTTTTTTGAAGACCCTGCAGCAAGCTGCAGGGAATGCGTTCGCTGTTGCGGTTCAAATCAGACGCTTCAGGTGATGATGGTTCGCGGCTGTTTTGGTTATTTTATTTTGCTGCAGGAGGTGACTTATGTATGTCCCCAGGTATATGTTTTTTACGAAAGGGGTTGGAATTGAACGGGAAATGCTGTCTTCTTTTGAACTTGCATTGCGCGAGGCCCGCATCGCTCATCTGAATATCGTGACGGTTTCATCGATCTTTCCGCCCCATTGTAGGATTGTTGATATAAAAACAGGCCTTTCCCGCCTCGAGCCCGGTGAAATTGCCCATTGTGTCATGGCGAAACAGCAGATCAACGAACCCGGAAGAAGAATCGTATCCAGCATCGGCCTGGCGCTTCCGTCCGAAAGCGGACGTTATGGCTACCTTTCCGAACACCATGGGTTCGGCCAAACCGAACTGGAAGCCGGAGAATATGCCGAGGACCTGGCAGCATCCATGCTGGCCAACACGCTGGGGATTGATTTTGATCCCAACAAGGACTACGATGAACGCAGGGAGGTTTATAAAATGAGCGGGAAAATAGTCGAGTCCCAGCACATCAGCATCGCCGCGCTCGGTGCGGAAGGAAATCTCTGGACTACCGTTATTGCGGCCGCGGTTTTTGTTAAATAACTTAATAAAAGGGGTCAAGGATTCGAGGGGTCAAGGATTCAAGTGAAAGACCTTCTTAAGGCTTTTTACGAGACCATCAACGATGGATCCGAATAATTTCATAAATTTCGGCGGAGACGAAATACCTGCTTCAGATATGGAAAGCGCCCGAATTGTGGTCCTGCCGGTTTGTTACGAAAACGCGCCCTCCTACGGAACCGGCAGCAAAATGGGATCGTATCACATTTTAAATGCATCGGTCCAGTTGGAACGAATGGATGAAGAGACCCTGATCGATTGGGGCCTCTTGAAAATCAACACTGCCCCTGCCCTGACCCCGGCCGATGACCCTGAGAAGGCCGTATCGGAAATTAAAGCCGCTGCCGCGCACATTCTTTCCCAGGATCGTTTCCTGCTGGCCCTTGGCGGAGATCATGCCATTTCCATCGGTTTGATCCTGGGAGCGGCCATGATTTATCCGGATATGGGCGTGCTTCAAATCGATGCCCACCTTGATTTAAGGGATCAGTGGAACGGCAGTTCATTCAATCATGCCTGTGTTATGCGCCGGATTTCTGAAAAATTAAACTCCCCCATTATCCAGGTCGGCATTCGTTCATTTTCACCGGAAGAGGCGGAAGTAAGAAAAAGAAAAAATTTTACCACCTTTTTTGCCCATCAAATTGACGCGCATGATACCGGCTGGATGGACCGGGTTGTTGCAGCCCTTCCTGAACAAGTCTATATTACCATAGACCTTGATGGACTGGATCCCTCTGTCATACCCGCCACAGGCACACCGGAGCCCGGCGGCCTGTCCTACCGACAACTGGTAAGGCTTCTTGAAAAAGTCGGCCGGAACAGAAAGGTCATCGCAGCAGATATCAATGAACTGACGCACATTGACGGGACGTATCTTTCCGAATTCACCGCAGCGAAGCTGGCAACAAAAATATTTGTTTATTGTGTTTAGATTTGGTCGGTTATGACAGAACCTTTTCAGGAAGGCGAAGCACTATACCGCATTCTTTTTGACACGGTATCCGATGCCATTCTCATTTTTGACGGTGAGACCAAACAATATCTGGACGTCAACGATGCCGCTACCAGTCTTTATGGCTACAGCCGGAAAGAATTCCTCAAGCTCACCATTTACGACATTACCAGCGAACGGGAGCAGACCGACGATGCCATTCTTCTGGCGTTTACCGGCAAGCCCGTGAGGATTCCGCTGCGATATCATCGAAAAAAAGACGGGGCGACCTTTCCGGTGGAGGTCACGGCAGGATCTTTCATGCTCAACCACCGTCTGGTTCTGTGCGGCGTGATCAGAGATATCACCCTGCGGAAGCAAACCGAGGAAGAGCTGCAAAATTACCGCACGCAGCTGGAACACCGCGTTGAAGATCGAACGGCAAGGTTAAGGAAGCTCAACCGTGAACTTCAGCGGGAAATTGCCGAACGTCAAAAGGCCGAGAAGAACCTTAAAGAGTCCCACCAGCTTCTCGAAAAGACGTTTGAGAGCCTGATCGATGCGGTTTTTGTTGTGTCCAATGAAACTGCCAGAATCATCGACTGTAATGCGGCCGCCCTGGAAATTTTCGGTTACACCCGGCAAGAGATGCTGGGCAAACAGGTCGATTCGCTTTATGTGAGCCGCACATCGTTTAAGAAGTTTATCAAGTATCTGTTTCGCGTTGTGGGAAAAAATGGTTTTCTCAAACATTATGAATATCGGATGAAACGAAAAGACGGCTCGGTTTTCCCTTCCAGACACAGCATTACCCCCATTGATGACGAAGGGGGCAGCCGGATCGGCTGGGTGAGCATCATATACGACATGTCCGAGCAAATACAACTCGAACGTGCCAGGAAGAAAGCCGAAAGAACCCTGGAAAAACAGCGATTGAGATCCCTGCACGCGGATCGTTTGATTTCACTGGGTGAAATGGCGGCGGGAATGGCCCACGAATTAAACCAGCCCCTTTCGGGGATACGGGGAATGGCTGAACATATTTTAATATCCCTGGATCGGATGTGGAATCTGCCGCAGGAAAATATCAAAGACAAACTTTCTCATATTGTCCAGCAGGCCGACCGGATGACACACATTATCGATCATGTCCGCCTGTTTGCCAGAAAAGCAGGCAAATCCGAACTGACCCCGGTGGATGTGAATAAAGTCGTCCAGTCCGCCATCCGGATGACGGGCCAGCAGATCCTGGATTACGGGTTTGGGTTACAGAGCGAACTGGCTGAAGGGCTTCCCCTGATTCTGGCCAATCCATTTTCCCTTGAAGAAGTCATGCTGAACCTGGTGATGAACGCCCGGGACAGCTTGGTGGAAAGACTGAACAAGGAACCGGCGGCTTACGGCAGTATCACGCTGAAAACAATGGTGGATCACCGGCTCCGGAAAAGACCCGTGAAAATACTCATAGCGGACACCGGCACCGGCATATCCGCGAAAGTGCTGCCCAAAGTGTTTGACCCTTTCTTCACCACCAAAGGGCCGGATAAAGGCACGGGGCTCGGCTTATCGATCTGCAAGTCCATCGTCGAAGATTTCAATGGCAAGATATTGATCCAATCCCATAAAAATCAAGGAACCAGCGTGATCATCTCTTTTCCTGAAGGATAGCGCAGACAGCTTGAGATTTTGAAAAATGTCCAATATCAATTCCGACCCGGCAAGGCGAAAATTTCTTCAGATCCTTGTGGTGGATGACGAACAGATCATCCACCGCACCCTTGGGGATTATCTGCGTGACTCGGGGCATGCCGTACATAATGCCCGCGACGGGTTCAGCGCCTTAAAGGCCGTGCAAAGCCGCAACTACGACCTGGCGCTGGTGGATCTTAAAATGCCGAAAATGGACGGCATGGCTCTTTTAGACCGGCTTCAGGGAACCTGTCCCGAAATGCCCGTGGTGGTCATCACGGGTCATGGCAGCATGGAGGCCGTCATTCAAGCGCTGAGACTTGGCGCTGCAGATTTTCTGGTAAAACCCATAAAGCTGATCGAAATCGACGCGGTGATAGAAAAATGCTTGCATATCGGCCTGCTCCGGAAAGAAAAACGTCATCTTCAAGAAACGGTGGGCGCGATTCAAAACTCGTACGACTTTCACAGTGGGGGCCGCGTGATTATCGGCGCGAGCCTTGCCATAAAAAAAGTCCAGACCCAAATCCGGCAGGCAATTGAAGCCGGCTGCGATACCATACTGGTCACGGGAGATACCGGCACCGGCAAGGAGGTGGTTGCCAGAAACCTGCATTTCCAGGCCGAATCAACGAAAAGCCCGTTTATTGCGGTGAGCTGCCCGGCCATCCCGGAATCCCTCATGGAAAGCGAAGTTTTCGGGCACGTGCGGGGCGCCTTCACCGGCGCCCTGCACAATAAACCGGGTTACTTTGAACTTGCCGACGGCGGCACCCTTTTTCTTGACGAAATCACAGACCTTTCCGCCGCCGCACAGGCCAAGCTGCTTCGGGTCCTTGAGACCCGCACATTACGGCGCGTCGGCGGATCCGAAGAGATCAGGGTCGATGTCCGGGTAATCACGTCCACGAATTCTTCTCTGGAGGAAGCTGTTCAGACCGGCCGGTTCCGCAAGGATCTGTATTACCGGCTGAATGTCTTTTCAATTTACCTGCCGCCGCTCAGAGAGAGGCCTGAAGACATTCTGCCCCTTGCCGGACATTTTCTATCCGGCTATGTCCAGGCAAGAAATCTTCAGATCGAAGGTTTTTCACCCGAGGTGGAAGAACAACTGTTGAGCTACCAATTTCCGGGAAATGTCCGCGAACTTCGCAATATCATAGAGCGGGCAGCCATATTATGCCGGTCCGGCCGGATCCGGACGGAACATATGGGGTTGCGGAAAATGGCAGGCTCACAGTTGACGTCGGGTCCGGTCCATGGGGAGGATGAACGTTCCCGGATATTAAAAGCGCTCGAAGCGGTAAAATGGAATCGCCTGAAGGCAGCAGGCGCTCTCAACATGCCCTACTCCACCTTTCGTTACAAACTCAAGAAATTCCAGATTGAATAGGAGGACTTGGGATTTGTGATTGGCGATTGGCGATTGAAGGAACTCTGACAATTGATAATTGTTGGAATTCTATCAATTTTAAAAAAATGGCAGAAGCGAAGCGGTTCAACAAATCAACCATCCAGAAGCAATCAACAATCGTGTTTGGGAATGAATGTGCTTTTAAATCATCAATCATCCATCATCCATCGACAATCAACAATCAACGAACGGATGATTTTAATATATCCCCCGGTAGCAAAACCCTGCGAACCGCCTGCGGGCATCGCCAGGCTCGCCGGCGCCCTCAGGCAGCACCGGGTTCCCTGTCAGGCCATAGACGCCAATCTGGAGGGGTTGCGACATCTGTTGCATGGTTCAGATCCTTCTTTACTGCATGAGGATACATGGACCCGGAGGGCCCGCCGAAATCTCAAGACCCATCTGAAGGATGTGCAAGGGAGCCTATCACCCGGCGCCATGGACCGCTACCGGCGGACGGTTTCAGATCTGAACCGGATTCTTTTCACGGCAGGCCGGTCAAAGGGAGTCCGGCTGGGTTTAGCCAACTATCAGGACGGCCATCTTTCGCCCCTGCGAAGCCAGGACCTGCTTCAGGCAGCCGGCATGCCGGAAAAAAACCTTTTTTTTCCATATTTCAGCCAGAGACTATCCAAGATGCTGACAAAAAAGCAGCCGGAAGTTGTGGGGCTTTCCCTGAACTTTCTGAGCCAGGCCCTTACCACCTTTGCCATGGCCGGATACCTGAGGCAGATCGCTCCGGACATCCGGATCGTCCTGGGCGGCGGGCTGGTCACCTCATGGATGAAAATGCCCCATTGGCAAAATCCATTCGGCAGTTTGTTCGACCACATGACCGCAGGCCCCGGTGAAACCGCGCTGCTTGACATTTTAGGCATATCCCGCAACGACCGCCCCTGTATGCCCGACTATGATGATTTTTCTTCGAACACTTACCTGTCTCCCGGGCTCATACTGCCTTACAGCGCATCCAGTGGCTGCTACTGGCATCGCTGTTCCTTTTGTCCGGAAACAGCTGAAAAAAATTCATCCCGGCCCGTGCCGGTTTCAACCGTCATCCGCGATCTTCATGCCCTTTCGGAAAAGACAAACCCCCTGCTCATCCATCTGCTTGACAATGCCGTGCGTCCTGAACTCATGGATGCGATCGTGGAAAACCCACCGGGTCCGGCCTGGTACGGTTTTGCCAGGATAACGCCGCGCCTGGCGGACCCGGAATTCTGCAGGGCCCTGAGAGATTCCGGATGCGTCATGGTGCAACTGGGCCTGGAATCCGGGGACCAGAACGTCCTGGACCGTCTGCACAAGGGCATCGATCTCAACACGGCTGCCGCCGCCTTAAAAGCCCTTCAAGCCGCCTCCATAGCCACCTATGTCTATCTGCTGTTCGGCACTCCGGTGGAAACACGGTCGGCGGCGGAAAAAACCATGCGCTTTACCATCGACCACAGCGACAGGATCGGATTTCTCAACCTTGCCATATTCAACCTGCCGGCTTATGGTGCCGAGGTGCAAGAACTCGAAACCTCTTCTTTTTATGATGGCGATCTTTCCCTGTATCGCAATTTTACCCACCCCGGGGGATGGCATCGGGATCAGGTCAGACAATTTTTGGACAAAGTATTTAAACGGCACCCGGCCATCGCGCCGATTTTACGAAGGGATCCGCCGGTATTCAGCTCCAACCATGCCCCTTTTTTTCTGCCGGACCGAACGACCGGTCACACCGGAACGCCCGCCACCAGCCCCATTGTTAGCAACAATTGCTAAAAATTGTTACCAAAAAATTCGTCATCCTTGCGCCGGAACAAGCGGGCCCGGACGACATAAATATATTATTATATTATCATTTCAAAATGATATAATTTAAATTTAACTGCTGGCACAATAATTGCTTTTTCCAACTTGAGCATGACACGGAAATTGCGCGCAAGGGGCGTTTTGCAAGGTCTCAACCTATCGGGGGATGTTTTAATTTTATGAAAATATTATCCAATCCAACCCACAGAGCCGGGGATAAAAACATCTATTGCCCATACTACACCGACTGCCTGGATTATGCGGTAAAGCTCGCCTGGAGATTTTGGGACTGTAGTGAATGCATGCATAAATCCATCCTGCAGTCCGTCATTGAACTGGACTTCAGGACTGACGATTCGAACCCCTACTACCCTCTTCCGGCAAAAATATATCGAAAAATTCAATAACCAAAGGTAAAAAAATACCTCCTACGGAATGATAAATGAAGGAAGACTGGCCCATGGCGATGTTGGCCAAGGGCCGGCATGCACCATGCACGGGTTGTACTCGGCCGTGCACATCATGGTCGGGTTGATGGTGTTGCGCATAAAGGCTAAACAGCCGATTCCTACTTTTGCTCATCCGAAGCAGCAGGTGGCGCTTTCTTTTTTTCTTTCTTTTCCTTCTTTGCGGGAGCATCCTTGGCGATCTTTGCCGGCGGCTGATCAGGATCGTTCTTTTTGGCAGCCAGTTTTTCTGTTTTGGTTTGGACTTTATCAGCGTTCAACTTCTCCTGGGCGGCAATACAGGCCAGGCGGTAATTTGCTTTTCGGATGTCGGCCTTCATTTTTTTGATCAAGCTATTGCGTTTAATCGCGACGACGTCCAAACCCTTCTCTTTGAGATAGGACATACGGGTTGCAAGTTTATCACCGGCGGCTTTCATCTGACTTTCCAAATATCCCTTTGCTTTGAGACGCATAGTAAATTTTCCTCCTGCTTCATAGTAAAAGTTTTTTTTATATATCGAGAGCGGCATTCCACTATAAATCGTAGCGGCTGTCAAATAGAATATAATAAAAAGAGGAACGCGGCTTAGTTTTGCAGTTACGGCTTTTTATTGCTAAGCGGGACGTCCCCCAGGTTTCTAAAAATGTAAAATCAGATCAACTAACCGTCATCAGCTATATTTTAGTCCAAACCGAGAAGACAAAATTCGACAACCGTAAAGAGACATTATATCCTTCAGAAAGATGGGCTAGGGCAAGAATATTTGGCGAAGAAGTCAGTAAAAAGCTTCGCAACCATCTTGTGGCCCAATTAAATGAAGCCGGATGTGAGGCGGTAGCCCCTCAATTGTCACCTTACTGGGAAAGGAAAAAATCCGAACGCTATGTTTTTGCTTCCAACTGGTCGGAGCGGCATGCTGCTTACGCTTCAGGTTTGGGAACATTCGGTCTTTGTGATGGGCTGATTACACCAAAAGGAAAAGCCATACGCGCCGGTTCTGTGATAGCCAACATTCAAATCCCTTTTACCGCAAGACCCTATCATGACCACCACGAATACTGTTTATTTTTTACAACAGGAAAATGCAAAAAGTGCGTTGAAAGATGTCCAGCCGATGCCATATCGGAGTCAGGCCATGACAAAATAAAATGCAGTGCGTATTTAAATCCGGGGACTCACGATTATGTGAAACTCCATTACCATTTTGATGGCTACGGCTGCGGATTATGCCAAACGGGGGTGCCCTGTGAATCCAAAATTCCGACAGTCAATGATATCCAATAAACAGCCGACAGTTCAAGGATACGTTGGTTTTTCTTGTCAGAACCCCAGGAAATCAATCAACCTCAAAACCTTTGATTAGTCTGACATATTTGCCTTTTATAGCATGAAACGGAGTATAATGAAAGAGAGTGACGACGCAACCTGAAAGCCAACGCGCGGCTCATTGGGAGCAGGCTTTTTCGGCGATCCAGTGAAGCCGATGCTGGGCCGCGCCCTTCGCCATAGTAGCTGGATTGGCGAGCCGTTCAAAAAGAGCGTCGAAATAGGTGACGACAGCCTTTCTTCGGCGGGCACAGAGGGGAATCCGCTGGTGGTGAGGCGCTTCGCGCCGAACAGTGTGGCCTCACCTGCCGGAATGAAGCGCAGCGGAATTCCGGTCAGGTTCAGCCGCCTGTTCGGCAATTTGTTTCCTCACTCGGCGCACAAGCCTTTTTCCCAAGGTGCCCTGTCGCTTCCGCAGGTCTTCGAATATAGCTCCTACATCGAAGTTATGTTTTTTCGCCAAACGTTCCCGTGTCTTTCTTACTTCATCAACTATTGGATCTTCAAACATAGCATTATACCCCCATTAATTCCTCTGGAGTGCAGATCACCGGCATGCTGTATCCTCGTGTATTGCATATTACTGATATCCTACGAATGATTTGTGCATTCGCCAAGTGCCTGCAATTCCATGTCAAAAGGTAGTCGATATTGTTCACCGCAGCAACAGCGATATGGGCTGCATCTCGGACGGCTATTTTAGGAATAGCTCCACTGTCAATGATCGCCTCGGTCAAACGCTCGGCTTCGATAGTTGCCTCTAAGACTGCAAAATTGCCAATTTCTTCCATCCTTTTCTCTGCCGCCTCATTATCGCCGGCCTGTATTTCATCAATTACAACCTGCGAAATGTAACACTCGAATTCCTGACGTCGCGAAGCCCACCATTCGTATGTCGTTTGCTGATGAGCTGCGACCAGAATATCACGGCTAGGTCGAGAGACCAAATAACTGATCACCGTTGTCTCAATATAGACAGACTCCATTATATCATCCTTTATCCTATTTCATCATTATACGCTATTCGTTGCCGAACGTAACGCTCAGGCGTCGCTCCTGGCGATCGCTCTGAAGCGAATGGTTGAACGTAACGCTCAGGCGTCGCTCCTGGCGATCGCTCTGAAGCGAATGGTTGGACGAAGCCGCTACGCGGCGGAAAAAAAATTAAAAATAGTGTATAACTCCAATACTTGCTCAATTTCGGGCACTTATAAAAAGGAGTATACCATGAACCAGACCGAAGTAAACCGATTTAATGAACTTTATCAGAGGGGAATTCATCATTTTTATGACATAGGCTCACTTTTTTTAGCTTCTTTGCAGGCCAAGGATCTCGCTCGCCTTAAAGAAAGTGCTCTTCCAATCCAACCTTCCGCCGCTTCACATTCAAAAAAAGATATTTGCCTATATTAAG
>JAUYIZ010000029.1 GCA_030688615.1 Desulfobacterales bacterium | reverse complement strand
ATATATAAGGAGACCATATGTTCCAAAAGCACCGACACCCAATGGAAAACCCCATGAACCCATCCTGCCGTTTTTTTCCTCCCGGGAAAATCACATGGCTCATGGTTCTGCTCCTCCTGTGGGCCATGGCTGCAACTGCGCCGGTTGCCCAGGCCAACGGGAAAACCCGCCTGAACCTTTACCGGGACCGGCAGATCACTTCCGGCTACTTCAAGGAAGTGGATGTCAATTCACCGTTCTATCTGCCGCTGGTGGGGGGGCCGGAAATGGGCAAAAGGACCATCAATCTGCCCCCGAGAGCCGGCACCTTCCGGCGCTGGCGGACATTTCTGGCCGACTCTCACTATGGAATCAGGATCCTGCCCAAACAAACCTGCCAGGAATGTCACCCCCAGCAAAGCCGGGACAAACATACGATCCGGGGCCAAATTACCTGTGCCCAGTGTCATGGGGGGGGGACCATCGCCGGCATTAACCATTATTATTCTAAAATGAATGTAAACCGGCGCCATTCGGCCGTATGCGCCAAATGCCATGAGGGCGCCAGCAACTCTTACGCGACCTTTGTCGTGCATGCCCCCAGCCCGGCGGCCATGACGACCCGGCAGTCGTTCCCGATGCTTTTCTATGCCTTCTGGGTCATTATCGCCGTTGCCGTCGGGACATTTGCGGTTTTTTTACCCCACACGCTTCTGTGGGGGGTCAGAGACTATATGACCACGCCCAGGCACGGCCCACAGGATCGCCGCCGGATAAAACGTTTCAGCCTGCCCCAGCGCCTGTTTCATTTTTTGCTGATGCTTTCTTTTATGACCCTGGCGGCCACCGGGTTTTCGCGCATGTTCATTGAAACCCCCTGGGGCAAATTTCTGGCCTATTTCTTCGGCGGATACCAGGGGGCCATAGCCGTTCACAAATGGGTCGGTTTATTTATGCTGGCTCTTTTCGGGGTGCATCTTGTTTATGTCCTGAGCAAAATCGACTGGCGGCGGTTTCCAAAGAGTTTGATGGGGCCCGACTCCCTGCTGCTGCAATGGCCGGATCTGAGACTGGCGTTCCAGCACCTGGGGTGGTTGTTCGGCAGGTCCGGACACCCCCGGTTCGACCGGTGGGGCTATTGGGAAAAATTCGACTACTGGGCGGTGTTATGGGGCACCATCGTTTTAGGGGGCACCGGACTTGTCATGGCCTATTCGCTTTCTTTAACCTCCCTGATACCCGGCTGGACCCTGAATGTGGCCTTGTGGCTCCACCGCATCGAGGCCATGCTGGCGATGGCGCACGTGTTTATCATCCATTTCTTTATCGCACACATGCGTCGCCACACCTTTCCCATGGATCGCGCCATGTTCGAAGGGACGGTGGATCTGGATGGCGCACGCCACGAAAAGCCTGCCTGGATTGCCCGGCTGGAGCAGGAGGGGACACTGGAAGCCAATCTGGCGCCGCAGACAAATAAAAAGTTAAGGCTGCTGTACTATCTGATCGGCTTTGGCGCGGTGGGGTTCGGGCTGTTTCTGCTCATCGGCGGCATCGTCAACAGCCCTTATATCACCTGGTGACCCCATACCTTGTCTCTGGAAACATCCGGGTGACCTTTATAAACAGTGGTTAAAATTACACGATTTAAATTCAGGGATATTTTTTCTTGACATTGCCGCATGGTGGGTATTATTACAGTCAATTTGTTACGTATTTTTACATAAAGTTGATTAGGTAAAAGTACACAGAGCATGGGCAAAGAAATATTTTGTATACAGGGAAGGGGGGTTAAATGGCACAAACAGTTTCCTTAGGTATTTTGTTTTTGGTCTTTATCTTGGGGATATACTTTTTTTCGATTTCAATTTACGTTTTGAAGGAATATGAAAGAGGTGTCCTCTTCAGACTGGGCCGGTTAAACCCTTTGCGGGGTCCGGGACTTGTGATCATCATACCGATTATTGACAAGCTGATCAGAGTCAGTCTGCGAACGGTCGCCATCGAAGTGCCGGCCCAGGATATCGTCACCAAAGACAATGTATCGGCGAAAGTCAGCGCGGTGATATATTTCAAGGTTTTTTCCCCTGATTTATCCATCACCCAGATTGAAGATTACCAATACGCCACATCACAGATGTCGCAAACGACGCTCAGAAGTGTGCTGGGGCAGAGCAATCTGGATGAACTCCTGTCCAAAAGGGATGAATTAAATTCAACGCTTCAGCATATCATCGACGAGCAGACAGAACCCTGGGGGGTCAAGGTGACCCATGTCGAGGTGAAAAATCTTGATTTGCCCGAAAACATGCAGCGGGCTATTGCACGACAGGCGGAAGCTGAAAGAGAAAAGAGGGCAAAAATCATCCATGCCGATGGTGAGGACCTGGCCGCTACCAAACTTCTGGCTGCCGCCAAAAAAATAAGAACCGAACCCATTGCACTGCAATTGCGGTATCTTCAAACTTTGGTTGAAGTGGCCACTGAAGGCAATTCAACCATATTGGCTCCTTTGCCGATTCCGCTGGATCTGCTGGAACCCTTCAGGAAGCTGATGACGAAAATGGCCGATGAGCCGGAACAGTGAAACCCATTCCCCGCAGCTTGCTGCAGGGGAATTCAATAAATGCGATGGAAGCGTTTACGGGGAACTTTAAGAAATTGATTGCTTGTACAGTTACGGAAAAATGAAACAACTAAACCGAAGAGAATTTGTTACCCTCGGGGTTGGCGCCGGCGCGTCAGCGCTGATGCCGCAACCGTTCAAGGTGCTGCGCGACGCAATTGAACAAATTGTGGGGACGAAACCGAAGGGCGATAAAACTGAATATGTCCCCAAACCTGTCGCCGGCGCCGGGTTCGGCATGGTGATAGATCTTGGAAAGTGCATCGGTTGCAGGCGCTGCATGTATGCCTGCAAGCTGGAAAACAATATCCCGGATACCATCTCTCCTCCCTACATCATGGTATTTCAAACCGAATCGTCCACGGGCGTCACCGGTCACTTTCCTTCCCCCGGAATGCTGGGCAAGGGAACCACCATGTATTACACCAAACTGAGCAAGCAGAAATGGTACATGCCGGTGCAGTGCAATCACTGCGATAAAGCGCCCTGTGTTCAGGTCTGTCCCACCGGCGCATCCTATAAAGACCCGGATGGCCTGGTGTTGATCGATTATGACAAATGCATCGGATGCCGGTATTGCATGACGGCTTGCCCGTACAATGCCCGCAGGTTCAACTGGTGGGAGCCGGAAGTCCCCGCGGACCGGCTCAATCCACTGGTGCCCATGCGCAGACACGGTGTTGTGGAAAAGTGCACCTTCTGTGTTCACCGCACAAGAAAAGGAAAATTCACAAGATGTGTCGAAGCATGTCCGAATAAGGCCCGAACGTTCGGAAATTTTAACGATCCTGACAGCGAGGTCTCAAAACTGATTGAATCCGAAAGGAACTTCCGGCTCAAGGAAGGGCTGAATACGGAACCCCGGATATGGTATCTGACAAAGCCTAAAGACAAGAAAATGAGGTGGTATCATCCTTTGCCGCCGCCTAAAAATATCAGAGGTGTAAAATTATGAAGAATGTCGGCCGATCATTTGTTCTGTTTGCCGGAATATTGCTGGCAATCATGGGCCTGGGCATCTTCAACTGGCTGCGGTTTTTGTCCCATGGTCCCGGGCTGACCGGGTCAAGCGATGTGGTGCCATGGGGAATTTATATATCCGGCCTGGCATATTTTATCGGTGTGAGCGCCGGCGCCACCATTATCGGGCTGATGATACATGCCTTCGGTCGCGAGGATTATGCGCCCATGGGGATCCGGGCCATTCTTTTGGGGTTGCTCTGTATCTTCGGCGCCACGCAGTTTGTGCTGGTGGACCTCGGGGTGCCCTTCAGGGGCCTGAAAGTTCCCCTGATACTTCATAACCTGACTTCACTTTTTCTTATCTCTTCGTCCAGTTATTATGGTTTTATGCTCATATTGTTAGCGGAACTTTATTTCACCGTAAAAATAACACGCGGCAAGGCAACCGAAAGAGACAAGAAAATAGTAAAATGGCTGGGGATTCTTGCGGTGCCTTATGCCCTGTGGGTGGTGCACGCCTTTACCGGATCCATTTTTGGCGTTGTAAAGGCCAGGGAAATGTGGAATACGCCCATGCTGCCGGTGCATTTCGTGATATCGGCCATTGCCAGCGGATTTGCCATGGTGATACTGGTGGCGGTAATAACCTCGAAAGTGGAAAAGCGGGAAATCCTGACCGGGGAAACGTTCGATCACATGGGCAGGCTGCTGGCTTTTTTTCTCATCGTCACCCTGTTTCTCGATTTTTTCGATTATTTTATTTTAAGATACAGCGGCAAAAAAGAGGCCATGGAGACCTGGCATATCCTGACGACCAGATATGTTCCTTTATTTGTAATGAATATCGGTGGATTGGCCGTCGCCTTTTTAATCCTGCTGTTTAAAAAGGGAAGAACGGCCAACGGGCTGCTGATGGCGACATCCATCGTACAAGTGGCGATCATCGCCTATCGTATCGACCTGGTAACGGTGGGACAGATCGCGCCGTTGTTCCCGGGCATGGGCGAGTTGCAGTATATTCCGACACTGCCCGAAATATCCGTGGCATTGGGACTCGTGGCAACGGTAATTCTTCTTTACATGGTGCTGTCAAAAGTCATCCCCATGGAAGAAACGGTTCCGGAAGAAGGCGTCTGGTTCTGATACCTGTGAGGGATTTATAATAACTTTACATACGTTCAGAATTGACTGGAAAATTTTTCAGACAAAGCAAATAAGGAAATAGGTATTGATGGATGGAGGAACGAAATTGAACAGGCCACCGTATAAAGCGCCGGGTAATAAAAACGTTTCCAACAATATTAAATCTGTTCTGATCAGTTATTGGGGGATATGGGTTATACTGGCTGTTTTATTTGTATTGGTTACGATCAGGATTTCCGGTTTCAAACCCCATGCCGGAGAGAAAATAGAGGCCGTTGCCACCCTGAAAGCTCCGGTTTTCGGTAAGGCCTTTTATCTGGGTTCCAAAAGATGTAAGGATTGTCACTGGGTCAGATATGATTCATGGCAAAATACGCTGCATTCCAAATTTATGCAGCCTGTGGGTGAATATACGATCATCGGCGACTTTGAAAGAAACAACACGCTGACCATAAAAATTTCAGACAAGCCGTCCAAAGACGCCGGGAAAGACGTCAGGATGACGATGTTTAAAAAAGAAGACAGGTATTACGTGAGCGCAGAAGGCTCTGACGGGCAGCCGCGTGACTATGAGATTTCCAATGTCCTGGGTATCGGGCGCTACCAGAACTACCTGACTAAATTTCCGAACGGTGAAATTCATGTGCTTCCGGTGGAATGGAATGTCAAAGACAGGCGCTGGACCGACCGTAAAGGCCTGAAAGACAACTTTCATGAAAACGGGCCCTCCTGGGACGCGCCGGAGAATATCTGGCAATTTAAATGCGGCGGGTGTCACGTTACCGGCATCGAGATAAATTATGACCCGGACAAAAATTCTTTTAATTCGACCTGGGCGGATCTGGGCATCGGTTGTGAAGCCTGTCACGGGCCCGGCAGCAACCACGTCAAAGCCGCCAGTGAATATTTTGATTATGAGAAAGAAACGATCGTCAATCCGGCCAGGCTGCCCTGGAGGCTTCGGGCCATGGTTTGCGGCCAATGCCACAACTGGGGGGTGAGCACGGTTGATCTTTCCGAACACAGGGAAGGTTTCCCCAAAAAATACGGCTATCCTTATGGCTTTCTGCCGGGAAAGGCGTTATATCTGTTCTATGAAGAAGAGGTTAAGGAAAAGAGGCACCATCAGCAATACAATGAATGGATATCCAGCGAGCATTCAAGTGCAGGGATCATGTGCACCAGCTGCCATGAGGTCCACCAGAAAGAAGACATCCAGGTTGCCATGACCAAGGTTTCGCCGGACAACCTCTGCATGGGTTGCCACAAAACTTTAGAGAGAAGATCGGCGCACAGGATTCATACCTTCGGCAGTTGTGTTGCCTGCCATATGCCCAAAACGATCGGGCATGAACACAGCCATACCTTTCAATTTATTTCTCCTGAATTGAGTATCAAGGCCGGCGGGGTTGAAAAACAGCCCAATTCCTGCAGCAACTGTCATCACCATAAGGATACGCCGCTGGAAAATCTCGTTGATTTTCTTGCCGGGGCCAAAAAGGCCGATATGCCGAAACCTTTTTCGGTCCATCAGAGGTAGTGAAAGGACAGCCGGGGACCGAAGCAGAGAAGAGAGAAATATGATAAAATTCAGGATGTGGGTAAATCAAATAATAATGATTCTCATGTGTTTATTCTATGCGGGCAGTTTTACCGGGGTCTCTGCAGCGCAGAAAAAGCAAGATGCGCAGACCGCTTATCCGGTGCCGCCGCCGGTCCACCAGGAGCGGGAAGCGGAAAAAGTATATCCGGTGGTGCCGCCCTTTGTGACCCGGGGGCTGTTTCCCTGCCAGGCGTGCCATCGCAAGGACATTCGCAATGAGAGCCGCGAGATTGACCGGCGCAATTTATTTTTTGGAAAATATTTTAAAGCCCCGAACCTGGCGCCCAGGACTCTGACCCGCATGCACGGGAACATTAATCTGCAACACGGCGAGTTTCAATGGTGTCTGAACTGTCATGATCCGGATGAAAGAAACTACCTGAAATTAATCAACGGCGATATCATATCTTTTGAGGAATCCTATCGTCTTTGCGGACAGTGCCACGGCCTGATTTACCGGGACTGGAAACTGGGCATTCACGGCCGCAGAATGGGGCAGTGGAACGGGAAAAAGCTCTACCTGCTTTGCGTCCATTGCCACGACCCCCATACGCCGCAGTTTCGTAAAATAATGCCCAAAGACCCCCCCCGCCGCCCCGATTATGGACGTTGGGACATGGTGAATAAAGAGCATTCTGACCAATAGCAGGTAATCATTAAATGCAACACAGGAATAAAACTTGAAGAAAAAAGATGCAAATGTCATGAGCCGGCGGGCCTTTTTAAAAGCCTCGGGAGTTGCTTCCACTTCACTGGCCCTGGGCGGGTGCGGCCTTGGGGAAAATTTTTTCCCCTCCGGCGATGATTTAAAAGAGTTCGTGCAGCGCCATTTCAACGAAATGCGTCCGGGCGACATCGATCAAATGAGGCAGCGCCTGCTGAAACGGTACAAGGAAAAGTACGGCCGGGATTTTGTTTTAGGGACGGAAGCGCCGATGCCGAATGTCATGTTTGCCTATGGCCTGGACCTTTCCCGGTGTATCGGATGCCGGCGCTGCGTCTATGCCTGTGTGCAGGAAAACAATCAGAGCCGCCGTCCCGAGATCCAGTGGATCCGGGTGCTGCGTTTTAAAAAAGGGGACATGAATTTTGAAGAATCCGAGCATTATTACGATGCCCCCGTGGTCCCGGAGGAAGGGTATTATTATATGCCCGTCCAGTGCCAGCAATGCGAGAATCCGCCATGTGTGAAGGTGTGCCCCACCAAGGCCACCTGGAAGGATGCCGACGGCATCGTTTCCATTGATTACAACTGGTGCATCGGATGCCGGTACTGCATGGCAGCCTGCCCGTACTGGGCCCGGCGCTTTAACTTTGCCGAACCTGAAATCCCCCGTGAGCAAATCAATACGAATCTGCACTATCTGGGGAATCGGCCGCGGATGGCGGGGGTGGTGGAAAAATGCACCTTCTGCGTGCAACGCACCCGCCGGGGGCGGTATCCGGCCTGCGTGGAGGTCTGCCCGGTGGGCGCGAGGAAATTCGGCAATATCCTCGATCCCAACAGCGAGATCAGCCATGTCATCGAGCGCCAGCGTGTTTTCCGGCTCAAAGAGGACCTGAACACGCAGTCCAAATTTTATTATTTCTTTTCTATCTGATAATGAACCGGGGTTCGGGTTTTAAGTTTTAAAAGGAACAGAACATATGCAGAAAGTCCGGCACTTTATTAATCAACTGACCTGGAGATTGACGAACGGCCCGCCTGTTTATTATGCGTGGGTTGTATTTCTTCTGGTATTGATCGGCATCGGCGTATATGCTTATGTGAACCAGTTAAAACAGGGCATGACCATCACCGGCATGACCGACCAGGTGTCCTGGGGATTGTATATCGGCAACTTCACCTTCCTGGTGGGGGTGGCGGCCGCTGCCGTGCTGCTGATCATTCCCGCCTATATTTATCACTTCGGACCCATCAAAGAAATTACGATTTTGGGAGAGGTCCTGGCCAGCGCCGCGCTGATTATGGCCATGCTTTTTGTCACCGTGGATCTCGGACGTCCCGAACGGGTGTGGCATCTTTTACCCGTTGTCGGCACCCCGAATTTTCCTTCCACGTTGCTGGGATGGGACGTGGTGGTTTTAAACGGGTACCTTTTTATCAACATTGCCATTTCATCTTATCTGCTGAGCACCCTTTACCTGGAAAAGAAAGAGAACAAGTGGCTTTACATGCCGTTTGTTCTCTTGTCCATACCCTGGGCCATCGGCATCCACACGGTCACCGCATACCTGTATAACGGGCTGGGCGCCCGCCCTTTCTGGAATACGGCCATACTTGTTCCCCGCTTTCTGGCTTCGGCCTTCTGTTCCGGGCCGGCAATCAGCATCATGGCCTTTCAGCTGATCCGGAAATTTACCCGGTTCAAGGTCAAAGATGAAGCCTTGTTCAAGATTGCCGAGATGGTGGCGATTGCCATGGGCCTTAACATTCTTTTATTGGGCGCTGAAGTCTTCAAGGAGCTTTATACCGACACGTGGCACAAGGCGCCCATCGTCTATTTGTTTGCCGGCCTTCACGGCCACACGGTTCTGGTGAAATGGATATGGATCGCCATGGGCTGTAATTTTACGGCATTTATTCTGTTTTTGACGCCGGCCACCAAAAAAAATTATGTGACACTGAACCTTGCATGCATTCTGATCGTGATCGGTGTCTGGCTGGAAAAAGGCATGGGGTTCATCATCCCGGGTTTTGTCCCCACCCCGTTGGGTGAAATATGGGAATACTGGCCGACCACGACGGAAATTCTGGTATCCCTCGGCATATTGGGGATCGGTCTGCTCTATTACACCCTGGCCCTGAAAATCGCCATACCGATTGAAACCGGGGAAATGAGAGTCCTGGGGGCGGCAGGGGTTTCCAGAGAAGGTCACGGGAGTCATCGGCCGTTGATCAAGGATATAGACGTTCGGCCCATTGAAAATATATCCACCCGGGATATTCCCGGACCCCGGCGGAGAACGTAACTTTAATACAGGATGGAAGCGGTTATGCTGCGCAAGAAAACCCTTTTAAAATTATTCATACTGGCAGCGGGTGTTTTTTTCCTTTCAAACGCTCAAACCGGCGCAGAAGAGGCGAGGGGAAAAAAATTCGGCAGCACGGTTTTAGAAAAGGCGTGTCAACTCTGCCATGAAGGCATGAAGGGCGGAACGGAAATTTTGTGGCACGAGAGCCCTCTGGGCCAGGCCGGAGTTACCTGCGTGATGAGAAGGCTGGGTTACTTCGAAAGGAATCTGGTCAGAAATCTTCTCAATATCGGGTATCCCCTGGACCGGTCGGAGGTCCGGGCCCTGGATATTACCGGAATGCGGTTTGACGGTAAAAACCGGATCGATCTGCTGGCAAAAATATTGCGGGAACGAGGTGTCATTCACCTCCTGGGCAATACCGATTATTTTACCAATACCGAGGTGATTTATGATGCCCTGCGCCTGCTGGATGAACATAACCTGCCGGCGGTCAATAAGCTCGTGGACATGTTTAACCAGCAGGATGGATGGGAAAAAGGGGAAAAGGCTTTATTGGCTTTTATGGCCGCAAAACGCAATTTTCGTTACGCGACCAATGTGGCCTATCTGACGGAAATGTTAAAACAGAGCGGCAACGACCTGGAGCGGATATACAAAGGCGAAATTTTTCATGTCATCATCGACCAGATGAATGTTTTGTCTTTCCTGGCCGACCTGTTTATCCTCAAGGGAGATACGGACATTTTAAATCTGCTTATCTCCTACTCCTTGAGAACTTACGGGTACCCGGCAGAGTACTTGTCCCATATGTTTGTGGATATGTTTCTGCTCCGGCCGACGGTGTTTATTTCAACGCTGTCCACCAAGAATGAAGCCACCGTTAACAGCATGCTGAATGCTTTGGTGTTCGGGGTGAGCAACAGATATCTGAAGGATCAGATTAAGGACGTGCTGCATAAAAATTTTGTCGCATGGGCTGCGCTCGGGCAGGGGCGCATGGATTTCATATTAAACCGCTTCAGGACCGCTGTGGATCAGGTGCATTTTGGTGTGCCGGTTGCGGCAGAATGATTATTAAATTCGGGAAAGAAAAACACCTGTGAAACAAAAAACATGCAATCTAATGTATGGACTGGGCTTTTTTTGGATTTTATTTCTGCCGCTGGGGGTGACCGCCGATGAGATGATAAAATATATCCGGGTGGAACACCTTATGGATATCCAAAGCGACTTTAACCAGCCCAGCGAGGTGGCGGTGGATAACAGCGGCAAGATTTTTATATTGGACGGCGCCAACAACCGGCTTAAAATATTCACGCCGCAGGGAAAGCTCATCAGGGTCATTGGCCGGCCCGGGAAAGGGAATGGGGAATTTGCCAACCCCATGGGAATGGACCTTGACCTGCAGGGGAATATCTATGTGGCCGACACCGGCAACCGGAGAATACAGGTATTCAGCGACACCGGAAAGTTTTTAAGAAAGATCGATCTTGCCCGCTGGGATTCCCGGCCGGTGGAGGTGGGCGTGATGAAAAGTGCGGACCGGAGAATCGCCATGCCGGTCTATGTCAGCGATGCAAATAACCATCAGATACTCTGCTTTAACACGGAGGGGTCCTTCAGATTTTCCTGGGGCGGACTGGGGGTGGAAAAGGAAAGGTTTCAGTTTCCGGGGATGATGGCCATTGATCCGAACCGGGATATTTATATCGTGGATATCCTGAACGGCCGGATTCAAGTATTCAACCCTCTGGGCCAGGGGGTCCGGCAGATCGGAGAATTCGGCATTTTGCCCGGCCGATTGTTTCGCCCGAAGGGCATTGTTATCGACAAGGCATCTGTGGTGTATGTCTCGGACAGTTATTCCGGAGTGATTCAGGCCTTTGACACGGGCGGCAAGCTGCGCGGTATTTTATCCGCGGAAAAGGACGCTTTTCTGCGGCTGACCACTCCAATGGGTATGGCCATTGATCCTCAAGAACGCTTGTATGTGGTTCAATCGGCCCTGAACAAAGTCAGTGTTTTTAGGTTCCTTGATAAAGGTGCACCGTGAAATTAATCCCGATTATTATATTCAGCGCGTTATTCATTCTGGTATCATCCACCGTTCAGGCCATAACCAACCAGCGGGCCAAAGAGTGCCTCCTGTGTCATGTCCTGTGGTTTAACCCCTTCAAAACAGAGCAAAAAACCCTGGTGGAAAAAAAAGACTCGTCCATTGTGATTGCCGGGTCCATGGGGCTGGCCTCATCAAAGGAAATGTGCATGACATGCCATGACGGGTATGTGGTGGACAGCCGGAACAACCTGGTTCAGGGAAATCCGCACTTCATGCTAAAAAAACCCCCCGACGGGTTTAAGATTCCGGAAAACTTCCGGCTGGA
>JAUYIZ010000027.1 GCA_030688615.1 Desulfobacterales bacterium | reverse complement strand
TCGTAGTTTTTTAACACGTCCGCCGTCCGGCCCGGCACCATCTTGCCGTGGGGCTTGCCGTCGATTTCCATCACCGGGCCCAGTGCACAGCAGCCCAGACAGTTGACCGTCTCCAGGCAGAACTTTAATTCCCCGTCCGTTTCGCCCGGTTTGATCCCGGTCAGGTCCTGCACCGAATCGAGCACCCGCGGCGCACCGCGCACCTGACAGGCCGTGCCCATACAAACGTGTATCTCATGCCGCCCCTTGGGACCCAGACTGAAGGCTTTGTAAAAGGTGGCAATGTGCTGGATCCGGGTCAGCGGAACCTGCAGCCTTTCACCCACCCGCTCCAAGGCTTCCTTGGGCAGCCAGCGATTTTCGCTCTGAATCTCCAGCAGCACCTGGATCAGCGCGCTGGCCTCGGCCTGATATCTGTCAATAATCTGATCGACTCTCTGTATATCCATAGCTTTCCCGTTCCGAGACCCAAAATGTTCTGTTTGAAACGCACCTGGTTGAATAATCTCAGGCGAGCATAAAACTCTTGCAGCCCGCATCGTACCGGACCAGCCCCTGCCTGGACGAACTGTTCATGTGCCGGGACACCTCGGACGGGTTCAGACCCAGGATCCGGGATATCTCCCCGCTGGAACGGGGCTTGTCCCGCAGCAGCATCATGATCCGGCTGACGGCCAGCTTGCTGGCAATCAGCTCGTTGAAAAGACCCTCAAACTCAAGGCCGGTGAAAAATTCATGATACCCCTGCTCGGACTTTACCGGCACCCGCAGCCGCTGCCTTTCCACCAGCTTGATGTAGGGCACCAGTTTGGCCGCCGCCTCGAGCCCCGACTTCAGATCATCCCGCCCGAGACCTTCATCCTGACCCAGCGGCCCCAGCTGCCTGACCTTGCGGGTAAATTCATCGATCACTTCGGCCAGCAAAATGCCGTCGCCCGAAGACATGAACGCGATCCTCAAGCGCTCCGGGTTCAGCCCGATCTGCTCCATGATCTTCTTGCCCATATACACATTGCCCAGGGCATCATAGTTTCCCTGGGTCACATAGTTGCACTCGTTCAGCCGGCAGCCGCCGATCAGCACCCCGTCCTGGCCCTTCAAAAAAGCCCTGAGGATAAACGCCAGATCGACCCTGCCCGAACACATGACGCGAATCAGCCTGATTTCATTCGTATATTGCAGCCTGGAGACCCCAGCCATGTCCGCAGCACCGTACGCTCACCAGTGGCAGACAAAACCCAGTATCCTCGGCTTGAATTTCAGATCCACAGCCATTCTCAGCTCCTTTCTAACACCGTAGGGGCGCATCTTATATTCGCCCGGGTTTCCCAAGACGATCCATATCGGGCGATCACAGGGATCGCCCCTACAGAACCAATATTATCCAATCCCATACACTGCATCATTGTTCCGTGTTGCGCCGAACTACGTTCTAAACAACTTCAACTTCAGCCGCCGCATCAATCAGCTCCAGAATCTCGTCATCTGAAACCGCCGCATCGATCTGGCTGCAGATCGCTTCATCGGTAAAGTGCTTCAGCACAATGGCATTTGTCGGACACTTGGCGTTACAGAGCCCGTCTCCTTTACAGATGACAGGATTCACCCAGGCCTTTCTGCCCTGGGGGGTGTCATGAAACTCGATGGCGCCGTACGTACAGGCCGTAATGCATGCCCCGCACGATACACAATCGTTGTCCTTTACCTCGGCCACAGAACCCGAGACCGTGACGGTATCGCGGGACAGCAGCGTCAAGACCCGGCCGGCGGCGCCGTATGCCTGGTTAATCACTTCCGGTATATGCTTGGGATAGTGATCGCTGCCGCACAGGAACACCCCGTCCGTGGCAAAATCGACCGGTTTTAATTTGACATGGGCTTCCTTGAAAAACTCATCCGGGCTCAAAGTCACCTTGAATAACCCGGCCACTTCCTTGATGCCCGCCGGGGGAATCACAGCGGCAGCCAGGGCAAGGTAATCGGCATCTATGGCCAGCCTGCTGCCTAAAATAGGATCGGGCACCGTAACCCTTAAAACAGCCCGGCCTTGCTCCACGGCAGCTTCCACCCGGGGCTTGTCCCCCGGCTCATAACGGATGAACTTGACTTCCTTATCCGCGGCCTCACGGTAAAAATCCTCCCTGAACCCATAGGTCCTCATATCCCGGAAGAGAATGTAGATGTCCATCCCGGGGTTGAACTCTTTGAGTTTCAGGGCGTTCTTGACCGCCTGGCTGCAGCATACCCGGGCACAGTAATTTCTTTCCTCATTCCGGCACCCCACGCACTGGATCATCACCAGACTTTCCGCGTTCAAGACCTTCTCTTCTCCCTGGCTGATCCGCTCCTCCAGCTCCAGCAGGGTCAGTACCCGCTCATCTTTCCCGTAAAGGTATTCGGTGGGTTTATATTCTTCAGCACCCGTGGCCAGTATGGCGGCGCCATGTTTTATCTCTTTGATCCTTCCTTCCGACTTCACCCGGGTGATGAAATTGCCCACATAGCCGGAAACATCCAGGATGGTCGCATCATGCGACACATGGATCAAAGGGTGCTGGTAGACCTTGCGGATCAGACCGCGCAAATAGGCCTGAACATCCAGCCCTTCCAGGCTGTAGTGAAGTCTGCGGGCCATGCCTCCCAGCTGCGTATCCTTTTCCACCAGCTGGACCTCGAAACCCTGCTCGGCCAGGCTCAGCGCGCTGGTCATCCCGGCAATGCCGCCCCCCACCACCAGCCCGGTCTTGTTGACGGGCAGATCAAATTCCTGCAGCGGCTCCAAACGGCAGGCCCGTGCCACCGACATCCGGATGATATCCTGCGCCTTCCGGGTGGCCTCCTCCTTTTCTTTGGAGTGGACCCAGGAGTCATGCTCCCGGATATTGGCCATATCCAGGTAATATTGATTGATTCCCGCCTCCCGGAGGGTGTCCCGGAATAACGGTTCAAGGGTCCGGGGCGAGCAGGCGGCGATCACCACCCGGTTGAGCCCTTTTTCCTTTGCAAGATCGGTGATTTCCTTGGCCGAATTGGTGGCACATGAAAACAGCTGCTCCTGGGCGTAGACCACATGGGGCAGGGTCAAGGCATATTCAACCGTGGAAGGAACGTTGACCACCCTGCCGATATTCGCCCCGCAGTGACACACAAAGACGCCCACCCTGGGTTCTTCTTGGGCGGCATCCCTTTCCGGCGGATATATCCTTTCCCTGGCCAGCTTCCCCCGCCGGTAGCTCAGCAGTTCACCGCACTGGGCACTGGCCCCGCTGGCGCTGAAAACCGACTCGGGGATATCCGTAGGACCCTGGAAGGCGCCGCTGACAAAAATTCCGGGACGGCTGGTTTCCAAAGGGTTGGTTAGAATCGATTTACAGAACCCGTGTGAATTGAGCTCGATGCCGAACATGCCCGCCAGGCCCTTCACGTCGGCAGGAGGGTTCAAGCCGACGGACAAGACCACCAGATCGAATTCTTCCTCTTTTACCCCGTCGCCGGCTGTGGCATACTTTATGGTCACATTTCTGGTTTCCGGGATCTCTTTTCCTATGGATACATAGCTTCGGATGAATCGAACCCCGGAAAGTTTCTCCGCTCTCTGGTAGTAGCGCTCAAAATCCTTGCCGTGGGAACGGATGTCGTTATGAAACACCGTACACTCTGCATCCGGGTTATGATCTTTGGTCAAAATCACCTGTTTCTGGGTGTAAGTGCAGCATACCGCGGAACAATAGCTGTTGCCGCCCTCGAGTACCTGCCGGGAACCGACACACTGAATCCAGGCGATTTTACGGGGATGCGTTTTGTCCGAACCCCGCAGGACCTCCCCTTCATAGGGCCCGGTGGCCGACAGCAGCCGTTCATAGTCCATGCTGGTTACCACGTTGGCCATCTTTCCGTAGCCGTATTCATCCCTCAGCTTCGGATCAAACGGTTCCAGGCCCGAAGACAGCACGATGGCCCCGACCTGAATTTTTATTTCCTCGGCCGTTTGATTGAAATCGATGGCGTCATTCTTACATACGCCTTTGCAAATCAGACATTTCTTCTCTTTCAGGTAAACACAGCTTTCGTCAATATAGGAGACCAGCGGAATGGCTTGAGAAAAGTATACATGCACGGCTTTATTCTTCGATATCTCCTGATTAAACGGATCCGGGTATTCGATCGGGCAGTATTCCACACAGGTCGTACAACCCGTGCACTTGTCCTCTCGAATGTATCTGGGCTTTTTCGTCAGGGTGACCTTAAAGTCCCCTGCCTCCCCTTTTACACTGTTGACTTCTGTAAAGGTCAATACTTCTATATTTGGATGCCGGCCGACCTCGACCAGTTTGGGTGAGAGTATTCACATGGAACAGTCATTGGTGGGAAAGGTCTTGTCCAGCTGGGCCATGTGGCCCCCGATGCTCGGCCCTTTCTCCACCAGATAAACCTTGTAACCTGCAGTGGCCAGATCCAGCGCGGATTGGATGCCGCTGATCCCGCCGCCTACAACCATGACATCTCCGAAATCGCTGTCCGCAGCGCTTTGCCTAACTTGTAAGATTTTTTCAATCGCCAATACTTCGTTTCCCACTGTCTGCCTCCTATTTTTTTTTTGCCCGGTTTTTCCGGGCGCCCCGTATCGGGCGACCACGGGGGGTCGCCCCTACAGAATCCTATCATCCAGCCCCGTTCACGGCATCGTTGACTATTTCCGTGATGTCCTTAATCTTTATGACATCCTCATATTCCATGGTCAACCGGCTGTCCTCAAAATTGGTGATGCAGTACGGGCAGGATGTCACCAATTCCACAGCCCCGGCCTCTCTGGCCTGGTCCAGCCTCAGATCCGAGAACCTCTCGCCCTTGGGCGTGTCCATCCAGATCCTGCCGCCGCCGCCGCCGCAGCAGAGACTGTCCTTGCGCGCATCGGCCATCTCAACCAGCTCCAAACCGGAAATCTTTTTTAAAACTTCCCTGGGTTCGTCATAAATGCCATTATGCCGGCCCAGGTAGCACGGATCATGATAGGTCACCTTCTTGGCGTACTCCCCGCTTACCTTCAGCCGGCCAGTATCCATCAGTTCCAGTAAATACTGGGAAACATACACCACATCAAAATTCACCATGAATTCGGGGTACTCGTTTTTGAAGGTGTGGTAGCAATGGGGGGAAGATACCAGAATCTTCTTCACTCCGTGGTCGATAAACGTCTTGATGTTTTCCCTGGCCAGGCTCCGGAACACATCCTCGCAGCCCGTCTTGCGGATGCTCTCGCCGCAGCAGGTCTCTTTGGCCCCCAGGATCCCGAAATCCACCCCGGCCTTTTTAAGAATGCCGGCAGTGGCGCTGGCCACCTTTTTCATCCTCGGATCATAGCTCAGGTAGCAGTCGGCAAAATACAGCACCTCCATCCCCTCGGCAAACGTCTTTACGCCCAGATCCTTGGCCCAGTCGGCCCGCTTCTTACGCTCTTCGTTCAAGGGGTTGCCTTCGGAAATAAGGCTGGCCCTGGCCGTGCGGGCCGAACGGACCGAAGCAGGGAAAACCTCGTATTCCGATGCAACCCGGCGCAGGGCCACCCCCACTTCGATCTGCCTGACTCCTCTTGGACACTTCTGGGGGCAGTTGCCGCAGGTGGTGCAGCGCCATATGTCCTCGCCTTCGATCTCTGTCAAACCAAAGGTGGCTTCCCGGATGATCCTGCGGATGCTGAAGTCTCTGACCTTGTTCCACGGGCAGACCACATCGCACAATCCGCACTGGTAACAATATTTGAAGGCCTCGCCTCCAGCCGCTTTTATCTCGTCGATGACTTCTTTAAAGGGCGCTACGGTCTCCACGGTCTTTACTTATCCTCCGTTTTCTTAGACATTCGGGCCAGGGCCTCCATGACCTTCTGCAAGCCGAATTTGTCGGCCAGCGATTCCAATCCGATCTCCATCTCCTCCCGCTTCACTTCTTCCTGGACTTCTTCTTCCCGCTCTTCGTAGGTCAGTGCGTCTGCCAGGCACCACTTGACGCACAAGGGCTCTTCTTCACCTTCACACATATCACATTTTAACGGAAGACCCGAATCGGGTTCCTTGAAATAATCCCTGGCCGGGCAGGAAACCCCGCAGAAACTGCACTCGTCGTACTCCTTGCCGCTGATCGTGTACGTGTGCCTGCCGTTGCATTCGGCGGGCGTATAATCCCCGGCGCGCACCGGAACATAAATGTCTTTCAGCGGATCAAAAGCCACCCGTATCCGGGACCTGGCCGGATTGTTGCTGCTGTATTCCGGCGCAGCGTGAAATGCAGAGCAGACAACCTC
>JAUYIZ010000013.1 GCA_030688615.1 Desulfobacterales bacterium | reverse complement strand
TATAGTTAGTGCCCATCCATAAATGGCAATTTTCCGAAATATCTGCGTTGGGCTCCGAATTTCAATCCTCAAAATACTCAATGTATTCTTCCGGTTGAAATTCTCGCCCGCCTTGATCTTGCAAAAATTATCTCATTTATGGACGGACACTATCGAGGTTTCTTGTCCAGTCCATCCTGCAGTTTCTTTTCCAGTTCGGCGAAAAGGTCTTTTTTCTTTTCGGCCTGTTTGGCCTGAAAGGATTCCACTTTCCGGGTAATATTATGCTGGGCGCTTTGGAATTTTTTCAGTTCTGCGTCCAGCTTCCCGGTTTGAGTTTCCCGGGGAATTTTTTCTATTTTCAGGTGATCCATTATGAACAGGCGGGTATCGTAAGCGCCTTCAATGGAGTTGATTGCGCCGATCTCGATGAGTTTTCGATAGACCAGGTTGCCGTGTTCCGGTGAAAAAGAGAGGGCTTGACAAACTTCATCGATGGAAGGCGGGGCGGCTTTCTGATGCCCCAGAACGCGAACGACCGCGACAAATAGATGCGCGTCCGAATAAATATTTTTTTCTTCTGCTGTCATATCAATTACCTTGCAAGTTTCGGGCAATTATGAACGAACAGGAACTTGACATACCCGCTGCAGAAGAGTAACATTTTCTACCTATTTGTCAAGGCCATCTGATTGATTTGGCTGGGTGGTATTTGGCGACTCTTTTCTCATTTTAGGCGCTGGAGGTATGCTATGACGGAAATTATCGAGGTGAAGGCAAGAGAAATTATTGATTCAAGGGGCAATCCGACCGTTGAGGTGGATGTCTTGGTTGCCTGCGGCGCCATGGGGCGCGCCGCGGTCCCTTCCGGCGCATCCACCGGCACCCGGGAAGCCCTGGAACTTCGTGATAAAGATTCAAAGCGCTTCGGCGGGAAGGGCGTTTCCAAGGCGGTTGAGAATATCACGGGCATCATCGGCCCGGCGGTTCACGGCATGGATGCGGCGGACCAGACCGTTCTGGACAATTTAATGATTGAACTGGACGGCACATCGAACAAATCAAAACTCGGCGCCAATGCGATTCTCGGCGTTTCAATGGCGGCAGCCAGGGCCGCATCGGATGCTTACGGGATGCCGCTTTACAGATATCTGGGAGGAATAAATGCCAGGACTCTGCCCATTCCCATGATGAATATCATCAATGGCGGCGCCCATGCCGGCAACAACCTTGATATCCAGGAGTTCATGATCATACCTGTCGGCGCAAAGACCGCCGCCCAGGCGGTTCGGACCGGCGCGGAAACCTTCCAGAAGCTCAAGGAAATTTTAAAGAAAAAAGGATTGAATACGGCCGTGGGCGATGAAGGGGGTTTTGCGCCGGACCTGGACTCCAACGAAGCGGCCATAAAATTAATCCTTGATGCGATTGAAGCGGCCGGATATCAACCCGGCACGGACGTCGGCATCGGGCTGGACGCTGCGGCGAGCGAGTTTTTCAATAAAGGAAAATACACATTGCAATCCGAGAAGAAAAAACTTTCATCGGAACAGATGATCGCTTATTATGAAAATTTAATCGATAAATACCCGATACTCTCCATAGAAGATGGTCTTGCGGAACAGGATTGGGACGGCTGGGAAACCCTGACGGAACGTCTGGGGGGCGCTATCCAGATCGTGGGGGATGATATTTTTGTAACCAATCCTGCAATTTTCGCCAAAGGCATTGAACGGGGTATCGGGAACTCAATACTCATAAAACTGAATCAGATCGGGACGCTTACCGAAACACTTGATGCCATAGATATGGCAAAAAGGGCCGGATATACAACGGTCATATCTCATCGCTCCGGGGAAACCGAAGATACCTTCATCGCCGATCTTGTGGTCGGCGTTAACGGCGGCCAGATTAAGACCGGGTCCCTTTCCCGCTCCGACCGGGTGGCGAAATACAATCAGCTGATGCGTATTGAACAAGAGCTCGGAAAAGCCGCCAGGTTCGCCAGTGAAATATTTATTGCGTAACATCATGAGCGGATTTATAAGAAAAATTCGTATTGCCGCAATGGCCATCGTATTGGCAGGGGCTGGGTCCTCTGCCGGTGCCTATGTGCTCCCCGTGCCCCATATTGTCGAACTCATGACCCAAAAATTAGGGGCCGCCGGAAGTCTTTTGGTATCCCAGAAGCTGACGCTTTATGACCAGGCCGTGAATCAAGCCGGGGTTGAGTTTAACGAAACCTTGAGGTATTTTTTCCCGTCTGGTTTTCGCTCCGACATTTCATCTAAAACGACCCGGAGAATTCACCTGGTTTCCAGCGGAACGGCGTTGACGATCCTTGACGGCAAAGTGGATGCCGAGGTCGAAGGCAGGTATGACCTCTACAAGGATATTTTTTATTATCGCTCGCGAAAGCAGCTGGTTGAAAGGCTGGCTTTCCTGGGTATCGACACGTTCAAGTCCAGCCTGGGACGTTTTGAGGGCAAAACCGTCTTCATCGTGGGGGCGCAGTATCCTGATGAAACGGTTTCTCAAATCTGGATAGATAAAGAAAGCTTCATGCCCCTGCGCTGGATTAACGTTGTCGGCAGTGCCGGAGGCCGGGAAGATGCCCTGGATGTGCGATATGACAAATGGCAGCAGGTGGATAAGATCTGGTATCCCGGCCATATCGCATTTTATCAGCACCGGCGGCTGATCCGCAAAATTGACGTGGAACGCGTGCAGACCAACGTTTCCTTTTCCGGGGATCTGTTTAATATCGTTCGGCTCAAGTCCTCGGTTTCCCGCGTTGACAGATTGCCGCAACAGGGGGCCGGAAAGGCAAAGGAAAACGAGGTCCAAAAGGCCATCGAAGAATTCAGGAAAATATATCAATGACAGGAGACGGTTCCGAAAAAGTCCAACTTCTGCGTTGCGCTGCATTTCGTTGTCATTGCGGCGTACGCTAAGTACGCCTCATGACACGAAATTTGTGCGCCTTGAATTTGAAGCTTTTTCGAAACCGTCTGAATTTTGACTTTTTACGAGGCCATCACAGGTGATGAATGAAACCCAAGCGGAGTAATTGATGCAATGGCTTTTGATACAAAATACATATTTGTAACCGGCGGGGTGGTTTCCTCCCTCGGGAAAGGGCTTGCCTCCGCGGCGATCGGTGTGCTTCTGGAAAGCCGCGGGCTTACGGTGACCATTCAAAAACTGGACCCCTATATCAATGTGGACCCGGGCACCATGAATCCTTTTCAGCACGGGGAGGTCTTCGTTACCGATGACGGCACGGAAACCGATTTGGATTTGGGGCACTACGAACGGTTCACCCACGCAAAGATGGGAAAAGAGAATAATTTTACCACCGGAAAAATTTACCACTCCGTTATTAACAGGGAGCGCAGGGGCGACTACCTGGGCGGCACGGTCCAGGTCATCCCGCACATCACCGATGAAATTAAACGCAGCATTAAGCTCGTGGCCGGGGATGTGGATGTCGTCATCGTGGAAATCGGCGGCACCGTAGGTGATATCGAGAGCCTGCCATTTCTGGAAGCGATCCGTCAATTTAAAACCGATGTCGGCAAGGATAACATCCTGTACATCCATTTAACCCTGGTTCCTTATATCGCGACGGCCGGAGAACTCAAGACCAAACCCACCCAGCACAGTGTCAAAGAACTCCGGAGTATCGGTATCCAGCCGGATATATTGCTCTGCCGAACAGACAGGTACCTGCCGAAAGACATTAAATCTAAAATCGCGCTCTTTTGCAATGTGAGCGAAGATGCCGTGATAACCGCCAAAGATGTGGACTGTATCTATGAAGTGCCCCTGATATTTCATAACGAGGGGCTGGACGACAAGATCGTTGAAATGCTCAACATCTGGACCAGGGCGCCCCGACTGGAGGCCTGGGGGAATTTTGTGGCCAGGTTTAAGTCACCGCAAGGGGCCGTTTCGATTGCTATTGTCGGCAAATACACGGACCTGACCGAATCTTATAAAAGCCTCAACGAGGCATTGTACCACGGCGGTGTCGCGAACAATTGCCGCATGAATCTTGTGTTCGTGGATTCCGAGACCGTCGCCGAAAGGGACTGCAGCGAAGTTTTTTCGAGTGTGGACGGCATTCTGGTGCCCGGCGGATTCGGGTCGCGCGGCATTGAAGGGAAAATCTGCGCGGCCAGATATGCCCGGGAAAACCAGGTGCCGTATTTTGGCATCTGCCTTGGGATGCAGATCGCCGTCGTTGAATTTGCCCGCAACGTGGCCAACATGCAAGGCGCCCACAGTGCCGAATTCGATCCGGAAACGCCGTTTCCGGTCATCTATCTGATGCTGGAGTGGATTGACGATAAAACCGGGAAAGTCCAGAAACGCCACGCGCAGTCGGACAAAGGCGGTACCATGCGTCTTGGGGCTTACCCGTGCCGGATCGAACCGGGAACGCTTGCCGAGCAGGCCTATGGCGCTGCGGACATATCAGAACGTCACCGTCACCGGTACGAATTTAATAACAGCTTTAAAGATCAACTCGCGGAAAAAGGGCTGGTGATCAGCGGGGCATCGCCCAGTGGGGAACTGGTCGAGATTGTTGAAATCCGGCAGCACCCATGGTTCCTGGGGTGCCAATTCCACCCCGAATTCAAATCCCGTCCCATGGATCCCCACCCGCTTTTCAGGGAGTTTGTCCGGGCTTGCCTGGCATCGAAAAATTAAGGGTGAGCCTTAAGGGCCGTCCATTTCTTTTGCTTGATTCCACAGCATTTCAAGCCGCTGCCGGGAAGTTCGGTGAACATCCGTATTTTTTTCCATGTGGGCAAAGCGCCGGGTGAATTTTTTATTTGAAAGCCGCAGGGCATCTTCAGGGTCGATCTTCAGTTTGCGGGCCAGATTGGCCAGCGTGAAAAGCATATCTCCGATTTCATGACGGATATTTTGGATATCGCCGGTTTGTTTGGCATGCTCATACTCCTGCCATTCTTCTCTGAACTTTTCTTCCACCGCTTCACAGGTATCCCAGTCAAAGCCGACGCGGGATGTTTTTGACCCGATCTGGTACGCAGCCTGGAGCGCCGGGAGGGATTTCGCGATACTCGACAAGAGTCCGCCGGGGTTTCCGGGGGTGCTGTTTTCCCGTTCCAGGGACTTTATTTTTTCCCAGTTTTCAAGGACCTCCCGGGTCGATGCGACCGAGGCGTCGCCGAACACATGGGGGTGCCGGCGGATCATTTTTTCATTAATGCAGGCCAGGACCTCCTGGATGGTAAAAATGCCTTTTTCCTGTGCGATGCGGGATAAAAATACTATTTGAAGCTGAAGGTCGCCCAATTCCTCATATAATTTATCGAAATTCCCGTCATCGATGGTGTCTATGATTTCATAGACCTCTTCGATTAAAAAGGTCTTTATGGATTCAAAAGTCTGCTCCCGGTCCCAGGGGCACCCGTCGGCCGATCTTAATCGGTCTATTATTTCAATTAATTGGTCAAATGCCTGCATGTCTTTCCGTCTTCTGAATATGATTAATTACGACCCGCCCATGGATATATGTCAAAAGGGATATGGCAAGTCAACCATGAAATGGGAGCGGTTCCGGGGCGGCGCCATGTTTTATGAGCCGCATTTGAACCGCAACAGCGAGCGCATTCCCCTATATCTTGGATGTAAAGCTTTTAAATCATGGCGGAAATATGATGCAGGCCCGGAACTTGGGAAAGCGTCTGGGAAAAAAACGCTCCTGCGGGCTGTACTGGTGAATCTTTTAAATCCCGCCCCCTACCTGGCATGGAGCTTGATCATGGGGCCCCTTTTTCTCGAGGGCTGGGCCATTGCGCCGGTCAACGGCATTGCCTTGCTTGCCGGTTTTTATCTGACGATAGTCGCTGCGTTGACGGGAACCATCATTCTTTTTGCGTTGGCGCGACAATTTGGCCCTGATGTCAGGAAATGTTTACTTGGATGCTCATCAATGGTTTTGCTGGCCTTCGGCATTCATCAACTGTGGGCAGGAATTGTTTATTTCTGACTTCTGGATTTATTGCTTGACACACAAGCACACTGTTGCCATACTCAATTTGGCTTTGACTTTTTTCGAAGTCATCAATTTTGGGTGTGTACAGAATCAATTGCTTGCTTTAGTTTTGGATGGTGATATGATGGGACGATGAAGGTTGGGCATTGATTCCCAACCCTGTTTCGCCACACTTTTCCATTGATAAGCCGGATTGATGTGGGGTTTTTAACTTTTTTACAAGGAGATCAAAATGAACATCTATGTAGGGAATTTGTCGTTCGATACGGCAGAAGAAGACTTGCGTTCAGCATTCGAAGCTTTCGGCAAGGTCAATGGAGTCAACGTTATCAAAGACCGTGACAGCGGCCGGTCCAAAGGATTCGGATTTGTGGAGATGCCTTCCGATGACGAAGCCCGGGCGGCCATTGAATCCACCAACGGCAAAGAGCTAAACGGGCGGGCCATGAACGTCAATGAAGCGCGCCCCAAACCCGAAGGTAGCCGTGGCGGCGGACGAGACGGCGGCGGCGGGCAGGGTTTCAGGGGAAAACGGAGCGGCGGATCTGGCGGCGGCGGCGGCGGCGGGCGGCGTTATTAATTGAAGCTCCCTGCAGCCAGGCTGCAGGGAATGCGAGTGCGGGACCTTAAGGGTTCGCCAATTCTGTGAATTTATTTTTACGCGAACCCTAAGGTGCGTTGACGCCGGAAACGGCAGGTATCCAATCTTCCGCCAGAAGTTCTTTGGGGTCTCCATATTTTTCCGCGACCTTGTGCACTTCGGGATCATCCAGGGCAAGCATGTGCCCGTTGTCAATGATTTTTTTACCATCGGCCGTGAGCGTGGTGAAATATTGATCGATATGCCGGATTATTTTGTACGTGTTGTCGATAATACCCGCGCCGATGGAGGTGTGGATGACACCGGACCGGCGATGCCCGAAGGCATGCCCGTGGACCCTGGCCGACCCGGTTAACCGATCCATAAATGCCGCCCGGCGGCCCTTGGGGTGGGTGCAGATGCCAAAACTGCTGACCCAGTTCACCCCGGGTTTAGGGTTGCGCGGGGAGGTCAGGTCCTTATATTCCTCAAAGGAGCGCCGCAGGGTGTCGCCATAGGCGCCGCCGCCCATGACCTCGGTCACCCTGCCGCCTTCCACGGTCATTTTGACCCGCGGCACGATGCCGCCGAACGTGAGGCTGCTGGCGGCCAGGGTGCCTTCACCTTTCTTAAAGGCCACCGGGATATGCAAATGCCCCGGCATATAGGGCAGCGGCACTCTTCTTTTCACCCGCGCGATGTTTTCATCCCAGTCTTCCTTATCCAGGGTAACTCTAAGCTCGGTTCCTTCAAGGTCGATGAGTTCGACGTTTCTGGCAAAGGCATAGTTGTCCCAGGCCGATTTGTCGATGGCATCCCTGAGTTCCCCGGGAAAACTGTTGTAGTGGGAAGCGAGCAGCTCGGCCGTCCATTCCATTTCCACAAAGTGAATTCCCGTGCGGGTGTCCACGGGTAAATTGGGAGTGTGGGGGGTTTTGAGCATGGCGCCCTGCATGATGCAGTCGGCTTTTTTAACCGCTTGCCAGACCCAGTCCGGCCACCAGTTGCGGGAGAACATGGCATCCACCAGCTTCACCGGGTCCGTCAGCTCCGGGTAGCCATGGAGCATGATTTTTTCCACGGTCCCCCCGGCCTCCCGAATGGCGATTTCAAAGGCATCCTGAACCAGGCGGTCGTTGGTGCTGTCCACAATCATGAGCACTCTGGTCCCGGGTTTTAAGTTCAGGCCGTCCAGGTGCGTCCGGTGCTGTCTTTTGACGATCAGCCTGGCGTTCGGCAGGAGTTCCTCCACTCCGGCGACTTCTTTGATCTGAGGCGTCCGGGGCGCCGGAGCAGCCTTCGATGCGTTCATCATTGCGGTTTTCCTTTCTTAGATGGAAGGTTGAGTTATTTTTTCTTCTTTTTCGTCCGGACCACCGGCATTCCCATGGCCGTCACGATCTCGGCCAGATGATCATCTTCCGCGACGGTATCTGCAAATGAGGTATAGGCCACTTTCTTGCCTTTGAGCACGGTATTGATTTCGTTTCCTTCAAAGGCCGGGTGCCCGGAAAAATTGATGTCGTCCAGAAGGTTCTGCGCTTCTTGGGTGGCGGTCCATGCCAGAAACAAAATTCCCGCGTTGGGGTGTCTGGCTTTTTGGGGGACATAGATCAGCTCTCCGGAGCCGACCGGCACGGGCTCGGGAAATACGATGCCGATGTTTTTGGCCCCGGCGTAAACCTGAAGATCTTTAACCTGGTCCCGAGGCACGCCGCAGATTAAAGGGTACGCGCCGCTCATGAGCTTGGCGGCCTGTGTCGAGCGGCTGGTCTCGACGACCGGTTTGTTGGCAGCCCAGCGCCGGGCATAATCCAGGGTTTTCTCCCGCCCCCACACCTCGTCCAGAACCATGATATTCAGATGGCGCGGCCGGGCATTCACCGAGGTCTTGCCTTTCCATTTGGGGTCCAGACAGGTTTCCCAGGTAAAGGTTTTTGCCTCTTGCTCCGGGACGCGGTCGCGGTTGTAAGCGATGCCGAAGACGGGCGTTCTCAGGGCGACACCCAGATTGTCCGGATGGGATAAAAAATCGGGAACCCCCAATTTTTTGTAATCAACCGCAAGGGGCAGGCCGGCGTTGACGATGGTGGGAATCATGGGTGCGCCCACCGTGGCCACATCATAGTTAAACACGCCGGCCGACATTTCGTTGATGATTCTTTCCCGGTCCGGTGCCCCTCCGATTCGTTTAAAGGTCACTTTTAAAAACGGGTAGTGTTTTTTGAACGCCTCGAGGTACCGTTGTCCCGCGGGCTTTCCATGAACCTTGTCGCGCAGCGTGATGCCGAGGGTGACGCTCCCTTCTTTTTTGGCGCCTTCCCGGTAAGGCGCAAAGGGATCTGCATGCGCGTAAAAAGGCCGCGCAACCCAGGTCAGGTTGCAGATGATGAGGAATAACCAGACGTTCATCCGTCTTTTCATGGAAGCCTCCTTTCCAATTCTTCAACGATTTCACTCAAAATGTCAAGATTTAATTCTGGCAAGATCGCAGCTTGTCAATTCGTTTATTATTTGGTAGATTACCTTCTTATTATGCCGGCTCAACCTTATGCTGATGGGGGTGTATTTGTTTTGTTAATCCTACTGGCTTGTCTTGCCGCATCTGCCGATATTATCGGCGGCCTGATTCCATTTCAGCCCCGATTTAAGAACATGAGCACCCGATACGCACTGGCCTTTGCGAGCGGGACCGTTATTTCAGCCGCGTTTTTCGAACTGCTGCCTGCGGCCGATATTCAGCAGAACTGGGCGGTGCCCGGCATCGGCTTTTTTGCCATGTATCTCATCGACAAAGGGCTGGCACTGCATAAATGCGCTGAAAGCGAATGTGAGATCACCGGCGTAACCTGGGTTACCATCCTGGGAATGACATCGGATAATATCCTGGACGGGGCCGGCATAGCGGTGGCCTATATTATGGAACCCACCCTGGGGATCGCCGTGACACTCGCGGTAATTGCCCACGAACTTCCCCAGGGCATGACAACCACGCTGATTATGAAAGCCCAGGGATATCGCATGTCCAGTATTGTGGCCATGCTTTCGCTGGCCGGGATCATGTATCCTCTCGGGGCCGTCATCGGGACATTCATTCCGCCTGCAATCCACCATGCGGCCCTGGCCTTCGTGGCAGGGGTTTTCATCTACACCGGCGCAGCGGCCCTGATGACCGAAGCCCACAGACATTTCAATAAATCGGTGATATTTTTTTTATTGCTGGGTGCGGTTGCGACCCTCTGCCTGAAACTGATCGAACCGCACTGACATGCGGGTCTTACTAATGAAGTCATTAATATTTAGACAGGATCAACAGGATTTGTGGGATTTTTTTAAAAATATCTTGTCGATCCAGTTAATCTTGTCAAAGAGTACTTGCGTTTATGTCCAAACTTTTTTGAGCTTATTCGTAATACGGGAAAGGATGAATTTTGGCCTTTGAAACGGGCATTGTAAAGAGGGTCGAAGCGCAAAAGGCCTGGCTTACCACCCGGAAGGGCGGCGCCTGCAAGTCCTGTGCTGCAAAAGGCAGCTGCAGCGCCATGGGCACGGGAGAAGAAATGGAGGTTCAAGCCATCAACGTCGCAGGCGCCAAGGTGGGGGATACGGTGGTATTCGAGGTACAATCGTCTTCGGTGTTAAAGCTTTCTTTTTTGCTTTACATATTTCCCATTTTAAGCCTGATGCTGGGTGCATTTGTGGGAAGCAGTATTGCCCTTCGCCTTAATTATAATCAAACAACCGCATCTGTAGGCCTCGGTTTACTATTTCTTCTGGCTTCTTTTTTATACATCAAAATCATAGAAAAGCCCCTGTCTCAAAAGCAGGAATATCAGCCCAAAATTATTCGGATACTAACACACGCATAATGACAAGTTAGCCCAGATTCTGGCAAGCCCGATTTTCATGGTTTTTTTCAGTACGTCGCCACAAATGCTGCATCGAAACAAGGTATAAAATTACCCAGATTTTCGGTTATTTATTTATGACTCCTTTTTCTTGAATAATAGTCTCTCATATAAATCAAGCTCAAGAAAACCAATGCTTGGTTTTCAGGCATATTTTAACCAGCATAAGCATCACCGGCACCTCGATGAGTACGCCCACCACGGTGGCCAGGGCAGCCCCGGATGATAGTCCGAAGAGCATGGTAGCCGTGGCAATGGCTACCTCAAAGTGGTTGGATGCGCCTATCATGGCCGCCGGGGCAGCATCCCGGTAATCAAGTTTCAACCATCTGGCCAGGCCGTAACCGAGCCAGTAAATGAGGTTGGTCTGAATAAAGAGCGGAATGGCAATCCAGAGAATTGTGAGCGGGTTAGATATGATCACGTCCCCCTTGAATGAGAATAGAAGGATCAGCGTGATAAGCAGGGCGATGATCGTGACCGGGGTCAGGATGTGGAGGAACTTGTCTTTAAACCAGGCTTCTCCCTTGGCATTAATAATCGCCTTCCGGGAGATGTACCCTGCAACAAGGGGAAGCGCCACGTAGATCCCGATGGAAAGCACCAGCGCCTGCCAGGGAACCGGAAGCCGGCCGACACCCAGCAAAAATCCCCCGAGCACGCCATAGAGGACGAGCATAGTAAGTGAGTTGATGGCCACCATGACGAGAGTGAGTCCATCGTTTCCCCGGGCCATAAATCCCCAGACCAGGACCATGGCCGTGCAAGGCGCAATTCCCAGCAGAATACAACCTGCCAGGTAGCTTCGCCACAGGGGCACCTCCAGTAACTTGATCCCGTTGGCCATGATGACCTTGCCTGCACCATAGGCCGCGCCCACCGGCAGATCGAGCCCGAAGGGCATTTTAACATGATCTACGGCCTCCGGTCCGATCAGGCCGTAAAAAGCCGTGCCAAGAAAAAACAAAGCAATGCCGTACATGGTGAAAGGCTTGACGGCCCAGTTGACAAACAGCGTCAACCCCACGGGCTTGCCGCTTTTTCCGGCCTTGATGACCTCGGCGAAATCAATCTTCACCATGATGGGGTACATCATGAAAAAAAGGCAGACGGCAATGGGGATGGACACCACGGGCGCATCCCCAACATATATCGCCAGGCTGTCCAGGTAGTTCGCCGCACCCGGCGCTGCCTTGCCCAATACGATGCCCGCAAGGATGCAGAGAATGATCCAGACATAGAGATATTTTTCAAAAACTCCCAGTTCCCTGACTTCTTCTAACCGTGTTGTTCCTGTTGCCATAACATTCCTCACAATCTACAGCTAATATTTCCCGTGCCTGACGATTTCGCCCTCACAGAGATAGATGACTTCCTCGGCAATATTTGTGGCATGATCGGCAATTCTTTCCAGGTGCCGGGAGATTGAAAACTGGTTAATCACAAAGGACACCTCTTCGGTATGCTTGCGCAACGCTTCTTCGGTCAGTCGATACACCTCACGTTGAATATTATCGACCTCGTCATCCTTGGAAAGTACCTTACGCGCCAGAGCGGCGTCTAAATTCACCAGGGC
>JAUYIZ010000012.1 GCA_030688615.1 Desulfobacterales bacterium | reverse complement strand
TAATCAGTTTAACCACCTTGTGCAGTTGTTTTATATTGGGCCTGTAGGTGGGGTTGTAGGATTTAATGTTGACATCCTTGGGCGCCTTAAAGCTTATGCTTTGGTTAATGACATTTTTCGGCAGATCCACCAGCACCGGTCCCGGACGTCCCGAACGGGCAATATAAAAGGCTTCTTTTATGGTCATGGCGAGATCTTCGGTGCTTTTGACCAGGTAATTATGTTTCGTGCAGGGCCGCGTGATGCCCACAATATCCACTTCTTGAAAAGCATCGTTTCCAATGAGATGAACAGGCACCTGGCCGGTGAGAATGACCACCGGAATCGAATCCATATATGCCGAGGCGATGCCCGAGATGGTATTGGTAGCCCCCGGTCCGGATGTGACCAGACAGACGCCGACCTTGCCGCTTGCTCTGGCATACCCGTCAGCGGCATGAATCGCACCTTGCTCATGGCGGGCTAAAATGTGCCGGATATCTGTTTTCATGAGCTCATCATAAATATCGATTACCATACCGCCCGGATAGCCGAAAATCGTATCGACGCCTTCATCTTTAAGCATCTGCAATAAGATTTGCGCTCCTGTTCGTTTCATAAATCGTCCTTTGCCTACACTGTTAAAAGGAGTCCTTCATTACGGCTCCCTTGGATCCGGATGAAACCATCCGGGCGTATCTGGCCAGATACCCCTGTGTTATTTTCGGTTCTGGCGGCGACCATTTGGACAATCGCTCCTGAATTTCTTTTTGCGGCACCTTCAGGGTCAATGTCTTGCCGGGAATGTCAATGGATATCAAGTCCCCTTCCCGGACAATGGCAAGGGGGCCGCCCTGCATGGCTTCCGGGGAGATATGGCCGATGGCCGCGCCTTTGGATCCTCCCGAAAACCGGCCGTCGGTGATGAGCGCCACATGGGCATCCAGATTCATGCCGGCAATGGCGGCCGTGGGCGTTAACATTTCCTGCATTCCCGGCCCCCCCATGGGTCCTTCATAGCGGACAACCAGAACGTCTCCTTTTTTGATGTTGCCGGACATGATGGCCCGGCTGACCTCTTCCTCCGAGTTGAATATCCTGGCCGGACCTTCATGCCGAAGCATTGCTGCTGAAACAGCAGACTGTTTCACCACGGCGCCCTGGGGGGCAAGATTGCCGAATAACACGGCCAGTCCGCCCTGGGCATGGTAAGGATCGTCAAAGGGGCGGATCACACTGCTGTCCAGTACCCGGGCATGTTCGATGTTTTCTCCAACGCTTTTCCCGGTGACCGTCATGCAGTCTTCATGGATTCTGCCCGACACGGCCAGCGCCTTGAAAACCGCACTGATGCCGCCGGCACGATCCAGGTCTTCCAGGTGGTGCGGTCCCCCGGGGCTCATGGAGCAAAGGTGCGGGGTGACCTCACTGACGGTGTTGATGAGATTCAAATCCAGGTTTATCTGCGCTTCTTTTGCGATTGCCGGCAGGTGCAGGGCCGTGTTCGTTGAGCAGCCCAGCGCCATATCTATGGCAAGCGCGTTCTTAAAGGCCTTTTCGGTCATGATCTTTCGGGGCGTTAAATTCCTTTCCAGCAGCGTCATGATTTGCATTCCGGCGCTTTTGGCCAAACGGATCCGGGCCGACATTACCGCCGGGATGGTTCCATTGCCCGGCAGGGCCATGCCGACGGCTTCGGTCAGGCAATTCATGGAATTGGCAGTGAACATGCCCGCGCAGGAGCCGCACGTCGGACAGGCGGCATCCTCATATGTTTCCAGCTCCTCCTGGCTCATTTTCCCGGCGTGAACGGCGCCGACGCATTCAAAAAGCGTGATGAGATCTATAGCTTTTCCATCTTTTCCCCCCGGCGCCCGGCCGGCCAGCATCGGCCCCCCGCTGATGACAATGGAAGGAATATCCAGTCGCGCAGCCGCCATCAGCATGCCCGGAACAATCTTGTCGCAGTTCGGCACCAGAACCAGGGCATCGAATCCGTGGGCAATGGCCATCACTTCAATGGAATCGGCGATCAGCTCGCGGCTGGCCAGGGAGTATTTCATGCCCACATGGTTCATGGCAATGCCGTCGCAGACCCCGATGGTGCCAAACTCAAGGGGGGTGCCGCCGGCCATGTAAATTCCGGCTTTAACCGCTTCCACAATCTTGTCCAGGTTGATATGGCCCGGAATGATCGTGTTAAAGGAGTTCGCAATGCCGATCATGGGCCGTTCAATTTCCGTGGAAGTGTATCCCATGGCCTTAAAAAGAGAGCGGTGGGGCGCCCTTTCGACACCTTTTTTTACGCTGTCGCTTTTCATCTGCAAACCTCCGCAAAAGAAAACCGTTACCAACCTTCGGGCTGATAACGGCTTTTATTGACTGTTGCTTTTCTTAAAGGACGTTATCAAGCCCGTACCTCGTAATAGGCTACACCTACTACGAGGTCGCGAATAAGGTCACGAATGTTGATAACGCCGATTAATTTTTTCATACAAAACCTTTTAATTTCATGTAAAGGAAATAAATAGTAGCCTGTAGATATTTTGTCAAGAACTTTTATCATATTTTTTTGTTCAGGTCCGGGTCGGCGGTTTCTTCTGATCCGGCTTTTTCCTTGTATCCGCAGGTTTTGTCCAGGCAGGCTAAAAACACCCCCTCTTTTTTGGTCGATTTTTCAACCAGAAACCCGGCGCCGCAACCGGGGCATGGCCTGGGAACGGGCTTGTCCCATAAGGCGAAATTACAGGCCGGGTAGCTGCTGCAGCCGAAAAATTTTTTCCCCCGCCGGGACGTTTTCCCGACCAGTTTGCCGTTGCATCCTTTTTCGGGACAATTTGCGCCGGTGTCGTCGCCGGCCGCGTTGCCATTGAGAGAACGGGTGCTTTTGCACTCCGGATATCCGCTGCAGGCCAGGAAAGGTCCGAATTTTCCATCCTTGACGAGCATGGGGCGGCCGCACTTGCCGCAGACATCGTCCGTGACTTGCACCGGCGCGGCCGCAACAGGGTTGATCTTGCCCTGCTCGTCCCGGTCGTAATTTCTTGAATATTTACATTCCGGATATCCGCTGCAGGAAAGAAAAGGCCCCTTTTTACCCACCTTGATGCGAAGAATTTGCCGGCACTGGGGGCAAAGGAGGTCCGTGGGAAAGCCGACGCCTTTTACTGTCAGCATGCCTGTTTTCGCCGCATCCAGATCTTTTTTGAACGAATCGTAAAAACCGGTCAGAACGTTGAGCACATCGACTTCGGCGGCCTCAAGCCGGTCCAGCTCGCCTTCCATCCTGGATGTAAAATCCACATTGAAGATCTTCGAAAAGTTGTCCACCAGAAGGTCGTTAACGATAAAGCCAAGTTCGCTCGGAACGAAATAACCTTTGATAAACTCCACATAGCCTTTTTCCCGGATCGTGGAAAGGATGGCGGCATATGTACTGGGTCTTCCGATCCCGTTTTCCTCCAGCTCTTTTACAAGGGAAGCCTCTGAAAACCGGGGCGGAGGCATGGTGAAGTGTTGTTTGGGTTCCAGTTGGTTCAGCTTCAGCGCCAGGCCTTCCGAAAGCTCGGGGAGCATCTCTTTTGATTTTTCGCTTTCAATTTGATCTTCCACGGACAAGTAAAGCGCCATAAATCCCGGAAATACGACCTGCGATCCACTGGCGTTGAAGGTGTACGGCCCGGCACTGATGGACACCAGATTGTTGTTGATCCGGGCTTGCTCCATCTGAGAGGCAACAAAGCGCTGCCAGATGGTGGTGTATAACGCGAGCTGATCCCTGGAAAGATAAGGCGCTATGCTTTCAGGGGTGTTGAAAACCGATGAGGGGCGAATGGCTTCGTGAGCGTCCTGGACCTTTTTTTTGTTTTTAAAAAACCGCGGCTTTTCCATGGCGTATTCCCTGCCGAAGCGCTGACGGATCAGGTCGATGGCCTCCTGGGCCGCTTCCGGGGAAATTCTGGTGGAATCGGTTCGCATATAGGTGATCAGGCCGACAGGTTCTCCGGGACCCAGTTCAATGCCCTCGTAAAGCTGCTGGGCGATCATCATGGTTTTTTTGGCGGTAAATCTCAGTTTCCGGATGGCTTCCTGCTGGAGCTTGCTGGTTATGAACGGGGGCAGGGGATTTCTTCGGGTTGTTTTCTTGAGCACCTTGTCGACGATAAACTTGGCGCCGGACAGCTCGTTTAGGATGCCGTCTGCGGTCTTCTGGTCGGGGATGTGTATTTTTTTCTGGTTTTTCTTTACCAGTTTTGCCGTGAACGGCGGGGGGCAATGGCCTTCAAGGTGCGCCGTGATGGACCAGTATTCCTCGGTTTTAAAGGCCTGAATCGCGCGCTCTCTTTCACAGACGATCCGCACGGCAACCGATTGAACCCGACCCGCGCTCAGGCCGCTCTTAACCTTACGCCAGAGGAGCGGGGAAATTTCGTAGCCGACGATCCGATCCAGTATCCTCCGGGCCTGCTGGGCGTCATATTTGTGCCGGTTCAGGGCTTCGGGGGAAGCGAGGGCCTCCAGAATGGCCCGCCTGGTTAATTCGTGGAACAGGACCCGGTGAAATCTTCGGCCTTCTTTTTTTAAAATTGTCGAGGTATGCCACGCAATGGCTTCCCCTTCCCGGTCCGGGTCAGGCGCGAGAAAAATGTCCTCCGCACCGTCGGCGGCCATTTTCAGAGAGGTTATAACTTTCTGCTTTCCCGGGATGTTTTTGTATTGCGGTGTGAAATTGTGCTGAATATCGATGCCGAATTCCTTTACGGGCAGATCCATAATATGGCCCAGGGTGGCCACAATGTTATAGTCTTTGCCGATATATTTTTTCAGGGTTCTTACTTTTGTAGGAGATTCTACGACCAAGAGGGGTTTTGTCAAAATTATTCCTTTACGTTAGTATGAAAAATTTTCCCGGCGACTGATGAACCAATCCCTTGAGCTCAAGCTGGAGCAGGATGCCGGACAGTTTTCCCGCCAGCATGCCCGTTTTTTGCGCAAGGGTGTCGATATGAACCGGGTATGGCCCCAGCGCTTTGATTACCTTCAATTCTTCCGGGGACAGGAAATCGTCCGGATCGGCCCCTTTCGCATTCTGCCCACCTTTGTTTTCGGCTGACACCGGCTGAATCACGTGGGACAGTTCTTCCAGGATATCCCGGGTGTGTTCCACCAGCTTGGCCCCCTGCTTGATCAACTGGTGGGTGCCGGTGCTTTTGAAAGATCGAATGCTGCCGGGTATGGCAAAAACTTCTCTTCCCTGTTCTCCAGCCAGGCGGGCGGTAATGAGCGAGCCGCTTTTCCGGGAGGCTTCAACCACGACGGTTCCCAAAGACATGCCGCTGATAACCCGGTTTCGAACCGGAAAATTGTGGGGTTCAGGATCCGTCAGCAAGGGAAATTCCGAAATGACCGCCCCGTTTTCGGCGATTTGATAAAACAGACGTTTATTTTCCCGGGGGTAAATCCTGTCCAGACCGCTGCCCAATATGGCAATGGTCTTTCCTTTGCCCGTCAAGGCGCCTTCGTGAGCGGCCGTGTCGATTCCCTTTGCCATCCCGCTGACAACGGTTATGCCGAGGCCCGCAAGGTCCGTACACAGACGCCGGGTCGTGGAAATGCCGTAGTCGGTCGCATTCCTTGAGCCGACCACCGCAATATTGATGGCAGCAGGGTCAAGGTTTCCGAAGACATATAAAAAAGGAGGCGGGTCTGGAATTTCCAGTAGAAGGGGAGGGTATGCCGGATCCGACAGGGGAACAATTTTATAACCTCGTTTTAAGGTGTCATCCAGGTCTCTTTTGCAGGTGGCAGGGATTTTATGCTGTAGGATCGCCGATGCCAGACGCGGGCTCACCCCTTCAATTTGAACCAGCTCCATCCGGGACGCCGCGAATACCGATTCAGGAGAGTTGAAACGGGAAATCAGGCGCTTGATCAAGTGATTCCCGATTCCGGGGACACTTTTCAAGGCAAACCATGGCAGGATTTTTTCCATTCGGTCTTAATCTGCTGCATGCCGCTATCTTTTTTTCCCCATACCCTGAAATGCGATGAGAATGGGACTTGCCACGTATATGGAAGAGTAGACTCCGACGACCATCCCGACCATCAGGGCAAATGCAAAGTCATGGATAATTCCCCCGCCCAGGACAAACAGGGACACGACCACGATCAGTGTGGTTCCGGAGGTCAGGATCGTACGGGAGAGGGTCTCGTTGATACTGCGGTTGATCACGAAATCATGGGGCTTTTTGTTTCGGTGGATTCTCAGGTTTTCCCGGATCCGGTCAAAAACAATAATCGTGTCGTTTAATGAATACCCGATGATCGTCAGCAGCGCAGCGACAATCGGGAGGGTAAATTCCTTGTCAAAAATGGAAAAAATTCCCACGGTGATGATGACGTCATGGATCAGTGCGACAATTGCACCCATGGCATATTTCAGCGAGAGAACCCAGAAGAGAAAAAGGGTGATCAGCATGGCCGCGGAAATCAGAAAAGCAATGCTCACGTTAAAAAAAGACAGCAGATACACGGCGCTCATCAAAGCGCCGGCCATGACGGCGCTCAAAATCCATTTTAATTCGAAACGGCCGGAAATATACACCGTGATAAACAGCAGCGTGTAAAAAATGGCAAAAAGGGCCTTTTCCCTCAGGTCCTGACCCACCTGGGGCCCGACCATCTCAATCCGTTGGATTTCCGCACCTTTGCTCCCGGATGAGGTGACGGCCTTTTCCAGGGCCGCGGCGAATTCTTTGGTGGTGGAGACGGATTTGTTGGTCCGGATAAGAAATTCATTGTCTTTCAGGCTTCCGAAGCGCTGCACCGTGGATTCTCCCAGGTCAATTGTGGCCAGCCCCGTTTTGATCCGGTTCATGTCTGTGGGAGAATCAAATTTTATCTGAATTAATGTCCCGCCGGCAAAATCGATGCCAAAGCGGGGCCCCTGGTGGATAATCAAAGACAGGATGCTGATGATGATCAATAGGCCGGAAATGATAAAAGCGATGTTTCTTCGGCCCACAAAATCGATGTCGATATCAGATTTAATAAACTGCATTTTTGATCCTCTTGAAATTATTCTTTATATGCTCAAATGTTTCATTCTGCGATGAATCAGTAGAAAGTCAAATATTTTTCGGGTCACGATCAGCGCCGTAAACAGGCTGGACAACACGCCCAGGCTCAGGGTGACGGCAAATCCCTTGATCGGGCCGGTCCCGAACTGGAACAGAACCAGCGCGGCAATCAGGGTCGTGATATTGGCATCGAGAATCGTGAGGGTTGCACGCTCATAGCCGGCGCTTACCGCGGCCCGGGCCGTCTTGCCGACCTTAATCTCCTCCCGGATACGCTCAAATATGAGCACGTTGGCATCTACGGCCATACCGATGGTCAAGATGATTCCGGCAATTCCCGGCAGGGTCAAGGTCGCCTGCAAACCGGCAAGCCCGGCGGCAATCAGAATAATGTTGAGCACCAGCGCCGCGTCCGCGATGACCCCGGATACCCGGTAATAGAGGATCATGAACAGCACCACCAGGAGGCCGCCGACCCACATGGAAAGCAGTCCTTTTCGAATGGAATCCGATCCCAGGGACGGACCCACGGTGCGTTCTTCAATTATTTTAACCGGCGCCGGCAGGGCGCCGGCCCGGAGCACAATGGCCAGATCGCGGGCTTCTTCGGTGGTAAAGCTGCCGGTGATGCGGGCGCTGCCGCCGGATATTTTTTCCTGGATAACCGGAGCGGAATACACCTTGTCGTCCAAAACGATGGCCAGACGTTTTTTTACATTTTCACCGGTGACTCTTTCAAAGATTCTGGCGCCTTTGTTATCAAAATCAATTGAAACATACGGCTCACTGTATTGGGAATCGATCTGAACCCTGGCGTCTTTCAGGTTTGCGCCGGTGAGCAGGGCGCTTTTCTGAATCAGAAAGGGCATTTTGCTGGCACGCCGGGTCTCCCGATCCTCCTTGACCTGGTAGAGCAGCTGGCTTCCCGGCGGGACATTGCCCTTCAGGGCGGCATCGATGTCATTGGTTTCGTCCAGTAGCTTAAATTCCAGCAGAGCGGTCCTGCCAATGAGCTCTTTGGCTCTATTTGTGTCCCGGATACCCGGAAGTTGAATCAGTATCCGATTTTCGCCCTGGAGCCGTATATCCGGTTCACTGACTCCGAATTGATCAATCCGGTTGCGGATGGTTTCAAGGGCCTGTTCGGTAGCCATTTTCTGGGTCCTTTCACTTTCGTTGGCAGGAAGGTCCAGGACGACTTTTAATCCGTTGTCATCGGTTGATCTGGACAGAAGACGCAGCTCCTTAAATTCCTTATCCAGCATTTCATCAAATTTTTCGATCTTTCCCGCGTCCTGGAGGAGCACCGATATTTTCGTCTTGTCCATGCGATCCACCCGGACCTGCCGGATGAGTTCCTTTTTCAAGTTTGTGCGCAGGTCTTGTTCGATGCGATCGACCATGCTTTCCACAGCTTTTTCCGTATCCACCTCGAGAACCAGGTGCATGCCGCCCTGAAGATCCAGGCCCAGGTTGATCTTTTTGTGCGGCCATAAGCCCGGGCTTACCGTCGGGAGCAGGTAAACAAGTGCTGCAATAATAACGGCAAAAATAAAGGCCGTCATCCATGAAAAGTTTTTCAATTATCAATTCCTTCTTGCTTGATAGGCGGTTAGGTCCCCACGATTACCCTGAAGCCTGATTCTACTTCTTTTTTGAATCGCCCGGGTCATTCTTATCCGGTAGCGCCGCCGGCGCCGGATTGGCCGCTGTAATGAGTCCCCCGACATTGCTGCGGTTAATCTTGACGCGGACCTTATCTGCGATTTCAACCGTTAACGTGCTGTCCGACACACCGGTAATCTTCGCATGGATGCCGCCGCTGGTGACGATCCGGTCCCCTTTTTTCAGAGTATCGATCATTTCCCTGTGTTGTTTCGTACGTTTTTGCTGGGGGCGGATCAGCAGAAAGTAAAATATGGCGAACATGAGCAACAACGGGACAAATGCGCCAAACCCCCCGCCGCCTTGTCCGCCGCCTGCTCCGCCTCCCGCACCCAATGCATATGCAATACCTGTCAAAATATAACCTCCTTGTTTAATCGTGATGCGTTTTGATTTCGTCAAAATTCATTTTATTTTCCGAAAACACGCTCGAAAATCCTGTTAATATACTTCATATGATAACCGAGGTCAAATAGTTCTTCAATTTTTTGTTGGCCCAGATGGCTTGTGATGCCGGGGTCGGCCAGTATCAGTTCTTTAAAATCCCGGTTTTCCTTCCAGGCCCGCATGGCTTGCACCTGTACCATGTGATAAGCATCCTCGCGCGTTACGCCTGATTCTGCCAGTGCCAGCAAAATTTGTTGAGAGAATATCAGCCCTTTTAACAGGTGCATGTTGTTTTTCATTTTGTCAGGATAGATGATCAGGTTTTCAACCAGGCCGGCCATGCGGTTTAACATGTAGTTGATCAATATGGTGCTGTCCGGACCGATAATCCGCTCCACGGATGAATGGCTGATGTCCCGTTCATGCCACAGAATCATGTTTTCCAGGGACGCCATGGCGTTGGCGCGCACAACCCGGGCGAGTCCGCTGAGATTTTCAGAACCGATGGGATTTCTTTTGTGGGGCATGGCCGAGGACCCTTTCTGGCCTGCTGAAAAATATTCCTCCGCTTCCAGGACTTCGGTCCTTTGCAGGTGCCTGATTTCAACAGCCATCTTTTCAATGGATGAGGCCATGATGGCAAGAGCGGTGAAGTATTCGGCATAGCGGTCCCGTTGTATGATCTGGGTGGAGGCCGGGGCCGGCTGAAGGCCCAGATGCTCGCAGACATAGGCCTCCACTTCCGGTGAAATGTTGGCAAAGGTCCCCACCGCCCCGGACAGTTTCCCGAAGCTGATGGTTTCCAGCGCACGAAGGAACCGGGCCTTGTTGCGGCACATTTCATCGTACCAGACCGCCAGTTTGAGCCCGAAGGTGATCGGTTCGGCATGGATGCCGTGGGAGCGCCCGATCATGGCCGTGTCTTTGTGTTGAAAGGCTTTTTCCTTGATCGCACGTAGCAGGCGGTCGCAGTCCTTCAGGATAATCCGGCCGGCCTGCCTGAACAGGCATGCCGCGGCCGTGTCCAGGATATCCGAGGAGGTCAGCCCCATATGAATAAACCGGGCATCGGGTCCCACATGCTCGGCCACGCTGGTCAAAAAAGCGATCACGTCATGTTTGGTTTCGGCCTCGATTTCTTCGATCCTTTTCACGGAGAAATTCGATTTTTGCCGGATCGTGGAAAGGGCATCCCCGGGGATTTTCCCTTCCTTTGCGAGCGCCTCACAGGCCAGAATTTCAATCTGCAGCCAGACGCGGTATTTGTTCTCGTCGGTCCAGATATCCCCCATTTCTTTTCTTGTGTAACGCTGGATCATTGTTTCTCCGGAAGACTGTCGGTCTTTAAGCTTCTCACTAATTTTTAGGCATGGTCCCGGTATCGGATACCCACAGGGTGTAGCCGTCAAATATGATCTGAGTGATATTATTCAGATCGATCTGATCCAGCAGGGCAAACACCGGTTCCATGTTGAAAATAATAATTTTATTCAGGGGGGTGATCAGGTTGATGTCCACATCCAGCTTTTGTTCCCTGATGTTGTAGATGTAAACCATGTTCTCGGAATATTTTAAAATTCTTCCGACCCCCGAACTGTACCCCATTCGATCCGGCTCATCGGCGGAATTTTTTAGGGTGACGCCCTTGGAGGAAAAGTAATGCTTCAAAAAGTTAAAATGAATGTCCCAGATGTTGTCTTCCGGCTGGACAATGTAAATGCCGTATAAATCATTTCTCCTGGCAGGGAAACGGCCGGCATCGCCCGCGTTTAAAGACAAATTGTGCTGTCCGGGGCTCCCGGGGTTTTGCCCGGCGGCCATTTCAGGCAATGACCGCCGGGCGGCGGTTTCGGGCGCGCCGGTCCCGGGTTGCGGCCGCGCCGTGATGTCTTTCTCCAGAATTTCGCCCTGTTTGATCCGCATCTGATCGATGATCCGGCGCATGGGAACGAGGTTTTCTCCGATTTTCAGGGTTTCGTCGGATTTTACAATCAGGTCGATTCCCTTCTCGACGCCGAAATCCTTCTTGCGCTGTTGCATCAGGGCCGCCAGGGCTGGGTCTTTTCCCACTTGGCCGTAGTCAATAATTTTTCCGGGTTCTGCCGCCGCAGCTGGCAACTGAGACGACGGGGTCTGGTCCGGTGGTGCAGTCAGGTCAATTTTCTTCCCGATGCCGGATTCTTTTTGGCGTTGCCGCACCTGCCCGGCGGGCGCCGGGGTTTTAGTTATTTTGCCGTCATCAATCCTCTTCCCAGGTTCCGGCGGGACCGCCGGAAGTTGAGCAGACGGGAGCGTACCGGCCATGGGACCGGATCCCGGAGAAGGATTCATTCCCGTATCCTTTTTGGGTTCAAATGCCGGTTCTATCTTGAATCTGGATACGATGGCGCCCCCATCAGACAGGGGTGCCGCCGGGGGAAGATTCCGGCCCGCATTCTGCTGCCCGTCTCCGGCCGGTGGGAGGACCTTGAATTTAGACGCCGCAACCCCCGGTTCGACCGGGGATGCTGTCGGCCGGGGTTCGGCTGGTGTCCGGCTTTTCTGCGACCAGAATATCGCTGCGGCGATCAGGGCAATTATCACCGCAAAACAAAGCCCGTATAGCGCCATGACTTTATTTGAGGTGTAATTTTTTTTTATGGGCATCTTGATCCTATATGTTGTCGGCCATGACAGGGGCAACCGGCTCGACCGGCGTGCAGACAATCGTGCTTTTCCCCAAGGACATTTCCCGTTCGCCTTCTATTTTGATCACCAGGTTGCGCCTTGATTCCAGATCGAGGATTTCCCTTCTTTTGTTGTTCAAAAGGTAGGAGGCCACTTTTCTCGGAACCGTGCATGTCACCCGGCCGATGTCGCCTTTCAGGGTTTCCAGTTTGAGCCTGCGCAGGAAACTGAGCCCCAGCATTTCCGTTGACGGAATCAGCCCTTTGCCCAGGCAATTTTCACAGGATTCAAAATTGCTGTGTTCGATGGAGGGGCGCAGCCGCTGCCGGGACATTTCCAGCAGGCCGAACTGCGAAATTCTTCCGATCTTGGTGCGCGCCTTGTCCTCTTTCAGGTGCGTCTTGAGGGTGCTTTCGGTTTTTTGTTTGTTCTTGGTGTCTTTCATGTCAATAAAGTCGATGACGATCAACCCCCCCATGTCTCTTAATCGCAGCTGTCGGGCGACTTCCTCGGCGGCTTCCAGATTGGTCATCACCGCGGTCTGCTCGATGGATTTTTTTTGAGTCCCTTTGCCCGAGTTGACGTCCACTGTAACCATGGCCTCGGTCTGCTGAATGACGATGTATCCGCCGGATTTCAGGTCCACGCGGTTTTCGAAAATCGACGCAATCTGTTTTTCAAGCTGGTGCTTGGTGAAAATGGGTTTGACGTCTTTGTGGAATTTAACGATTTTGGTATGTTTGGGAGAAACGATGTGGATAAAGTCTTTCACTTCCTGGTAAACGGCCTGATTGTCTAAAAGAATTTCGTTGACATCGGCGGTGAAATAGTCCCGCACAAATCTGACGGCCGTGTTTCTTTCCTTGTATAAAAGGGCAGGGGCCTTTTCCTGCAACCCCTGCGTATTGATATTTTTCCACAACCTGAGCAGATAACGCAAGTCCGTGGTCAAGGATGTTTTCGAGGCGCTGACCCCGGCCGTGCGGACGATCACCCCGAATCCTTCGGGCACGGTTATTTTTTTGATCGTTTCCTTAAGCTTGCTTCTCTGCTCTTCGTCTTCGATTTTCCGCGAAATTCCCAGGGTGTTGCTTCCGGGTAAAAGAACAATCTGCCTTCCCGGTAAAGAGATAAAAGTGGACAGCATGGCGCCCTTGTTCATCATGGGATCTTTGGTGACCTGAACCAGAAGTTCCTGGCCCCGTTTAATGAGACTTTTTAAAGAACGGTCGCCGGAGTCCGTGTCCTGAAAATAGTCGCTGTGGATTTCGTTCTGCTGCAGAAAACCGTGACGTTCCGCGCCGTATTCCACAAAAACCGCCTGGAGGCTGGGCTCCACCCGGACGACGATCCCTTTGCAGATATTTCCCTGGGTAATTTCTCTGGAAGCGCTTTCGATGTGAAATTCTTCCAGTTTGCTGTCCCGCACGATGGCGATCCGGCATTCTTCCGGGTCGATCGCATTGATTAAGATGTTTCTGCTCATTGTCCGTCCTTTTATGAGAGCAATTTAAAAATGAAAAACCGACGGCTTCTATTTAGAGGGCCGCGCAGCTTTTCGTGGATTTTACTATCCATATGAAATTGGCTCATACAAGTCAAATGATAAATGTGGTGAATTCGTAAAAACTCGAATTCACCCGTTTTAAGTTTTAAGATTTAAGATTTAAGTTGTAGAGGACAGAATCAGGGCGAATCAAGATCTTGCTATTTGCCTTGGAATATGTCATGAAGCTACCCATTAATCGCTGAACCGGGGTGGAAATTTTATGGACGAAAAGTATAATCCAAAAACAATAGAAGAAAAATGGCAGGCCTGGTGGGAAAAGGCGCAGCTGTTCAAGGTCAACGAAGATCCTGAAAAAGAAAAATATTACCTGCTGGAGATGTTCCCCTATCCGTCCGGAAACATTCACATGGGCCACGTCAGAAATTACACCATCGGCGATGTGGTGGCCCGGTATAAAAGAATGCGCGGCTTCAACGTGCTGCATCCTATGGGATGGGACGCATTCGGCATGCCCGCGGAAAATGCCGCCATTGCTCACAAAACCCATCCGGCAAAATGGACCTACCACAATATCGACACCATGCGCGCCCAGCTCAAGCGGATAGGCTTTTCCTACGACTGGGACAGGGAGATTGCCACCTGCAAGCCCGATTACTATCGCTGGGAGCAGTGGTTGTTTATAAAAATGTTCGAAAAGAAGATGGTCTACAGAAAGGAGGCCTACGTCAACTGGTGTGAATCCTGCTTGACGGTGCTTGCCAACGAGCAGGTGGAAGCCGGGATGTGCTGGCGGTGCGGGCGCCCGGTGTCCCAGAAAAAGCTGCGGCAATGGTTTTTCCGCATCACCGACTACATGGAAGATCTCCTTGCCCATTGCGATCATCTTCCGGGTTGGCCGGAAAAGGTCATCACGATGCAGAAAAACTGGATGGGCAAGAGCCTGGGCGCTGAAATCCGCTTCCCGGTTGAAAACAGGGACCTGGTTGTGCCGGTCTTTACCACCCGGCAGGATACGGTGTTCGGCGCCACGTTCATGTGCCTGGCGCCCGAACATCCTCTGGTGTTCGAACTGTCCGGCGGCGGACCGCAGGAAAACGAGGTCCGGGCTTTTGTTGATCGGGTTGCCTTGCAGGACAGGTCCGCGCGGGGTCTTGAAAATTACGAAAAGGAAGGGGTGTTTACGGGGGCTTACTGCATCAACCCTTTGAGCGGCCGGCGGATGCCCGTCTATACGGCCAATTTTGCCCTCATGGAATATGGAACCGGTGCGGTGATGTCCGTGCCGGCCCATGATCAGCGGGATTTTGATTTTGCTGCCAAATACGGCCTGGATATCCTGGTGGTGGTCAAGCCGGAGGACAAAGAGCTGGATGCCGCCGGGATGACCGAGGCCTACACGGGTCAGGGACGCATGATCAATTCAGGTCCATTCGACGGCCTGGACAATACCACGGCTTTGGAACGGATTGGCGATTACTTAAAGGAAAAGGGTATCGGGGAAAAAACCGTCAGCTTCCGGCTGCGGGACTGGGGTATTTCCCGGCAGCGATACTGGGGGGCGCCCATTCCCATGATCCACTGCAAATCGTGCGGGATGGTGCCGGCGCCCGAGGAAGATCTGCCGATCTTGCTTCCCGAAGATGCGGACCTGCTGGAAGGGGGGCGGTCACCCCTTTCAACGCTTGATTACTTTTCAACCACTTCATGTCCGAAATGCGGCGATCCCGGTGCGCAAAGGGAAACCGACACCATGGATACCTTTGTGGAGTCCTCGTGGTATTTTGAGCGCTATTGCAGCCCGAAGCACGATGGCGGCATGTTTAAAAGGGAAGCCGTCGATTACTGGATGCCGGTGGATCAGTATATCGGCGGCGTGGAACACGCCATCCTGCACCTGCTCTATTCCAGGTATTTCACCCGGGTTTTAAAGGATTTGGGTCTGGTGGGTTACAAGGAGCCTTTCACGCGTCTCCTAACCCAGGGCATGGTCTGTAAAGAAACCCTGGCCTGCCCGACCCACGGTTTTCTTCTGCCCGCAGAGGCCGACCAGAGCGGCCCGGTGCGTCAATGCGGCAAGTGCGGCCAGGAGATTACGGTGGGACGGACGGAAAAAATGTCCAAGTCCAAAAAAAATGTGGTGGACCCGAATGAGCTGCTCGACCGGTACGGTGCGGATACCACCCGGCTTTTTTGCCTGTTTGCCGCGCCGCCCGAAAGGGATCTGGATTGGAATGAACAGGGGGTTGAAGGCGGGTTTCGTTTTTTGAACCGCGTCTGGCGCCTGGCCAGATCCTGGATTGACCGGGTAAAGGCCCAGGCGCCGTTTGACGGCCATCCGGATCAGCTGGCAGGGCAGGTGCTGGCGCTTTACAAAAAAACCCATGAAACCATTAAAAAAGTTACCGGCGACATCGAAGAACGCTTTCACTTTAACACGGCCATCAGTGCGGTGATGGAACTTGTCAACGTAATGCAGCTGATCGATCCGGACGATCAAAGCCCCTGGGTCACCGGCGTGATGCGGCTGGCAATGGAAAGCGGGTGCCTATTGTTGTCGCCCATCGTCCCTCATTTTGCCGAGGAGCTGTGGGAGCTGCTGGGACGTGAACCCAGCATCGTGGATGCTCCCTGGCCCTGCCATGACGAAGCGGCCCTGGTCATGGAGCAGCGTGTAATCGTCGTGCAGGTTAACGGCAAACTCCGGAGCAAATTCAATGTGGATGCGGACGCGGATGCGGACACCATCAAGAAGATCGCGCTCAACGACGAGCGTGTGACCAGGTTTATCGGGGACGGACCCGTAAAAAAGGTCATCGTGGTCAAGGACAAGCTGGTGAATATCGTTGTATGAAAGGGTTCGAGGGTTCAAGGGGTCGAGGGTGAAAGTGAGGTTTGCAAAATTTATAACCCGATGGATCTGGCTTCTGTGCGTGGTCCTGATCGGCTGCGGCTACCGGGTGACAGGCCCTGCAATGTTTCCCGGAAACGTGAAGCATATCTATATCCTCATGCTGGAGAACAAAACCGCTGAAACCGGGGTGGAAAATATCATTACCGGCGCGCTGATTGATGAGTTTACCCGCAACAGCCCGGCCGCCCTGACCCGCAGGGAACGTGCCCAGGCGTATCTTTCGGGGTCCGTCGCCGGGATCCGTAATACCACCATCTCACACCGGAGTCCGGGCATTTCCAGCGAGCGGCGGGTACAGGTCAGCGTCGTGGTGAAATTGAAGGATACCCAGGGAAGGGAAATCTGGTCCACCGGGGCCGTTTCCGCCAACGAGGCTTACGGTGTGTCTCCGGACAAGCTGGTCACCGAGCAGAACCGCCGGGCAGCCATCTCTGTCCTGTCCAGGAGGCTGGCCGAGGATATTTTTAAGCGGCTGACGGAAAATTTTTAGTAAATCCCTCAGGCGGGCCGTATGGTATTGACCAGCCTGGAAAGGCGGGAAATTTTGCGTGTGGCGGTTCTGGCGTGGATCACCCCTTTTTTCGCAGCCCTGTCGATGGTGGATTTGGCGGCGTTTAACTTGCTTAAGGCCGCCGAATATTCTTTCTGGCCGACGGCCGCACTGACATCCTTGGTGACATTTTTTACCCTGGTTTTCAGGCTTTTATTGAGAAGACGTCTGGTTTCATTCTGACCGGCGCGTTTGATCGCTGATTTGTGGTTCGCCAAGTTATACCCCTTTCTTGATATTGTAATTTTTAAAAATTTTTTAATAACCCTAATTTTAACTCATGTCAAGAAAATTTGTATGAATGCAACGTCCTCTGAAAACTCGCGGGTCGCCAAGGCCTTCGGCGTGGTGGGTTCGGCAACCCTGTTAAGCCGCATCCTGGGTTTCGTAAGGGACGCGGTGATCGCCTGGCTCCTGGGAGCGGGCTTGAACGCGGACGCCTTTTTTGTCGCGTTCCGGATTCCCAACCTCCTGCGGCGCCTTTTTGCCGAAGGCTCCCTGAGCATCGCGTTTATTCCTGTCTTTACCGGATATTTAACCGCTCAGGGGAAAGACGAAGCCTTCAGCCTCGCGCGATCCGCCCTGAGAATGCTCTGCCTGCTGCTGGTGATCGCGGCGGTGGCCGGGGTATTATTGTCTCCCATGATCATCCGTCTCATGGCGCCGGGTTTTATCATCTCGCCGGCAAAATTTTCACTGGCCGTCCTGCTGACCCGGGTCATGTTCCCCTACATTATTTTCATCTGCCTGGCGGCCCTCTGCATGGGTGTTTTAAATGCCCTGGGGCATTTTGCGGCGCCGGCCCTGGCCCCGGTGCTCTTAAACCTTACCATGATCGGTTCCATGTTTTTTATTTCCCCGCATATCCGGGAGCCTGCCGTGGGGCTGGCCTTCGGGGTCCTCATCGGGGGGCTCCTCCAGCTTTCATTGCAACTGCCGTATCTGACCCGGAACGGTTTTCTTTTCTGGCAGAAAGCCAGGCTGTACCACCCCGGCCTGAAAAGGATCGGCCAGCTCATGGGACCGGCCGTGTTCGGCGCGGCCGTCTACCAGATCAACATCCTGATCGGAACCCTTCTGGCCTCCCTTTTGCCGGAGGGAAGCGTCTCTTATCTTTATTATGCGGACCGGGTGGTGCAGTTTCCCCTGGGCGTTTTTGCCATCGCCACGGCCACCGCAGTATTGCCCAGCCTTTCCAGGCAGGCCGCCGAAAAAAACTTTGCCGCACTTTCAGACACCTTTTCCTACGCCATGAGATTTGTTTTCTTCATTACGGCGCCGGCCATGGTGGGGCTGATGGTATTAAGAGCGCCCATCGTGACCCTGCTGTTCCAACGGGGAGCTTTTGACCTCCAGGCCGCCCGCATGACCGCATCGGCGCTGTTTTTTTACGGGCTCGGGCTCTGGGCCTTTTCCGCCGTGAGGATTGTCGTCGCCACATTCTACGCCCTGCAGGACACACGGACCCCCGTCAAAATGGCGTTCGTGTCTGTGTGCGTCAACATCCTCCTGAGCATTATCCTGATGAAACCGCTGGCCCACGGGGGCCTGGCCCTGGCCACCTCCCTTGCCAGCATGGTAAACCTGTGCCTGCTGGTGTGGGCCTTGACCCGAAAGATCGACACCATGGAATATAAGGGCATGATAGAATCTGCTTGCAAAACCCTGCTGTGTTCTGCCATAATGGGATTGGGTGTTTGGGCGGTCGCCGGGGCGACCCTTCCGGCGCCGTCCGGCGCCGTGTCCGGCCTGTTGCCCGGGCTTGGGGCCAGCATCCTGGCCGGGCTCGTTCTTTACGGTGCGGCTTCCTTCTGGCTGAAGAGCCGCGAGCTCCATACGCTGCTGTCACTGTTTAAAAGAGGCGGGCGCCTAAAAAATCCAGATTAAATGGCCAAACAATGAACACAAAACACTCCATTTTGATGGCACTTTCCATCCTCCTGATTTTTTCCATGGTTTTGCTGGTCATTTTCGGCCGCAAAGGCCTGGCGGATCTGAAGCTGCTTCACAGGGAAAGAGCCAGTCTGGTGGAAAAAAATATGGCCGTTTCCCGAAAAAACCTGGCCTTGTACCGTGAAATGGATCGGATGAACAACGACCTGAAATATATTGAAGACATTGCGCGGCGGGAACTGGGGATGATCGGAAAAGAGGAGTACATTATCAAACTGGCCAAGTGACGGGTGGTCTGCCAATGGGCGACAAGGAATTTTATACCATGACCCTGGGCAAGGTCTATGCGTCCCAGGGTTATTTTGACAAAGCCGTCCAGGTGTATCAACACCTGCTGGAGGCTGACCCGGGCCGTCAGGACGTTATCGAAGCTCTGTCCGAAGCCAGGGAAAAACTTCTGCGGCGTCAGGCGGAAGCCGGCAAGGATCTTCCGGTCCTGTTCGCCCGATGGATTGACCTTGCCCTCGGATATCAGCGCCTGCGGAAGCTGAAAAAACTCCAGAAACATTTTTTCAGTCAACAATATCCAGGGAGAACGTTCCGTCCGGGGTCGTGATGATCAAAACCGCCCCCCGGACCACTTCGATGGAAAAGTCGTCGTACATTTTCCCGTTGAAAACCAGCGCCTTTAATTTTCCTTTTCTGATGTAGTCCCCGCCGTTGGCCTTGAGCGTTCGGTAAATCACGTCGTCGTTGATCTGAATGATTTTTTCGCCCCGCTGCTTCATGGCTCTGTTCTGGGCAATCAGGCGCAACGGGGGCGAAAGCCCCGCGGGTTCCGGCAGGCCTCTGGAAGAAATGCGGCCGGGAATCCCCGGGCTCCTGGCGAGGGTTTGATACACATCCAGAATGATTTTCTCAGACACGTGCCGCATGGCGCTGCTCATGGATTCCACCAAGGCTTTCAGGGTTTTTTCACGGCACGGGATTTTGACGGGATACCTTTTCTGGAAAACAATGCTTTTGCTGACATCCGGCTCCCCGGCAGCCACCAGGGTAACGCTCAGGGACAGGGCGGCATGCCACGAATTGGCGCTGTCCAGCTCATGAAACTCTTCGACCAGCCCCTGGATCAGGTGGGAGGCGGGAAATCTCCGGTCAAACACGAAGACCGCTTTAAACAGGGAGGACTGCTCCATGTCGCGCGCCAGAAAATAGGCAACGATTTCCCCGGGATTTGCCCGCCATTTGTGATAGTTGTAGGCATCCCGTTCGAACTGGTTTTCCTGAAACACGATTTTGGTGGAATTGTACAGGGGAGACACCTGAAACCGCTGCACCTGGATGACCGCCGGAAGGGGGGCAAGGGAGGTAAATGCGGGCGGGTCGTACGCCAGGGTGTAATAAACGATGGCGGGGCTCTGTTGTTTTGCGCCCAGGCAGCCCGAGACCGACAGCGCGAACATCAGTAAAATCAAAATACGCTTTGTCATCTTAGCTCCTCTATTTTTTCGGATCGATCTGCCTTGTGGGCGGCGGGTTGCCGAACAGCAGCTGCGCGGGCTGATCGGCGATCCGCTCCAGGTACCGGTTTAAATTCTCACTGGCACTTTCAAGATTTTGCAGCGTCACCGTAAGGTTTCGCTCCAAAGAAGAAAGCTTGGCATCCGCATTTTGTATCAGATCGATCCCGCTTTTGAGCATCTGGTTGCTGCTGGTCATGGTGATTTTAAACTGCTCGATGGCCTCTTTGAGACCCTTTTCATTTTCAACAAAGATCTTGTCGAGCCGCTCAAGGGATTGGTCCATGCGGGATACGGTCCTGTCGGCATTTTGGGCAAAGGTGCTGACGGATTGACCTGCCGACGCCACCGCTTCGGCCATGCCGTCCCATTTTGGCCGGGACATGATTTTTTCGGCGCTGTCCAGAGTGGACCGGAGGCGTTCGGATATTTCCTTGATCCGGATGTCGTCGATGTTCCGGTCGATTTTATCCAGGGTTGCCGTCAAATTTTCCGTGACGGCGGCAAAATCCAGGCGCCGGAATTGGGTGATCAGCCCGTCGATGCCTTTGATGATCTTGCTGATGTCGGATGATCTGGTCGCGATCACGGGATAGCGACTCTCAAAGTTTATTTTCGGGCTCCGGTCCGGCTCGCCCGGCTGCATCCGTTCCAGTTCGACGAACATGATGCCGGTGATGCCCACGGATTTGAGCTGCGCGTAGATGTTTTTTTCCAGTTCAAGATCGGTTTCAATCTTGAGGATCACGCGGATCAGTTTGGCGTCCGGCGCCACCCCGATGCTCTGCACCCGGCCGATGGAAACGCCCCGGAATTTAACAGGGGAATCCTTGTCCAGGCCCTGGACCGATTCATCAAAATAGGCCGCGTAGTAATGCCCCTTTTCAAAATAGTGGGACATGCCCACCCAGATAATGGTCGCCACGGCAATGGCGATCCCGATGATGACGAACAGTCCCACGAAAAATTTTGTTTTTAATGATGCCATGTGCTGTTTTTATACCACAGTCCTTCCGGACCTGACCCGAAATCCAATACCCCGTCATGCCGGACTTGATCCGGCCTCCAGTCTTAGCCCTTCTGCTTTTTCCCTGAAACCCGACCCCCGACCCCTGACCTTCCCCTTCGCCCTTAAAATTATTTTACTCAGCACTTATCTTTTGCCCTTAGCCCTTGTTCTTAATCTTTTACTCAGCACTCAGTACTCAGCACTTATCTTTTGCCCTTAGCCCTTGTTCTTAATCTTTTACTCAGCACTCAGTACTC
>JAUYIZ010000427.1 GCA_030688615.1 Desulfobacterales bacterium | reverse complement strand
CCGGCATCGAATCCCATACGTCGGTTGGACTGGGCATAGATCTGCGCATGGAATCTAAAAAGTTCACAGGATTTGCCCTTTCTCTTGATGATCAGATCCTGCACCTTTGTGTTTTCGCCAAAGAGGATGATCGGCATGATAATGGAATGACTGCAAGCATGAGAAGATTCTCTCAAAGAAGAAGGAGCAGAACGTATTAATACCTGAAAAAATAATAAAATTGACAACTAAGCGTCATTATATTTATATACAGTATATCGTTTTCGGCAAAGATACAGCATACGAAGTTCTCTGAACCACAAAGTTCAATTTGCATCTTAAACTATTCCTGGTATCAGCACTTTCTGTACCTAAACAGATCAAGCATTTTATGACGATAGTGATAGCAGAGTTAAAGACTTTCAGGTTTATCAATGGTTATGGAAATTCAAGAACAAATCAAAAAAAGTATCCGGGATGCAACCAATCTTTACCAGAAATTAATCCTGCTGGTTGGCAAATCCGGTTCCGGAAAAACGAAAATTCTACAAGAAATATCTGAAGAGTTCGCTGCGCCCATGATCAATGTGAATCTTGAAATATCCTATCGCCTGTTAGATTTGCCTGTGGATAAGCGCGCTTCCACATTGTCAAGGCTGTTTTCTGAAATGGTCAAAGATTCAGAAAGTGATATTGTATTACTGGATAATATCGAAATTCTCTTCGACAAATCTCTTCAGCAAAACCCCTTGGCGCTGCTTCAAAACAACTCAAAAAATAAGACCCTGGTCGCAGCATGGAATGGAGAGATAGAAAGCGGGAGATTGATTTACGCAAAGCCCGATCATCATGAATATTGGCCCTATGCAATTGAAGAGACAGGCATAACGATTGATCTCAATTCGAGCCGGGCCGTATGAACGGATCAACCCCATAGACTTTAGCCGCAATGGAGGCAGATAATGCATTACAATGAACTCATTCAGTTCGACCCCATTGAAACCACAATCCAACTCATCGAGGCTGATGATAAATCAAAGGCGAAAAAGCTGGTTTCAACGTATGTCATATCCGATGATATGGCCCTGAACATCACGAAAATCGCTTTTGAACAGCTTCAATTTGATCACCCTATGGATAACAAGGGGCTTTTAATCGTCGGCAACTACGGCACGGGGAAATCCCATCTGATGTCTGTCATTTCCAGCATTGCAGAATATGAGGATATGGTTGACAGCGTTCAAAACAAAGCAGTTTCGCAAGAAGCCGCAAAAATTGCAGGCAAATTCAAGGTGACACGCATTGAAATCGGGTCCACTACCCGTGATTTTCGTGACATCATCTGCTCTGAACTGAGCGATGCCCTCAGTGGTTGGAATATTGAGTACCACTTTCCGGATAGAGACAAAATTACAAACCACAAACAGGCATTTGAAGAAATGATGGCTGTTTTTCATTCTGTTTATCCTGAAAAGGGCCTGCTGCTGGTTGTTGATGAACTGCTTGATTATCTTCGCCAAAGGAAAATGCAGGAATTGGTCAGGGATCTTGGATTTTTAAGGGAAATTGGGGAGGTATGCAAAAACCTTCGCTTTCGTTTTATTGCCGGTGTTCAGGAAGCCATCTTTGACACGGATTCATTTTCCTTTGTTTCGGACAGCATTAAAAGGGTCAAAGATAGATTTGAGCAGGTGTTGATTGCAAAAAAGGATGTCAAGTTTGTGGTCTCCCAAAGACTCCTTCAAAAATCAGCCAAGCAGAAAGCCCAGATTGCCGCCTATCTGTCACCTTTTGCAAAATTCTATGAACAGATGAATGAAAGGATGGCCGACTATGTGGAGCTGTTCCCCATTCACCCTGAATACATCGATACATTCGAAAAAATTAGAGCGATTGAAAAACGGGAAGTGCTGCGAACTTTTTCAAATGCTATGAAAGAAATTCTTAACAACGAAATACCCACCGATTACCCCGGAATCATTGCTTACGATGCCTATTGGAAACAACTAAAAGAAAACGCTGCCTTTCGTTCCATACCCGACATCCGGACGGTCATAGAATGCAGCGATGTCCTGGAATCAAAAGTGGAGCAGTCGTTTAGCAGACCGCCCTATAAAAAGATGGCATTAAGGATTATTCAGGGCATTTCCGTAAACAGGTTGGCCACAGGGGATATTTACCAGCCGCTTGGATTGACGGCCAAGTTGCTCCGGGACGAGCTCTGCCTCTTTCAACCCGGCATAGAAGAAATGGGGGGTGAACCGGATGCGGACCTTCAAACCCTTGTGGAAACCGTGCTGCGAGAAATCATTAAAACCGTTAACGGGCAATTCATTTCCATGTCCCAGGATTCCGGCCAATACTATCTGGATCTTAAAAAGGACGTTGACTATGATGCCTTGATTGCTAAACGCGCAGAGATTTTAGACAAGAATAAATTGGATCTGGCCTATTTCGATGCCCTGTCTAAAATACTGGAACGCTCCGACACGTATCATCCGGGGACTCATCTGGCATGGGAATATGAGCTTCAATGGCTGGACCGGAAGGCCGCCCGAATCGGTTACATGTTTTTCGGCACGCCCAATGAACGATCCACCGCCCAGCCGCCAAGGGATTTCTACCTCTATTTTATCCAGGTCTTTGAAGCCCCGCCTTTTAAAGATGAGCTCCGATCGGATGAGGCCTTTATCAAATTGACCCATCTTCATGACGAACTCCAAAAACATATCCGATATTATGCTGCTGCTCAGGCATTGGCATCCACCTCTTCCGGGCAGGCCAAAACCATTTATCTCGACAAAGCCCGGGGATTCCTTAAAGATATTGTTCAATGGCTGAATAAAAACATGCTGACGGCCGTGGAGTTAAAATATCAGGGAAAATCAAAATCGATTCTCGAATGGCTGAAGGGAAGCATGCCCTCCTCTGAGATGGAACAAAGCACGGTTCGCGACCTTTTAAACACCGCCGGTTCTATCAGTTTTTCCGAATACTTTAAAGAACTGGCGCCCGAGTATCCCTATTTTTCCATAAAGATCACCGGTGATAACCGGCAGCAGGCGGCAATAGATGCGCTCAGAGGCATAGGCGGCTCATCGAAAACAAAACAAGGCACAGCCGTGCTGGATGCGCTTGAATTGCTTCAAGGAGAAAAAGTGGATCTAAAGCATTCCAAATATGCAACATTCATTCTGGAATTGTTGGATAAGAAAGGTGCCGGGCAGGTTATGAATCGCTCGGAGCTCATTCAGAATGTGATGAGCGTTGAATACATGCTGCCGGAAAGGTTCCGGCTGGAACCCGAATGGGTCATCGTGCTGCTGGCAGCAATGGTCTATGCGGGTGATATTGTTTTCCACATACCCGGCAAGGAATTCAGCGCCACCGACATTGCGGCCATGTCGGCAACACCGCTTCATGATCTTGTCGGTTTCAAGCATATCAAGAAGCCGAAAGATATGCCCATCGGCGCCTTAAAAGCGCTATTTGAACTTTTGGACCTTGCTCCCGGCCTTGCCGTCGAACTGTCTCAGGGAAAAGACGGTCCCGTTGAGCAGCTCCAGAAAAGCATTGCGCTACGGGTCGAACAGCTTGTCATGACGGCTCAGAAGATACAATCAGGTATCCCCTTCTGGGGGAAAAACCTGTTGTCAGAAAACGAAATTAATGCTTACAGACAAAAAATGGAGGAAACCAAGACGTTCCTTGAATCCATCCAGGCCTTTAATACACCGGGCAAAATGAAAAATTTCAAATATAGTTCAACTGACGTCAAAAACCATGGCGCAGGCCTTGCTAAACTCGACGAAGTCGCAGCATTACAGGGACTTGTCGCGGACCTTGGGGTCCTCGCCTCCTATCTGGCCCAGGCGGAAGCATTTCTCCCGGATTCTGATGCATGGATCAGCACAATGAAAACAACGCGCGATGCCATCCTGGTTAGTTTTCATGACCCGGAAAAACGCACCAAACCGGAATTCAGGCAAACCACGCTTCAGCAATTAAATGAGCTGCAGCAAGGATACATGGATATTTACACATCCATGCACCAGAAAGCCAGACTGGGTGTAAATGACGACAACCGGAAAAAGGCGCTTTCCAGGGATGAAAGGCTCGAAAAGCTCAAGAAACTGGCCACCATCAGCACCATGCATGCCAGCCAACTGGTCGATTTCCAGAACCGTCTGGGCGCTCTTACACCCTGTTACAGCTTTATGAAAAATGATCTGAATGCCGCGCCCTTATGCCCCCATTGCTCGTTTAAACCCTCTCAGGAGAGCATTGCATCAGCGGTCGGTAATCGACTTTCAAAACTGGAAGATGATCTGGACCGGCTCTATGATGAATGGACAAACACGCTTTTAAACAACCTGGAAGACCCGATCACCCAGGAAAGAATTGACTTGCTTAAACCGGAAATGAAAAAGCATATTGAAGATTTTTTAAAAAAGCGGGCTTTGCCCGATGAGCTCAGCAATGAATTTGTTCAGGCAATCCGTGAAGCGCTGTCGGATCTTAAAAAAATCACCATCAAAGTCCCGGATCTTAAGGACGCACTTCTGGCGGGAGGCTCACCCTTTAATCCGAGTGAAATGAAAAGCAGACTGGATACGTATCTGGGTCAACTCACGGCGGGCAAGGACCCGGGCAAGGTCAGGATTGTACTGGAATGAAACCGCGAATGGACACGAATGAACACGAATTGAAAACGCTTCTGGCCAAAGGTGAGACGCTTACCATCGAGTTTAAGAGCGATGTTAAAGGATTGCCGGACCGTGATCTTGCGGCAGCCGTGGTGGCCATGGCCAACACCGAAGGCGGGCTGATTCTGCTGGGCGTCGAAGATGACGGCGCTGTGACAGGTCTGCAACCCGCTCATCAGGATACCACGGGGCTGATCGCGTTAATTGCAAACCGGACCAACCCTTCCATAGCCGTCAGAGCCGAGGTTGTTGATTGGGGCAAGAAAAAGTTTCTTAATATTCAGGTACCCAAGGCCAGAAGTATTGTCTCGACCTCCGATGGCGTGCTGCTGCGTCGACGGCTTATGGTTTCCGGAAAACCTGAGGCCGTGCCTTTTTATCCGCATGAGTTCATCCAGCGCCAGTCCGCCATGGGGCTTGTTGATCCTTCGGCAACTGCGCTGACATCGCTTACCCTCCAAGATTTGAATCCCCTGGAACGTCAAAGGATACGGGAATCGATCCGCCGATACGGAGGGGACACATCCCTGCTCCCCCTGGCTGATGAAGAGTTGGATGGCGCACTGGGCCTTGTCGCAACTGTCGAAGGTGTTCGGCGGCCAACAGTGGCCGGTCTGCTCATATTGGGACGCGAAGAAATCCTGCGACAGCATGTGCCCGCACACGAAGTCGCCTTTCAGGTTCTGGAAGGCACCGATGTCCGGGTCAATGAGTTTTACCGGAAACCGCTGCTCCAAATCTTCGAGGAAGTAGAGCTGCTTTTCAAAGCCCGCGTCGTTGAGCAGGAAATTCAGATGGGGCTCTTTCGTGTCCCGATCCCGAATTATGACCGCAGGGCTTTTCGTGAAGCATTCATCAATGCGCTTGTACATCGAGACTACTCACGGCTGGGCGCAGTTCATGTCCGCCTTGACGATGATGGGCTGACCCTTTCCAGCCCGGGCGGCTTTGTTGAAGGCATCACCCTGCAAAACCTCCTGGTGGCAGCGCCACGCTCCCGTAATCCCCTGCTGGCCGATATTGTCAAGCGGATCGGACTGGCCGAACGCACCGGTCGCGGCATTGATCGGATTTACGAAGGCATGCTGCGCTATGGGCGGCCGGCGCCCGATTATGCCATGTCTGATGCCACATCTGTTGTGCTTGTAATGCCCAAATCCGATGCCGATATCTCTTTTCTGGAGATGATTTTACGCCACGAGGAGCGAACCGGAACCGCCTTGCCCATCGATAGTTTGATCATCCTTTCGCGTCTGCGCCATGAGCGACGTCTGACAACCGCGGATTTGATCTCCGACACGCAAAAGTCCGAGCAGGCAACCCGCACGGCGCTTGAAAAGCTCGTGGAAGCCGGCCTGGTGGAAGCTCATGGCGCCGGTCGAGGCCGGGCCTACACCCTCAGCGCCAAAGTATACCGGCATTCCGGCAAAAAAGCCGCCTATATTCGACAAGCCGGATTCGACCGCATTCAACAGGAGCAAATGGTGTTGAAATTCGTCGAGAAACATGGGTCGATCAAGCGTGCAGATGTGATGGATTTGTGCCGAATTACCAAAGATCAGGCGGCCAAACTTCTGAAAAGGCTTACATCAGAAGCAAAAATCACGAAACATGGAGAGCGAAGGGGGACTTATTATGAGCGCAAGTCATAACTTATGTGCCAGGCTCATAAGTTATGAGCTGGCTCATAACCGGCTCATAACTCAAGCTGATGCCTTGCACAAAGCGGGTGGCCGGCACACGCGTTCCTTGGCTTCTACATACATGTGTGTTGATATCGTGTATAGAATTACTCGTTATTGCAAGCGCCGCTCGTATTTTACAAGCGAAGATATGAGCGCTCACGCAAATATATGCGCCCATTTATACGCCCGGTGTATGTCCGAGGTGCATTTAGACCATGTAAAAACTTTTAGAATCGATCAGTTGTCAAAAGGGGGGAAAACGATATTCATTCCATACACATGACGTTTAATTTATGCATGCGTGCTATGGGTTCAATACGTGCATGTATTGAAATGGGTATGGCGTGTATTCCAATCTGGCGGACATCCACGCTACTGGGCGGATTTTTCTGATGTATTGGGTTTTGCTCCGCTCATCCCGAACTACTGCCTGAAATGAAGAAACGATTTGAAGAATACATGGACGAGCTCATTAGGGGGAAAGAGTCCGGCAGGGTGGGGATCGTGCTTGAATAGGAACCGCGAATGGACACGAATGAACACCAATTATTGGGAATGATTCGCCAGGGCGAAGGAATCGCTACTGAGTTCAAGAAATGCCGGAACCGTCTCAGCCGGGATGTTTATGAGACAGTTTGCGCGTTCCTGAATCGGCATGGTGGTACGATTTTGTTGGGTGTTACCGATTCCGGGGGCATTCAGGGCATTGAACAGGATGCCGTTGCACAAATTAAAAAGGATTTTGTTACAGCCACCAACAACCCACAAAAGATTTATCCACCTGCCTATCTATCCGTGGATGAAGTAACGGTAAAGGGGAAACCGGTTCTTCGCGTGTATGTCCCGGAGAGTTCCCAGGTCCACCGATGTAATGGGCGCATTTATGATCGCAATGAAGATGGGGATCTTGTCAGAACCAACCTGATCGAAACCTACGAGCACATTATCGCCTTTGTGCAAAAGCATTTGCCGGATCCCTTTTTTATAGAGGGAATGGAGCGAATCAGCCTTCGCGATGCCATCTTCCGTGAGGTAGCCTCCAACATCCTTATCCACCGGGAATACACCAACGCATTTCCCGCCAAGTTGATTATCGAGCGAGGCCAGGTCCGCACCGAGAACAGCAACAAGCCCCACGGATTTGGCGTCCTGGACCCGGCAACGTTTACACCATTTCCCAAGAATCCCGTGATCGGCGCATTTTTTCGGGAAATTCATCGCGCTGATGAACTCGGCTCAGGAATGCGCAAGATGATGCGGTATGGGAAGGCGTATGGCGGTGCTGATCCGGAAATGATCGAAGGCGATATTTTTCGAATCATTGTGAAGATTCCAGAATTTGGAGGCACAAGTGACGG
>JAUYIZ010000265.1 GCA_030688615.1 Desulfobacterales bacterium | reverse complement strand
CCTATACTGCCTTTTTCCAGATGCAGTTCCACGAGTCTTTCAGATACGGCTTGGCTGTAAGCCGGATGGCCGGAGCGACAATCCTGTACCCAGAGCTTCTCAGGTCTTCCCATAAAGAGGAATAGTGTCGGATCACCACTCAGCGGAAGCACCATATAACCATCTTTACCAAGAGTGACGTTGGACAGGTACTTCAGGTTTGCATTGAGATTATGGGTGCCGCTGCCGTAAGCGATAAGGCAATCGATGCCTTGTTTTTTCATACCCTCGCGAATCTTCTTCCACCGTCGGTCGCGCTCTTGCTCGTCAAGTGTCACGGAAGTCATCGAGTTACTTCTCCTTCTTTTTGATAAAGTATTGCTTGTTGATGGTCTGAATATAGGACAAGCGGTTTTGTATATCAAGGGAAAATCGGCAAAAAATATGGGATGCTATGCCGATGATGGCGGAAAGAATATGCCGGGTCGTATCGGACGAAACCGCGGATGGCCGGTAGAAAGCTCCCGGGAGTTCGACCTACGCCATCTGAACCGCAAATCCCACTGTATCGCCGATAGAAAAGACAAAATCATGATCCGCATCCCTGCTGTCGAGGGGGCCGCAAACTCAGCCGTATAGGTTCCAAAGATGTTGGGTCTATGATTGGAATACGTAACGGCTGCGGCAAGGTTGTCCTGCCCGCCGCTGTTCTCGTCCACGGCGGAATGGCGGGGAGTGCCCATTGGATTATACGCGTCCACAGAGAAACCGCCGAAGCGAACTCCCCGTCGATTTTCGCCGATGGCGACCTGAAAACCCTTGTTAAGCCTCCTTTTGGTTTGTGGTTTATGGCAAAATGTCCTGCTGCCAATTTGACTGCAAAACATCAGGGGATAACTTCAAGGAACTCAATCGAACTATTTAAAGGGCATTTGAAAAAACTGATCGAGAAAGATTGTGTACATCATAACTTTACAGGGGGATTGAATGTTCGGTTTGGCTGTTCCAGCCAAATTGTACAGAAAGGAGCATTTTACAAAGACCTATTTTGGCTGCTAATAATATAACTGTTTAATTTCTATAGATCTTTATTGACATCTCACTAATAAATATATATTAAATTCACACCATTATTAAAACACTCTCATTTTAGTGGTTTAGCTGTTTTTGTTTCCTTGCACCGAAAACAACACCGACAGGTGGCGTTTTGAACAAAAAACAGAACATCGTCCAAAAACCTGCTCTCCTTTTTGCACATCAGTGCTTTGACTGTACCAAGACTCTATCAAGACAATCATCATTATGTAAACTTTTGCTTGGCTGTGAAGACTTCCCAGCCTGGCAAGAAGCACAAATTACGGTTGTGACCTATGAACATTTTGATATGTTTTTCTTATGATCTCCATCTCAGAGGAAATTGATCAGAATGGATGTTTTTGACCTTCGGAATCGTCTCGTCGAAGATTACGCGCGATATACATTAAGTTTCATTAAAATCGCCGATGCGCGCATATCAACTATGGTGGAAACCCAGTTGGGTGCCGGGGCCTTCTGGCCGGAACCGCTGCTCCAGCTCAATCCGACCTTCCTGCCAGGGGGAACAATTGATGATCTGGTTGAACAGGGCGCGCTTCATCCTGAGTGCCGCAGGATATTCCGGATCGACAAATCCGACACCGATCACACCGGCAAACAATTTCTGCTTCATACCCATCAGCGCGATGCTATCCTGAAGGCAAAAGAGGATAAATCCTATGTGCTGACCAGCGGCACGGGATCAGGCAAAAGCTTGACCTACATTGTGCCGATTGTGGACCATGTCCTTCGGCATGGTTCAGGCCGAGGCATTCAGGGTATCGTTGTGTACCCAATGAACGCCTTGGCAAACAGTCAGGAGGAAGAACTTAAGAAGTTCCTTGAAAAGGGGTATCCGGAGGGAAAACCACCTGTTCGTTTTGCCCGCTACACAGGGCAGGAAAAAGGGGAAGAGCGCGAGGCGATTCGAAGCAACCCGCCGGACATCCTGCTTACCAACTACATGATGCTGGAACTGTTGCTCACGCGTACCGAGGACCGCGAACTTGTGCGTGCCGCGCAGGGGTTGCGCTTCCTCGTTTTCGACGAGCTGCACACCTACCGTGGACGGCAGGGTGCAGATGTGGCGCTGCTGATCCGACGCTGCCGTCTTGCTTTCGGCGGGCACGACATTATCTGCATCGGCACTTCAGCTACCATGGCCAGCGAGGGCTCTTCCGAAAATCAGAAACGCGAAGTGGCCAAGGTCGCCCAAACCCTCTTCGGCATTCCGTTCGATGCTTCGCAGGTCGTTGGTGAGACGGTTGAACGCGCAACACCGGAGCCTGATTTTGGGGACCAGCAAGTGATCCAGGCGCTTCGTGAGGCAATTGAAACAGATATGCCTCCTCCTGAAAGCTACGAGGCATTCCGCCTTCACCCTTTAACTTCCTGGATCGAATCGGCTTTTGGCATACAAACTGAAAAGGGGTCTGACCGTCTCATACGGCAGGCGCCGCAACGATTGCAAGGCAAAGACAGTGCGTCAGAGGATCTTGCGCGGCTGACCTCTACAGATCCTTTAAGATGCGCAGTGGTGCTGCGCAGGTTCCTGCTAAAGGGTTCCGAGCTGCGGAGCAGCGCCTCGAGCCGATTCCCTATTTTCGCCTTCCGGCTGCACCAGTT
>JAUYIZ010000425.1 GCA_030688615.1 Desulfobacterales bacterium | reverse complement strand
TCGTCATAGCCGAAAAATTTGTAGGCGGATCGGGTATGAAAACGGATGCGGGCGCATTCGGCTGCGTGTCGCTGCCAGAGCTTGTCCACGGCATCGGACATCCGGAGCAGGGTTTTAATCTCTCCGGCATTAAACGGCCGGATGAAATCCTTGCGCCACTGCTTGATCGCCTCCGTTTCTTTCTTGGCCATGCCCCGAACGACTCTGTCGGTGTAGTTGGCCATGCCGGTGTCGGGAAGGAGAAAATGGTAGATCGTTTTCGGCGGCCGGGATTTGCCCACGGAAACCCGCACCGGAACAACATCCATCCAGGTTTCTTTCCCCTTGCGGTTTTCTTCCAGGAGTTGGGCATCGAAGACCTGCCGCCGGGCCCCGATGAGGGAGTTGCCGCAGACAAGCTGATTGCCGAACCAGGGGATGACGGGCGGACCTGTTTTTCCCTCACCCCGACCCACTCCCAAAGTGGGAGAGGGAGAAATTGAGGACTCTCCCGATGTGAGAGAGGGAGAAGTGGAGGCCTCTTCCGACGCGGGAGAGGGAGTTGAAATGTGCATGGCATTGAGCCAGAGGGAGACCTCGGCCAGTTCCACCGCCACAGGATTCAGGTCCACACCGAAGACGTTGTTGTCGGCCAGGAAGGCCTTGACCTTCTGCTTTTCCCTGCCGTAATCGTCATGGCCGATCGCCTCGCCCGTTTCCTTCTGTTTCCTCTCCAGGTAGGCCTCGGCCAACTGGCTGATGGCCTCGTTGAGGAAGGCGGCGCTCCCCATGGCCAGCTCACAGACCGTGAGCCTCAGGATATCGTCAGCCGTCTTGTCTTTGAGGAGTTCCTTCAGGGAGTATTTCACGAGACAGCGGGTGAGGACCTCCGGCGTATAGTAGGAGGCCGTCTTTTCCCGGTTCCGCCCGGCCAGGCGGTAGATAAAAGTCCCCCGGGGATAGATCCTGAACGTGCCGTCGGGATTGTACACCCGTTCGGATTCTTCATATTGCTGGAAGTCCTCGGCGGTGACAAAGAAGGCCGGCTCCAGCGCATTGACTTCCGTGCCGGCCTTTTTAACTTCATACAAATCCGTTTCCGCAAAGAAACCGCTGTAGGAGAGCAGCCCTTCATAGACGGCGCCAAGCTGGTTGATGCCAAGCTGGGCATAGCTGATCCGGCCGCGCCGTTTGTTTCCGCCGCCCCTGCGGGAAAGGGATAGAAGTTCGATGACCTTCTGGAGGACGACATTCCGGAATTTCACGCCGTTGAGAAGTGGTGTCCGGGCCGGGTCGAAGAGGTGGCTGTTTAGCGGAAAGAGGCGAAAGACGGGGCGCTGCTGCGTGAAGGCCAGCGTTTTCGTTTTCTGTTTGTAGTTGAATCCTTCGAAGATGAGACGAAAAAGCGTTCGCAGGGAGTCATGGATGAAATAGCCGTTCTGCGCTGGTTCTTCCGTCAGGGGCTGCAATTCCAGATCTCTGAGGTGCTCCAGGCTGTAACCCGTGCGGTATTCCTCACTGTTCATGGGGGCGTAACCCAGCTCCGGCCGGGCCTCGATATAAAAGAGGAACAGGAGGCGGTAGAGGTAGCGGAGGCACTCGCGCGTGAGTTGATCGGCGTCGAGTGCTTCACCACCCCGCTCCCCGAAAACACCCTCTTTTCTTTTGTTGCGGATGTAGTAAACGGCCTCGTTTCCCAGGATTTCCACGGCTTCCCGGGCCGAATATTTCAAATCTTCCGAGACGGCAAAGGCGTGTTTGTGGGAACTCTCATCCAAGGTGTCCAGCAGGCTGATGCCGTTTTCCGGGCAGATGCTCTCCCTATGCAGCAAAGCCGACATCGCCCGCAGGGTAGCCGGCACGCGGCGACTGAGAATTTCCGCCAGGTCAAAGCGCAGAAAACGCCGCTGGTTCCATTTGCTCCGGTCCAGAAGGATCACATGGGAAAAACTCAGGAGGATGATCCATCGGGGCGGCTCTTGCAGTGTGAAGACCTGTTTGGTGATGATCTCCGTGAGTGCGATATCAAGGAGCATCTTCTCTGTTTCCACGTTTCCATATTGGGCCGGCATAAAGGAGCTTTCCAGGGGGTCGGTGTTTTCCGTGACCGGGCTGATGGTCTCGACAATCCAGAGGTCCGGCGCTCCATTATTCTTATTAACCTCGGCGATGATGGGGATCACAGCCCCGGAATCCAAATCCTTAAGATGGGGATCGATGTTATAGCCGAAGACAGAGAGGAGTTCGGGGAGGAATTCCCTCTGGGCCGCCAGGATTTCCTCAGGGTTGCGGAGGCGCTCCATCCGGTTGCGCAAGGCAAAATAATCCCTCTGCAGGCGGGATAGTCTGTCGTAGGGCGACTTGACGTCTGATTGCTCTTCCCGTCCCTCCCACTGGCCGAAGAACCCTTTCAGGTCGTTTTCCAGTATGGCCGTCAGGTAGTGATGGGTGTAGAATTCGTTTTCATTGCTGACGCCGGTCAGGTCCAGAGCCATCAATCCTCTCCTTTCAGGACGGCGACCACCCGGATATAGGGAACATCCTCCGTGAGCAGGGAGTTTTCGATCCAGCTCCAGTATTCATCAAAGATACGGTCGATTTCCCGCTGTTTCTGCTCTTTCTTACCCAAGCCGCGGGAAGCCGCTGCATCACCAAAGTCGAATTCCAATTGCCGATAACGCTTCTGTTTCAGGCGATCCAGCTCCCTGATCTGATCGTTCAGTTTTGCATCTGTCACGGATTCGAATTCCTTGCGGCGCTGATGCATCCATTCCTTACCTTTTGTAATCACAAGCGGAAGCATCTTCTTGAGGACTTCTTTGTCGAACGATTTGTTCTGATTTGGGTATTTCTCGCGGCCCAATCCCGTCTTGGCCAGGATATCCTGGAAATCAACAACGGCGTTGAATTGGCTATCCAGAAAACGCACGCCGATCCAGGAGGCAATCAATGGCTGGCTTTTCCGGTTGGGAATAACCCCGTAGAGAATGAAAAGGGTTTCCCCCGCTTTCAGTTTCCCGGGCAGGGTCACAACGGGCGCCTGTTGGCGGCCAAAGACGGCGAGGAGTTTGTCGTTTAGCCACCGCATGAGGGGATGGAGATCCCACAGAAGCTGGAGCTTCGGCCAGGTATCCTCTTCCTTGCGGGTTCTCTGTATCTCCGCCATAATCCGGTCCCGGTCGGCCGAAAGGACGAACTCGCCGCTTTCCGGCCAGATTTCCCTGGGAAGAAAGCGAAACCGCTGTTCCAGTTCCCGTTTCATGGTCAGAGGGATGGCAAAGTTGACCGTTTTTGTGGCATCGTCGAATGCCGCCTGGAGAGGCTGGGACCCTTTCAGATACGCGACGGCTTCGCGAAAAAAAGAATAGTCGTTTATAAAAAGAGACGGCATGCGCCTCTCGGCGCCGGCAGCGGCTTTGCCCGTTGGAATGGTCTCGCCGCCCATGAGCAGGCCCAGCGGGTCCTTGGGAGCTTTTGCCAGCAGCTTTTCAAATTCATCAACGTCTGTCTGCGCTTCGATGGCGACGGCGGTGATGTTTTCCTCTGCTTCCATATCGTAAACGCCCATCAAAGCCGAGGGGTCGCCGATGTTCTTCACGGCCTGTTCGTCTTTCGTGATCAGCAATTCCAGAATCCGGTTATCTCCCTTGATCTTTTCACTGACGCTTTCCGTCATCAGATAGACGATCCGAGGCTCGCGCTCCTGTCCGTAGCGGTCGATACGACCGTTGCGCTGCTGGAAGCACATGAAGGACCAGGGAATGTCGAAATGGATCATCTTGTGGCAGAGGAAATGGAGGTTGATCCCCTCGGAGGCCACGTCGGAAGCCAGGAGCAGGCGGACGGGGGCCTCCTCACGGCCGAAGTCTTCCACGATTTTCGTCTGGTCCACATCGGGCAGACCGCCGTGAAGGATGGCGATCCGGTCTTTTTTGATCCCCAGATCCTTCGGCAGGTGTTCGTTCAGGAATTTCAGCGTCTCGATCCGTTCGGTAAAAATGACCAGACGATCCCGCGTATCTTTGCCCGTCCAGCCAAAACCGTGAAGCGGGTCCTGGATAACCGATAGAAGCTTGTGATACTTGCTGAAATTATTCGCGACAATGTGCTGGAGGCTGCCGGCCAGTTCATCCAGGGATTGGATGTCTTTTATCGCCTCGGCCCCCTCTTCTTTCTGCAGCCGGCTGATCCGATGTTTAATCGTTTGCAGACAGGCCGCCGGGCTGGAAAAGAGGGCCTTCTCCAGGGTGGTCTTGAAGAGCTTACCCGCCATGCGCCGCTGGTCCAGGCGGGAAAAATTTAACCGTGTGAAAATATCAAAGGCGGTTTCTTCTTCCGATGAAGCCTGGCACTTGACCACGGAGATCTTCCGCTCCATAAAGGATTTTGTCACCTGATCCTTGATGTCCTTCTTGAAACGGCGGATGAAAAGGCCCTTGATATCGTCCGGACCATAGTCTTCCGGATTGGCGATGGCGGTCGGATTGAGCATATTCATCAGACTGGCGAAGGCCTTTGGTTTGCCGTCGTGGGGAGTGGCGGAGAGCATGATCAGGGTATCGGAGCGGTGTTTGAGAAGATTGGCCAGTCGATACCTCATGGAAAGGGAAGCGGAGTCGTTGCCTCGGGCAGCTACGTTGTGCGCTTCGTCGATGACGATGATGTCCCAGTAGCATTTTTCCAGATAGGTCCGGTACTCGGCATCCTGCTTGAGGGTGTCGATGGAGATGATGGCACGGTCAAAGTAGTAAAAGGGGTTGTGATTCGTGGGGATGCGGGAGCGGACCCGATGAATGCCCACGGAATCGAGGCGTGTCAGCGGTATGGTAAAGCGGCTCCAGAGTTCCTTCTGGAACTGGGTAAGCATGCTTTTGACCGTCAGGACCAGGATGCGCTTGCCCTTGCCCCGGCGGATGAGTTCAGACAGGAGAATCCCCGCTTCAATGGTCTTGCCGAGGCCGACCGCGTCGGCCATCAGGATGCGCTGCCGGGGTTGTTTTAGGGCCTGAATGGCCGGATCGAGCTGATAGGGCACCACGTCCATAGCCCCCTGATTGCCGATGTAGAGATGCTCATCCGTCGGCGGAGTCTGCCTCAGAAGGCTTTCCATGAAAAGCAGCGAATCACGGTAGAAACTGGAGGTGTCGGCGACAAGATCCGTATTGACGGGGTCGAGGGGTTCAATCTGGTCAATTTCTTCCAGAAAAATGGCCTCCCGGTCTTTGACAATCTGGGAGAGCCCGACGACGGAAACTGCCTGTCGGTCGTTTTCCGTCCGATCCACCTTGCGGACCAGCCATTCGGCGTCTCTAATCAAAAGCCGTGCTCCGGGGGCGAAAATAGGATTATTCATCGCTACCTTGTCACTCTGTCATGGGTTGATAATTTTTTAAGAGCAAAACCGAATTGTTATGGCATTCTAAGAGGATGCCATCTTTCTGTCAAATGAAGAATGTAAGCCGCTATTAACCAGAGCAAAAGGCGGGTGATTGGGCGGTTTACCTGGCACCGAACCGGCAGGAGGGCTATATTTTTTCATCGAAATCACATTCAGCCTCACGGAGCTCCTCAAAAACATCCCACACTCAATTGGTTAGGTGTTTTAGGGATGTAATTGTCAAGTCAAGGTTGAAAAAGTAAATGCTGCTGAAAAGAACAGACCTTTCTACGGGATAGATGTGTCTCCGGGCCGCCCTGTGATCTCTTTGAGAATCCACAGGCTATCAGCCGACCTCAAAACCAGAGATATGTCTGACATCTTACTTCTTTTTATGTGCAATTTCAAACTCTTCTATCATTTCTTCGGCCTGCTGCAGATTGAGATTGAGGATTGTCGCGAAGATTCTCTTTTATCTGTACCCCAACTTTTCTAAGCTTATGACAGAGAAAACCAACATACGGCATTGGCCCTATTAAAAGATCCGGGTAATCCCTATTTCTTCTTTTTAGCTTTACCTCGCACGACCGGAATCCCCATTGTCTTAAGAATTTCGGTAAGGTCTTGATCCGTATGGGAGACATCCTCCCAGGTAGTGAAAGCTAGCTTTTTGCCTTTGAGGATATCGTTTACCTTGCTTCCTTCAATGGATGGATGCCCGGAAAAGTTTACCTCATCCAGATGGTTCTGGCCCTCCTTAGATGAGCTCCACACCAGAAACAAAATACCCGCGTTGGGATGTTTGGCCTTGTCAGGAATATAGATGAGATCTCCAACCCCGACCGGAACAGGCTCGGGAAATACGATGCCTATGTTTTTGGCTCCTGCGTAATTCCGAAGCTCTTCAACATGGCTTCGGAATATCCCGCAAATCATAGGGAAAGCGCCGGCGGTGAGCTTATTTGATGCTACCGAGCGGTTATATTCAATCACCGGTTTATTTTCTGCCCAGCGTTTTGCATAATCAAGCGTTTTTTTTCGCCCCCATACTCTCTCCTGATAGAGCGGTTCCAAATGTCTCGGCCGATCATTTGCACTGGTCTTTCCTTTCCATTTGGGATCAGTGCATGTTTCCCAGGTAAAGGTCTGTGCAACTTCATCCGGAACGAGGTCGCGGTTATAGGCGATTCCAAAAACAGGCGTCCTCAGTGTAAGTCCGATATTGTCAGGGTGAATTAGAAATTCGGGAACGCCAAGTTTCCCCCATTCTACGACACGGGGTAATTTCGCTTCAACGATCGTGGGAATCATCGTGTCGCTCACAGTGACGACATCAAAGTTAAAAATACCTGCCGTCATTTCGGTTAATATCCTTTCTCGATCTATCCCCCCTCCGATTCTGTTAAAGTTCGCTTTTAAAAATGGGTGGTGTTTCTGAAAAGCTGCGATGTAAAGTTCCCCCGCAGGTTTTCCATGCACCTTGCTTCGCAATGAAACTCCGATTGTTACCGACCCTTCTTTTTTAGCGGCTTGGATGTAAGGATCGAGCGGATCTGAGTGAGCCAAAAAAGGGTCCACAGCCATTATCGTGCCGCAAAACAAGAGCAAAAAGCAGACATTTAACATTCGATTCATCTATACCTCCTCATGGGTTGAAGGTTATTATAACGGATGAAACAATCAAATCAGGGCCCTACTATAATCCCAAAGAGAGCTGAATCGTCGGTATGGATTATGCTTGCCCTGACATTAAATCGCCCGAATATCGGCCCTTGGTGCGCTCGAACTATTTAGTTTCTAAAGGTTTATATTTGATCCCTTCAAATTTCTCCGCTAACTCTTTCATTATTTCATTCAATTCTTTAATTTCGCTCGACAACACCATAAGAACAAACTTTTGAAAAGCAGCATGTTGATCGGGAGTATTTATGTTTGCTTTTGCGTTTTGCCAAAGTACCCTAAGTCTCCCGCCTACATGTTGAATGCAACCAACCGCATCTGACACGGTTGAGCAGTCCTCCATTTTTTTCATTATTGCACCTCCTCCCCGGCCTCCGAATCGGTCGCTTTACTTATGTTTTTAAATCTCGGCTCAAGTTAATCGAGGGCATCTCTCTGCTCGTTGACCACCCCTTGAAGGATTCTTACATATAACTTCAATGCCGTCATGCTCAAACATACCACCGCCAAAACCTGTGATTTATCTGACTGACCGCTTTTTTTTGAATATTCAAAATCTTATATCATATCTTCGACCTGGTGCAGATTGATATTGAGGATTAGTGATTCTAAGATTTAATATGCAAGAATTTATAGGTGATCGTTTGCCTCAATCCTCAAAACCGTCCGTTTTCCAGTTCTGGAGCACCTTCTGCTGAATTTCGGCCGGCCACATGGTTTTAAACGAAGAAACCGTCGGGATCCACTCTTTCGGCCAGTCTGCCGGCCAGGTGGCATCGATGAGGATATGCGCCCCGTCTCCGATTTTGCGCGTGGCCGGAGTCAAAAACGGCATCAACCGTGAACTATAGACATGCTCGACGGGCCAGATATCCCTCACCGGGTGCGCCCGGGTGGTCATGGCCCAGAGAAGCTGCCCGGGGTTGGTCACGTCCACATCTTTATTCACCAGCACCAGGTAATCGGCAAATCGTCCCGACTTTATGGCCCAGACCGCCATGGCCACCCGGCGCGGGTAGGTCACATCGGGCACATCTGTGGATATGGCCCACAGATGACAGGATGCCTCCGGCACCGCGTAGACGGTATCTACCGGAAAGCCCTTAACATCGCGAAGCTCCTCCAAGACTTCCGCCGCCAGGGTAACTGAGTCGATAATGTGATTATCATCAATGGGCATCCCCAAAGGACACAGGGTAAGGATGGGGTTGTCACGGTGGGTAACGGCCTGGACGGTAAGCACCGGCCGGAGATTTTTACCCCCGGCACAGTAACCGGTGTACTCGCCGAAGGGACCTTCAAGTTTGCGCGCTTCAGGATCGATGGTTCCCTCTAAAACGATCTCCGCAGTGGCCGGAACGTAAAGATCCACCTTCTTGCACCGGACCACATCCAGTGGTTCGCCCCGCAAGGCCCCGATCACGTCCGCCTCATTGACCCCCTTTTCCAGACCCGCCGATCCCATTAGAGGGGTAACCGGTTCGGCGCCGATAACGGCGGCAAACTCCATGGGGCGGCCCAGATCGGCGTACGCCTTGTACTGCTGGGAAAGGTGTTGAAGGAGTCCCAGATTAATCCCCACATGGTTTTTGTCATGGATCATGAGGCGGTACATGCCGTAGTTGGTCCATCCGCTCTGAAGATCACGGGTGACCACCACCCCCCAGGTGCCCAGGTAGCGCCCTCCGTCGCCTTCATGAATGTAGGGCGCCGGAAGCCTGAACAAATCCACATCCTCGCCAGTTATCACGTTTTCCTGGCAGCTGCCAGAAGCGACCACTCGGGGAGGGATGCGTTTTTTCTTTCTTTCAAGGTAAAAGTCGACAATCTCCTTCCATGGCGTATCGATGGGCAGGCTCAGGCTCAGGGCGAGACGGCCGTAGGGGTGTTTCTGACTCATGCCGACGGGAGCGCCCAGGATGCGAAAGCCGGGATAATCCTTGATGTTCTCAAACAGCGTGGCCGGTCCGTGGACCTCGCACGCCCTCCGGGCAATCGCTCCGGCCTCAAGATGCCAGTCCACCTCACGTTTAATGCGTAGAAGTTCCCCGTGTTTATCAAGATCATCTATCCACGAACGAAGATCAGAGTAAGCCATTATTTCCTCCTTTTTGGTTGTGGATCAATATAGATTGACCTAAGATTTATACTTTTTAAAATTATGTGATCAGATTACAGGTTTTTTCACGAAATTGTATGTGATTCCGGATAAATTAAAAATATGAGGACTGTATACTTAATTTTTTTATCAACGAAGACAATATGTTAAGACGTATTCCATTTTTTAGATCGGACGACCGGCAGGCCCATTGCCCGAAGGATTTCCGCAAGGATCACATCTGCTTTTTCGGATCCTTTCAAAGGAGCATAGGCAATTTTCTTGCCTTTGAGTACTTGACTCATTTCGTTGCCCGCAAAATCCGGGTGTCCGGTAAAATCTATTTGGTCGAGAATGTTCTGAGCTTCTTTGGTGCCGGTCCATACCATAAACAAAACAGCCGCATTTGGATGTCGGGTCAGGGAAGGAACATAGATGAGATCCGTATTTCCGACTGGAACAGGTTCGGGATATACGACGCCGATTGTCTTGGATTCGCCGAACTCCTGAAGCCGTTTAACATTTGTACGGGCTACCCCGCAAAAAATGTGAAATGCGCCGGCGGCGAGTTTGGAAGCGGCTGTCGAACGGCTAGATTCCACGGACGGTTTGTTGGCTATCCAGCGTTTTGCATAATCCAGGGTTTTATCCCGACCCCATACGTCCTCCATGTAAAATTGCTCCAAATATCGTGGCCGGACATATAAAGCGCTCTTGCCTTTCCATTCTGGATCCGTGCACGTTTCCCAGGTAAAGGTCCTGGCTACCTCATCCGGGACAAGTTTGCGGTTATAAGCGATCCCATAAACCATTGTTCTCTGGAAGACGCCAACATTGCCGGGGTAAACTAAAAACTTGGGGACACCTAATGTTTCCCAGTCAAAAGCACGGTGAAGATTCGCTTCGACCACCGCGTTGATCATCGTATCGCTCAACGTGGCGACATCATATTCAGAAATGCCCGCTGTCATTTCGGACATAATTCTTTCCCGCTCCCGTGCCGCTCCGATTCTTTTAAAAATCACTTTCAGAAAAGGATAGCGTTTATTAAACGCGTCGATGTACAAAACCCCTGCAGGCTTTCCATCAATCTTTTCGCGTAGCGTGAGGCCCAGAGTAAGTGACCCTTCCTTTTTGGCACCTTCGATGTAAGGATCGAGCGGGCCTGAGTGCAATGGAAAAGGTATGATGGCCATTATAACGCCACAAACAAGGAGCAAAAAGCAGATTTTTGACTTTCGATTCATTCAGAACCTCCTCATGGCTTGATGGTTATTATTTAGAAAATCACATGCCCCGCAATCCAGAAGTCGATCCTTTTGGGCCGCCTCATCCAGACAGGTCTTATAATGCGGGCAATGAAAATGCCTCGCAAAATCAGAGGGCTTAATCTTCTTGCCTTTCACAGGAAAGATGGGTGCCCGGGTCATAAAATGAAGTGAAACTCCTTATGAGACAGCGCTCGATCGAAATTGATAATAAATAAAACAAAGAGAAACCGTTCTAGAAATAAGTCAGAAAATAAAAATTAGGAATATGGACAAAATTTACACATTGGCCCTTCCAAGATCGACATCAGTTACTTCATAGCCGCCGTAGTTATCATTCAAGGATTGAACAAAATTCATCTGCCGATCAGTGGGCCGAAGATATCCTTGGCCAGTGCAAGATATTTTTCCTGCTCATTCATCACCCATTTCTCCATGGTGTTGGCACCAACAATGTATCTCTCTCCGGGCACCCGCATTGTTTGGGGATCGCATTCGTCAGTGGGAATATCATTCCTGGCAGACATATAGTTCGTTGCCTTCTGGGCAAAAACCTGTCCCTCTTTACTGAAAAGCCAGTTGACGAATACGATGGCTGCGTTCGGATGCGGCGCTTGGGCCGCCATGCCTACATTGGAGGCATCAAAGGCTAAGCGGGTAGCTTCTTTCACGGTTACATAAGAAATGTGCGCACCGGCATTTACCATTTCAGCTAACGGACGGCCTTCCACCGAAACACCCACAGCATATTTGCCCCTGGCAAGCCACTCTGCCATCTGTCGCAGGTTTCGGGATAATGCGATATCCTGTGTGGCGACCAGCTGGCGATAGAAATTCTCATCGGTCACCTTATTAATAATATTGGTGGCAAAACCATTGAAGCCGCTTCCCGGAATACTAGGGTCGCTCCATACAATCTTTCCTCGATATTGGGGTTTTAGAAGGTCCTGCCACGATTGTATCTCCCCCGGTTTTACAAGGTCGGTGTTGATGGAAATATCACGGTTGGGGTATGCAAAGTAATGAAACACATGTTTGTCCTCGTCTGTCCACGGAAGACGGTCCAGCGTGTACCAGAGCTTCGGGTTGGTGACTTCCGGGAGGATCAGTTTGTCTTCCATAGACGTTGTCACGCCTAACTTCTTAACAGCAAAAAAAGTATTACCTCCTGAAATAATCACATCGGCGAGATTCACGCCAGCGGTTTTTTCCGTGCGAAGCTTCCGGGACAAATCGCCGCCTCTGCCGGTCGTAATTTCGATATCTATTCCGAACTGTTTTTTGAAAATAGGCGCCTGTTTTCTCAATGAAGGCGCTATCAGAGAGGCATAGACCGACACTTTTCCTTCTTTCTTTCCGGCTTCCAGCACCGTCTTCCATTTAGCCTCCCATTGCGCATCGGCTTTTACGTAACCCATTAATGTGACGGCTACGGAGATCGCCAGGATGATTGTGATGGAATATTTTCCGCCTGATTGATTCATGTGTTGGCCCTCCTTGGTTAGATGTGCAAAAACCGGTTTCCCCCGAACCCCCGGGTTGACTCTGTTATCTGGGTTTACCACACGGTGATGTTAAAATATTTCGAAAACTAAAGTGTAAAATGGATCTTGCATGCCAATTTTGAGTCTGGTGAGGTCGGAATCAAATGGAAATTGAGAATTTAAGGCTTAATTATCATGAACAAGTTAAAACCACAAGATCTTGATTTTCGGGGGCGGTTTAACACGACTATAACCGGTTGGTATCTGACGAAACCCCAGGGTATCATCCACGGCATAAACCTTTGATAAGTCTGAGATCGTTTTTATGTGATGTTTCAATGTCTGGCTGACTGGTGATGGCCAAGGCTGAATCTTTAGTCTCATAATCTCCTATCAAACCGTAATTCAAAATTTTTTCGGAATGATATCCATCAAGCCGCCATGAATTTCTCTCGCCAAATAGCCTTTATAAAATCTGTCTTCGGGGTTGATTTACTTTTTGTTTGACAGTATTCAGAAATTGGCCCCATGTGGCAATTTTCCCGAACTCTGGGGCAGGGGGTGAACGGAGAAACAATGGACACAGACGATCTTACCGAGACGGCTTATCGCACGATCACTCTTGCCGCTGAATTTTGCGACTATCTTAAATGCGACATCGGGATTCGTGCTGAAAGATTTTCAACCGCGGACGATTATTTGCGAGAAATATTGGCGTTCTTAAACCGGATTTTTCTCCAACCCGAAGAATATATGGAATCCTGGAATTTGGAAGAGGAGTTGGACGCAGCCTGGTTTCAGGAACGGGTTAAGGCGGTTATTGATCATGTGACCCTGACCCTCGCCACCCCCGTCGAAAAGCGCGGCCCGATAGCTTTTGAGTGATCAGGCAGTGGGGGCAGAAAAAAGCTTGCAGCCGAGGGGTGAAAGGGCCCCCCTTGCAGGATTTCAGGGCCGGGAGAACTTGGCAGACGGTAGCGGGCAATGGACATTATGGATCACATTAACCTGGGTTTTCCGCAGAAAACTTTCGATTTTGACCAATCCCATTCGGATGACCTGAAAAAGGTCCACGATATTATCACTACTTGGATTGCCGGCCATGATCATGCCATGCTCGACCAAGTGGCAGCCCATTTGTCAGCGCAACCGGACAAATGGTCCACGGCGTATATATTTGATTTGCTGAATATACTTTTCAAGGATGATAAGATTCATTTCGTTATCGACGGGAAGAAAATATTTTCCGAGAACGTCAAAACTGCTTTTTCAACCGGCGTGACATCGAAATCGCGATTTCTGGAATTAAGGGATTCCTTTTCCGTTATAAGAACCTGTCTTTCAGATCCTGCCCAATGGAAACGTGTTGAAATCATTAAGCCTGAAAAGGCTCCGGAGTCTGACATGTTACGGGCGGGACATCTTGGCGAAAAACTGTTCGGGTCTGTCGGCGAGACGAGCCAGAACAGCCTGTGCCGAGAACTCCGCAAATGTTTACGCTCGTGGGAAAATGATTTGGG